>CALFML010000891.1 GCA_937879845.1 uncultured Myxococcales bacterium
CCGCGCGGCTGTTTCATTCACCGGGGTGCCCGCAGGGCATGATGTCTACTCCGGTGGACATCCGCGGCGGCGGCCGTGCTCACGGCCAAAAGGCCGCTCCGCGCGCTGGCCACCGCAGCTGTCCATCCTGGCTACGGCTTTGAGAGGCGTTCTAAATATCTCGGTCTCCAGCACAGACGGCATCACGGCACGGCGCACCGCTTCTCCCACCACTTAAGCAGCCCTCCAGGTAAGTCCAGCGTCATCGGCGATGCCGCGCATTTTCCATCCGCTCCCAACCTCCTTGGCGGCACGTCCGCCCAGGGAGTACACATCGGCTTTGCCGGACAAGTGCTCGCGCCCGTCGCACTGCTCGGGCGAGATGTACTTGGGCGTGCCGAGCACCATCCCCGTCGAGGTCTGCTTGCCTTGATCGCCGTTTACGAACTTGGCGATGCCGAAGTCGAGGATCTTGACCCGCTCGCCGCCCGGCGCCTCCGGGTCTTCGGAGAGGAAGATGTTCTCCGGCTTGAGGTCAAAGCGACGCTGCTGCGCGGCCAACCTTTCCGCGCCGAGGCCAATGAAGCGGACCGGCGCCCTCCCCGCCCCTGTCGCCGGCGGACCTCACCAGCCCATCTGGCGCAGGCGGCTGATTGCTTGATCTTTGGCCTTGGCCTCTACCTCGATCCACGGCGCGTCGCGGTAGCATGACGGCATGGTGGTGATGAAGTCGCTGTGGCTCATGTCGCCAAAGCCGGCGCGGCCGTTGGAGATGTGGGTCAGCTGCCACTGCGGATCCTTCCAGGTCGCCGCCGCCCGCCGCAGGGTCGCGGCGATGCTGGGATCGTCGTAGCTCTGCAGCCGATCATGGATGACGTGGTGGTGGGCGTCGAAGACCATGGGAACTTCGCACTCGCCGCAGACCTTCAGGATTTCCTCTGAGCTGTAGGCCCGCTCGTCGTTTTCGAGCACCAGGCGGGAGCGGACTTCCTCCGGCAGCCGCCGCACCTGCGCCGCCAGCTGCGCTCCGCGATCGCCCTTGCCGCCATGAATGATGAGCGCGGCCCACGGCGAGCGCGGCTGCCCGAGCAGATCCATGACCAGCGCATGCATCCCCAGCACGCGCCGCGCGTTCTCCACCACCTCTGGCCGATCGGAGCTTAGGACCACGTACTGATCGGGATGCATGCAAAGGCGCAAGCCGGCGGCGCTCTTGCCAAGCTCCGCCAGCTCCCGCCGCATCGCCCGCAGCACGGCCTCACCGAGGTCGGTGTCGGAAAACGGGAACAGATCGGAGCTCATGCGGAACAGCGAAATTCCGTTGTCCTTGCAAAACGCGAAGCCGCGGCCTAAGCGTGCGGCGTTATCGCGGTATAGTTCGCGCAGGATCTTGCGCTGCTCCGCCGGTGTGAACTTGTGGAGCTGCGTGCGCGTAATCGTGCGGAACCGGACTTCGCTGCCGCTGGTCATGCAGACCAAGCCAAGGCGTGGGGTCATGACATGTAGATGCTGCACGCCACCAAGAACCGTCAGATTTTCGTCCCTTGAGCAAACGCGGTCTAAGCGCCCTGATAATTTTGTCCCGGCCTTCCGCTACCTAGAAGACCACATCGGCAATGGGTGGCTCCGGATCTTTGAGGATGCCGATCTTGGCGAGTTCGTCGTCGGTGACTTCGATGCCGGCCGGCGGCTCGGGGACTTTGGGACGGAGCACGAACGGGTAGACGATGCGGACGTTGCCGCTATAAAAGGGCGCAGCGGGAAACTCCCAGGTCCGCATGGTATCGCCGATGCACTGGTGCAGCGCCGGGGCCCCCAGCGCGCTCTCCGAGATCAGCAGGTCGTCGACATGGCCTTTGGGGCTGATCTCGAAGATCACCACGAGCCGCCCGGCAAGCGTCGGCTGCTTGCTCAAGGCCTGCTGGTAGCAGTGGCGAATCTGGTTGATGTGGGCGTAGATGACCCGGCGCACGACGTCGCGGTTGATGCCGTAGGCGTCGGTGATGAGCGCGCCGGGCGGCGGGACGGGCGGTCCGGGCGGGGGGCGCAGGGTGAGGTTCTGCGGCGGCGGTGCGGGCAGGCTCGGCAAGGCGGCGCCGCGCGAGCGCATGGGAACCCCAGCTTGTGCCGCCTCCGACGCGCCAAACAGCGTCGCACCACATAAAAGCGCCGCCGCGATGGGCCGCGCAGAGCAGCGTAGGGGCTTCATGGTCTTCTTGTTCCTGGCCGCAGGTAAGCCGCGGATGAGCCGCGTTCACATCTTGAGACAACCGGCGCCGCCGCGGGTTCTACCCGCGGCACCTTTTCAGCATAGCGTTTGCGCGGGCGGACAGGAGGGCGAGACGGTAGCTAGGGAGAGCGGCAGGGAAATTCAGCGGACCTGGGTGTAGACGTAGTCATGGCCGGAGTGAGCGGCGTCCGAGCCGGCGGCCTTGTGGCAGCTGACGCAGATCACCTCGGGCGCGGCCATGCCGCCGCCGAATCCGTCGGAGACGACGCCGGTGACCGGATCGTGCGGCGCCGCGCTCGACAGGGGGACGCGCTCATACCAGTAGTAGGTGTTGCTGGTCGTGCCGGGCTTTGTGTGCAGATAGACCGCGTAGCCGTTGAGGGTCGCTCCGGTGTCGTCGAACAGCTCCTTCACCGCGGCCGATCCGACCGGATACTCACCGGGGCCGGCGCCGCTCAAAAGGTCGTTCGAGCAGATGCGGTTCTGGCCCTTGTGCGGCGATGGGGAGCGCGGCATGTGCGGGGCCGGCTCGCAGTGCCATTCCTTGTAGCTGCCGGCGGAGAGCCACGCCTCGATGCCTTCGTAGCCGATGGTGGGCGGGGTCTGCGCATCGCCCATGCCGGGGCTCGGCGCGCTGCCGCAGCCGGCCGCTGTCACGAACATGAGGACGCACGCACCCAGAAGATTCCTATTTGGCATGACCGAACTCCTTTGTAAGTACCTAGGGGTAAAAGCTAAGTCCACGCGCGCTCAGTAGGCTTTGGCCATCACCACCCGCTGCGCCGAGGGCTTCCCGGTGAGCAGGCAGGTGCCGCTGCCGCGCGCGGCTTCGGGGATCTGGTCGGGGAGCGGGATGCAGCGCACGGTGGTCTCAAAGCGCCGCGCCATCTCGTCTTCTTCTTTGGCGTCGCCAGCAAAGTGGACCCAGGCGAAGCCGCCGCCTTCGTCTTTGAAGAAGCGCTCGAAGTCCGCGAGGTTGTCGATGATGCGGGTCCGAGCCTGGTGCTGCGCCCGCGCCCGCAAAAAGAGCTCGCCCTGCATCGCCGAAAGGATGTCCTTGATGCCGGCCAGGGCCTCGGCGCGCGGCAGGAACGCTTTTTTGCGCTTGCGCTGATCCTCGGCCGACTCGCCGGGAATCTCGCTGACGAAGCGGCGGACGATGCACAGCACGCCCTTTTCCAGATCCTTGGGGCCGATTTCGATGCGGATGGGAACTCCCTTCATTTCCCATTCGTAGAACTTCGCGCCCGGCTGCATGTTGTCGCGATCGTCGAATTTCACATGCAGACCCAGTGCCGAAAGCTCTGCTTTGACTTTTTCCGCTTCGGCGTAGACGCGCTCTTTTTCGTCGTCTTTGCGATAAATCGGAACAATCGCAACATGAATCGGCGCAAGCTTCGGCGGCAGAATCAGACCGCTGTCATCGGAGTGCGTCATGATGAGCGCACCAACGAGCCGCGTGCTCACTCCCCAGCTGGTGGCGTAGACATATTCCAGCTTCCCTTCGCGGTTGAGGAACTTCACATCCGCGCCCTTCGAGAAGTTCTGTCCCAGGTAGTGCGACGTTCCTGCTTGCAGCGCTTTGCCGTCCTGCATCAATGCCTCAATGCAATAGGTATCTTCAGCACCTGCAAAGCGTTCATTGGCAGTTTTTACGCCTTTAATCACCGGCATAGCCATAAAATTTTCAGCAAAATCGGCATAAACATCAAGCATACGCAATGTTTCTTCCACAGCTTCCTGTTGCGTGGCATGGGCGGTGTGACCTTCCTGCCATAAAAATTCTGCCGTTCGCAAAAAAGGACGTGTACGCATTTCCCAACGCATCACATTTGCCCATTGATTAATCAGCAAAGGCAAATCTCTGTAGGATTGTATCCATTTTTTATACGTGTTCCAGATAATGGCTTCGCTGGTTGGCCTTACGATTAACTCTTCTTCTAGTTTGGCTTCGGGATCAACGATTAATTTTCCTTTGTTGTTTGGATCAGCTTTAAGTCTATAATGGGTAACTATAGCACATTCTTTGGCAAATCCTTCCGCATTTTTTTCT
>CALFML010000892.1 GCA_937879845.1 uncultured Myxococcales bacterium
GAGTAAGCATGGCGGCGGGCCGGGGGAGCGCAGAGGCGGGTGCCGCAGCGGCCATGGCGCGGTCGCTCCCGCCGCCTGCGCCAAGCCCGCTGGCGGTGGAGTCCGATGTCTGGGATACGCCGCTGGCCGACGCCCGGCCGCTGCCGGCGGCGCCGCTCGGATTCGCGTTCGCGACGGCGATGGCGGTGCTGTTGCCGCTGTTTTTGTTCTTCGCCACGGAGCGCTTCAGCACGTTTTCGCGCATCCTCGCCTGGCTGGGACTGGGCGGAGCGCTCCTGCCCGCGCTGTGGCTCCTGACCCGCCAGAACGCGCGGGTGAGCACGGTGGTGGCGACCGGGATGTGGGCGGCGGTTTTTTACCACCTGGCGGTGTTCCACGAAGACCGGCTGCTGCTGCGCTGGGGCGAGGCCCGGCTCAGCGAGTCGGCGGTCGATCTGGCGATGCTGCTGGCGGCGCTGGCGACTCCGGCCATCTACCTCGGCTGGCACCTGTTCGGAGCGCTCAACCTGGGCCGCGCCCTGCCCCACCCGCGGCTCGATGTGCCGGCGATGCCGATGCGGGCCGTCGGCACCGGCATCGTCGCTTTATCGCTCCTGGCCGACGTGCTGTGGATGCGCAACGAGCTGACCGTGTACCAGCCGGCCGTAAGCGTCATCGCCGTGCTCACGCCGTCGGACCTGGGGTTCGCCATGGTGCTCTTGCCGACCCTGCGTCCGGAATCGCCGACCGGCCGCGGCGGCCGCGGTCAGCTCCTTTTCTGGGGGCTGTTCGCAGCGGCGGCGCTGGTCGCGCTCATGCGCGGGGTGCTGACGCCGCTCATGAAGCCGCTGCTCATCTACGTGCTCGCCAACCTGGTGATTTGCCGGCGCGCGCGGATGTGGCCGGTGGTGGCGGCGCTCGGTTCGGTGCTGCTGCTGCAGCCGGTCAAGGGCGAGTTCCGCGCCCGCGTCTGGGACCGCCAGGTGGAGATGTCGCTGTCGGCGCGCGCCTTGCTCTTTCTCGATCTCACGGCGCAGCACTGGCTGGGCGGCGACCTCGGACCGGCGGTGGATAAGCAGCAGTCGGTCAAGGTCGCCGCGGCGCGCACCGGAGCCGCCCTGCAGCTGGCCAACGCCGTCGAGCTGACCCCGCAGGCCATCCCCTTCCAAGGCGGCTCCACCTACCGCTACCTGCGCTATGCGCTGATGCCGCGGGTCTTTTTTCCCGAAAAGCCCATCGCCCAGTACGCCGACGTGTGGGCCGCCGTCCTGTACGGCTATACGACCAAGTCGGGTACCGCCCACGTCATGGTCGGCCTGTCGCAGATCGCCGAGGCGTACATCAACTTCGGCGTCCTCGGGGCGCTCGTTCTGCTCATGGGTCTTGGCGGGCTTTTGCGGGTGATGGATGAGATCTTCGCCCATCCGCAGGCCGGCACCGGGGCGCTGGCGCTGCACCTGTACTTCGCCCTGAGCGTGGCGGTGACGCTGGAGGGCTCGCTGGCGCAGTTCTGGGGCGGGGTTCTGCAGTCGTATCTCCTGTACGGGGTGGCGCTGGCGCTGCTCGGCAGCCTGGTGCGGCGGCGGCGGGCGCGGCGGCAGACGGCGTCCTGAGCGGGATTGGGCGGGCGCGGGCAGCAAAGGTGGGCTTGCGCGCGATTTGACTCTTGATCCTTGCTGTCCGGGTGATTACCCAATCAAGCATGACTGAACAACACGATCCCGGAACGGCCCCTCCTGTTTCGTCCGCTGGCGATGCCGGCGCCTCCGCTGCTGCGGAGCAGCGCACCTTCGGCACCGAGGTGCAGCAGCTCCTGCACCTTATGATTCACTCCCTCTACTCGAAAAAAGAGATCTTCCTCCGCGAGCTCGTCTCCAACGCCTCCGACGCCATCGACACCCTGCGCTTCCTCGCGCTCACCCGCCCCGAGCTGCGCCACGCCATCGACAGCCAGGAAGCGGCGATCGAGGTCGCGGTCGACAAGGACCAGAAGCTCGTGCGCATCACCGACACCGGCGTCGGCATGACGCGGCAGCAGGTGATCGACAACATCGGCACCATCGCCCGCTCCGGCACCGGCACCCTGCTCAAGAAGCTCAAGGAGCAAGGCGACAGCGCCGGCGGCAAGAACCTGGAGGTCATCGGCCAGTTCGGCGTCGGCTTCTACTCCGCCTTCATGGTCGCCAAGAAGGTCGAGCTGGAGACCCTGTCCGCCGAGCCCGACGCGACCCCGATACACTTTAGCAGCGAAGGCGGCGGCAGCTACACCCTGTCCGCCGGCAGCCGCACCACCCCCGGCACCACCGTCACCCTGCACCTCAACGACGAGGAAAGCGAGTACCTGCAGGACTGGCGCCTGGAAGCGATCATCAAGCAGTACAGCAACTACGTGAAGTGGCCGGTGCGCCTGGGCGGCAAGCAGGTAAACCGCAGCACCGCCCTGTGGTCGCGCCGGGCGAGCGAAGTCACCGACGACGAATACAAGGACTTCTACAAGGAGCTGTCGGGCGGCTTCGTCGAAGATGAGCCGCTCACCCGCCTGCACCTGTCGCTCGATGCGCCGTACCAGTTCCAGGCGATCCTCTACATTCCGACCAAGCCCCCGTTCGATCTGGCGATGGATCGCGACAAGCGGCGCGGCATGCAGCTGTACGTGCGGCGGGTGTTCATCCTCGATCACGCGGAGGAGCTCTTGCCGCCGTGGCTGCGCTTTGTCCGCGGGGTGGTCGACTCCGACGATCTGCCGCTCAACGTCTCGCGCGAGATCCTGCAGAAGAACCAGGTGATAAGCGCGATTCAAAAGCAGCTCGTCAAGAAAGTCCTCGATGAGCTAAAGCGCGTCAAGGAGCAGAAGCCGGAAGCCTACCGGGCGTTCTGGGACGAGTTTGGCAGCATCATCAAGGAGGGGCTGTTCCTCGACTCGGCG
>CALFML010000893.1 GCA_937879845.1 uncultured Myxococcales bacterium
TGAATACATACAGTTCGTCCTTCGCCCTATGTCCGCAGCCTCGGCTCCATCCCGCGATCGCCATCGACGAAGCGGAGATCGGGCTCTCCACGCTCCACCCAGATCGTGAAGCGTGGCTGGTCAATCATGTGGCCCTTGTCATCGACGTAGAGCACGGCGTACTTGCCCGACTGCGGCCCCGCGGGTGCCTCGAACGGCGTCAGAGAGAACCAGGGCAGGCGTCCGCGCCTAGCCACCGGAAACCAGCGGATGTGCTGCGAGTGCGGACCGGCCGTGCCGATGCGGTAGCCGGCGGCGCGCTCTGGGGCGCTCTCCTGCAGCGTACGCTCTAAGAAGGCGGCAGCCTGCTGCTCCGGGGGAAGAAGCAGTAGATCCGGCGACGTGGTAAATCGCCCCTCCGGTAACGCGAGCCAGCGCTGCCCGTCCTCGACCCGGCGGAGCCAGCCCGCACGCGAGCGGCAGGTCCCGCTGCAGTAGATCGCCCGCGCGTCCGTCAGCACCGCCTTACACAGCTTGCACAGTCTCATCTCCATATCGACCTCTCCAAATGAGCAAGAATCTGCATAATTCCTCAATGACCTTCTAGGTTTGCCCCATACCCCCCCAAAAGCCTTCGATGCGTTTGCCTAGCGAAGAACGATCGTCAGACAGAACTAGTCTACCACGATCGTCACCGATCGCATCAGGCGTCTGATAACAGGCGGATTGATCGTTTACAGCGGTCGGAATTCCCTATCAAATTCTGCACCTAGCGGCCAAGACCCGGCCGACGGGCGTTTGACATCGGTCGCATCAGACGGCAGCTGCCGTGCGTTTGGCGAATTCGATGCTATGATCGCTATCAACTCCGTCAACCCTGTGTAGGACAATATCATGCAATCCGTCATTGAGCATTTATGTACCCACGCTCCCGCCAACGCTTCCTTTTATCGGCTTGTCGGCCGCACGCCGCAAGGTGAATACCAGCTATACCCGCGAGATAACTATTCCGTTTATGGACACGGAGAGGCGCCGCGGGGACTGTTGCCGGGTCTGTATCAGGTCTTCTACTTCGACTCAACAGGCCGCCAGATTCAGACCGCGCGCGTTGAGCTGAGACTCACGGAGGCCGCTGCCGCGGCGCTGGGACCGATCGAAGGAGCGACTCGCGCAGACAGCGTCGCCCAGAGAGCCCTGGCTGCTTCGAATGTGCAGCTGTCCCTCCCCCTGCCGAGTGGTCCTCCGCTCTCTCCCAGTGCGCAGCCGGACCTGGCGCGGGAGCAGGCCGAGCACAGAATGACGCTGGAGAGTGATCAGCAGAAACACGCCTTCATCCACAGCTCCGAGTACGCCCGCGAAATGGGAGAAGCCCTGATGCTCAACCGGATGATGCGTCAGGAGATGTACGAGCTGACCAAGAAGTCCCGCGCCCAGAGCCAGGAGGCCTACGCCGATATCGAAAAGCAGCTGGCCACCCTGCGCATGGTCCGCGAGGCCCAGAAGGAGGTGCTGCAGTACGTAAAGGAAGAGGCTCAGCCGCCGCCACCGCAGAAGATAGATTGGCTCCCCCTGGCTCACGAAGGGATCCGGACCATCCAAGAGATCGGCTTGGCCCTGCTGCAGTCACAGCGAGCCCCTGCTCCACCGCAAGCAGTGCCGCAGCAGGCGGCTCCGGTACAGCGCCCGTCGGCGGATGCCGGATCCCCGATGGCGTCTCCAGCGAGGCTCAGAGTTCAAAGTCCTTCGATGGAGATGCAATCAAGTCCGGCGCCTTTAGGGTTCGACGCAAGCACTCTGCCAGAGCGGCCAGAGAGCGACTGAGCTGATGACGAAGCGATCGAACCAAGATTAGCTGAGCTGTCATAGGGAGGAGGCTGGTGACTGGCCGAGCGCGAGCGGATCTGGCCGCGCGCTGCGGGCTAACGAACTCCAGCGAGCTTGCGCCAGTTCGCTCGAGCGGACTGGCGCAAGCAACCTGTCGGCCATGGCTGCGGAAGCGTCGCGCGTCCGGGTTGTAGGCTCACGGTAGGATTGTTCCCGTTGAATGGCTGGTCCTTTTCACCGGAATGCGCATACTGGGTTCGCGCGCTGTCGATTGTGAGTCATATCCGGAAAGGCGAGAGCGATCGTGTGGGAATAGCCCTAGATGAATGGGTTCACTGCGACTTCGTTCCTGCGGGTAGGACCACGCCGGTTGCCGAATCCACTTTCCGTTCGGTCGTTTGGATATGCTTGTTGATGTCGTCAATGTGGCGCAGCGAGGCGGATTCCTCCGTTCTGAATAGGTCCTCGGCTGCCTGAAGTTGGGCCAGGGCCGCCTCGTACTCCGGCCGTATCATGGGCGGCACCAGGACCTGCTCATCAAACCGTGCTTCCGGTCGCTCTCCCGTCGCCGTTCCCTTCGCGCTGACTCCGTCAATCGGTACGCCAGAAGGAAATTCGCGCGACGCCTTCGCAGCGCTGGCTCCGACCGCCGGCAATTCCGCTCTCATCTTCTCGCTTGCAAGCCTGGGTGATGTCTGTAGAGGGGAGCCCAGCTCCGGGCGGCTCCGCTCCATGAAATAGCGTACGAGCCGCGCGATCGTGGCTGAGTCAAAGGAAGTCTGCGCGTTGCGGACCTTGAGCCCTTGCACTTCTAGTTCGGCGATGAGCCCTGAGGAGGGCATGCCTAGCCTCTTGGCCAGCTCATGCACCCGGACTCGGGTCGGGTCTTGCTTTCCCTCGGCTATCCATTTGGAGTACTTCCTCGCCTCCGGACCCGGCTTGCGCCGATGGTCGCCACCGGTCGCCTGCAGCGTGACTACGATCGCCCCCTCCAGAGGAATGGGCTTTTATCCTTTGGCCATGATAAAATCAATTTTGTACTCGCCCGTCTTCGGCACGCGTGGCTCTTCCGCCCA
>CALFML010000894.1 GCA_937879845.1 uncultured Myxococcales bacterium
TCGCCGCTGGCGTTGAGCGGGCCCAGCACCTCGCAGGCGAACTTGTACGCCTCGCGCAGCACCATCTTCGCGCCTGCTTCGTCCGTGCTGCTGGCAAAGGTCGGGTCGGCCAAGATCTCCCCCAGCCCGAACTGCTCAAAGAGCACAAACTCAATCTCACGGAGATCTGCCAGGTACTGGTTCTGCTTTTGCGCCATGGGCTATTGGTCCTTCCTCGATCAGAGCGCCTGAGCCAGCCGGGCCATTGCCCGCGCACGGCGCCCGGCCGCACTCAAAAAACGCGGCGTCTGGGTAAAGTCCGTCGGCTGTCCAGGTTGCTCTAGCGTTTCACTCAAAATTGGATACCACTACTATCTAGTCAGATACTTCAACTATCCAGATGCCGCACTGCGTTGTCAATGCTCGCTGGGCCTTTCTAAGCGAGCCACCTTCGGGCCACGACGTTTCAAGGTGAGTCATGAGCGCTGCCAAAATTTCGCCTCGCGTCAACAGCCGCGCCGCCCCAAAGCCCCCGGCGCCGGCCGCGCGCGAACCCAGCGAGTGGACGATCTCGGAAGTCGCCGAGCGCACCGGGGTGCCGATCGCCACGATCAAATTCTACATCCGCGAGGAGCTGCTGCCGCGCCCGCGCACCGCCGGCCGCACCGTCGGCCGCTACGACAGCGCCTTTGTCAGCCGGCTGGAGCTCGTACGCGAGCTGCGCAACCGCTTCCGGCTGTCGCTGCGCGAGATCGCGACGCTGCTCCTTGAGGCCGGGCCGGGGGCGAGCCTGACCGAGCTGGAGCTGCGGCTGCTCGCCCGCGAGCGCCTGGACGGGGCGATCGATCCGACGCACTCGCAGCCGCCGCTTTTGCCCGGCCGGCTGCTGGAGCGCTCAGGCCTGCCGGCGGCCGATGTCGCCGAGCTTGAGCGCTACGGCCTGCTCACCCCGATCAAGGTCGACGGCGCCGTGGTCTACGCCGAGCGCGACGCCCGCATCGCCGAGGTCGTCGGGGCGCTGCGCAGCTCCGGCTATAACGATCACCTCGGCTTTTCGATCGCCGATCTGGCCCGCTATGTCGAGGCGCTGCGCGCCCTGGTGGTGCGCGAAGTCGAGCAGTTCGACGGCCCCACCCTGCGCAGCCTGCCGCGCGATCAGATGCTGCGGCTCATCGGCCAGGGCGTGGCGCACATCGATGTCTTGCTGGGCCTTTTGCACAAGAAGCTGCTCCTCACCGCCGTCCACGATCGCTTGGATGCCGCCGCGGCGCGCCGCCCGCCGGCCGGTCCGCAAAAGCGCCGCCGCGCCCCCCACTAGTCCGGTTTTTTGCCGCGCCGCCCTGACGCTGGCGGCCGGCCGGCGGGAGCCCGGGGAGGTGACAACGCAGCGCGGCGGTGTAAAACCTTCGCCATGCCCGACCCGACCCAAGCTCCCCCCGAGCCCGCTGCCGCCGGCGAGCGCCCGCCCCGCGGCGAGCAGCAGCTAGGCGATGCGCTGCGCGCCGCGATCACCCGCGAGCTGCTGCGCGCCTTTCACTTCATCAACAGCTCGCACTTCCGCAGCGCCCTGGTCGCACCGACGCTGGGCCTGCACCCGAGCGAGCGCAGCCTGGGGCTCTGGCAGGCGCACACCCGCACCCTCTTCATCAGCGAGCGGCTGGTTTTAGAGAAGCCGTGGAGCATCGTTCTGGAAGTGCTAAAGCACGAGATGGCGCACCAGTACGTGCATGAGATCCTCGGCCAGCGGGACGAGACCGCGCACGGACCGGCGTTTCAGGCGGTCTGCGCGCGGCTCGGCATCGATGCCACCGCCGTCGGCCTCCATCCCGCCGCGGGCCTGGGCCTGGGCGCGGAGACGGCGGAATCGGACGATCAGACCCGCTTGCTCCGCCGCATCGCTCGCCTGCTCGCCTTGGCCCAGAGCCACAACCCGCATGAGGCCGAAGCGGCGATGCACCAGGCGCAGCGGCTCATGCTCAAGCACAATCTCGACCGCCAGCAGATCGATCACCAAAGTCCGGGGGGGGCGCGGCGGACGCGCTACGGTTTTCGCCAGCTCGGCATCCCCAAGGGGCGCACCGAGGAGGCGGAGCGGCTCCTGGCGATGCTGCTCGGGCGCTACTTTTTTGTCGAGGCGATCTGGGTGCCAAGCTACGACCCGCAGCGCGACCGCCGCGGCTCGGTGCTGGAGATCTGCGGCAGCGAAGACAACCTGGAGATGGCCGCCTACGTGCATGCGTTTCTCACCCACACCGCCGAGCGCCTGTGGGCCGAGCACAAGCAGGCCGCCGCCATCGTCGGCGATCGCGAGCGGCGCACCTACCTGGCCGGCGTCATGCTCGGTTTCGCCGAGCGGCTGGCGGACAAGGACAAGGCGCATCAGGTGGAGGGGCTCGTGTGGGCCGGCGATCCGGCGCTGCAGGACTACTTCCGCCGCCGCTACCCGCATGTGCGGCGCGTCCAGCAAAAGGGCCAGCCGCGCACCCAGGCCCGCGCCGCCGGCAAAAAAGCCGGCCGCGAGATCATCCTGTCGCGTCCCCTGCGCAGCGGCTCCCCGAGCCACGGTCCGGTGGCGGCGCTGCCCGGCCGCCGTGAGCCCTAGCAGGGCGCGGCAAAACGACTCCGTGACCCGAGTTCGCGTCCGGTCGTGCTCACAGCTCAGAGGCTGCTCCGCGTGCCCGGCGCGGCGAGTCTCAAGCGCAAGGGAGGCCCGGTCCACCCAAACCGAGCCGGGTTCTATTTAAAGACCCACGCGGCGGTTGCGGTATGTTCGCCGCTTGAGTCCGGGCAAGGCGCAGCATGCGGACGCGCCGGCTCGGACAAAAAACGCTTGGTGGAGGACATCGCGATGACACGACTGCGAACCCATAGCCAAAAAGCCGGGCTCTCCCGCTTTTGCCTGACCCTTGTCGCCGCCGCCGCCGGGTCCTGCACCGGCACCGACTCCGGTATCGGCTTGGGCCCCGGCCCATATATTGACGAGCCGAGCGGGGCGCAAGCCGCCATCATCGCCCAGCCGCTGACTCCGCGGGCGGCGGTGAGCCTGGGGTCCTATAACGCCGACATCCGCCAGAGCTCGGTATCGGGAATTTCCTCCGGCGGGTACATGGCGGTGCAGCTGCACCTGGCCTTCTCCAGCATCTTTGCCGGCGCCGGCATCTTCGCCGGCGGCCCGTACCACTGCGCCGGCGGCGGACTCACTCCCGCCCTGACCACCTGCACCCAGGGCTCGCCGGATGTAAACAGCCTGATCACCGCGACGGACAGCCGCGCCAAGTCCGGCGATCTCGACTCGACGGACAACCTGCGCACGCAGAAGATCTGGCTGTTCAGCGGCACCAAGGACACCACGGTCCGGCGCTCCGTCATGGATGCGCTTTTGCGCTACTACCAGCACTACGTCCCGGCGGCAAACATCGTCTACAAGACCGACATAAACGCCGCCCACGCCCACATCACCGACAGCTATGGCAACAGCTGCACGACCTCGGGCAGCCCCTATATCAATAACTGCGGCTACGACGCCGCCGGGGCGCTCCTGCAGCACATCTACTCCGACGCCGGCGCGCTTTCGCCGCGCAATACCGGGACCTTGAGCGGCCAGCTCATCCAGTTCGACCAGTCGGAGTTTCTCGCAAGCCCCGCCAGTAGGAGCATGGACAGCACGGGCTGGGTCTACGTGCCCGACGCCTGCGCCAAGAAAGAGCCGTGCAAGGTCCATGTCGCCCTGCACGGCTGCGAGCAGACGCAGGCGCAGATCCGCGACGCCTATTACGGCCACGCCGGGTATAACCAGTGGGCCGACACCAACCACCTCATCGTGCTCTACCCGCAGGCGCTGGTCTCCAACCTCTCGCCGTCAAACCCCAAGGGGTGCTGGGACTGGTGGGGCTATAACGACGCCGCCAGCTTCGACACCAAGCGCGGGGCGCAGATGGCCGCCATCAAGAAGATGGTGGATCGGCTGACGAGCGGCTTTGTCGCCTTTCCCGCCCCGACCGGCCTTGTCGTCACCGGGAGCGACGATACGTCGGTGAGCTTGGCGTTCGATGCCGTGGCGGGCGCGGCCGGCTACAACGTCTACCGCGCCAGCGGCGGCGCGTTTACGCGGGCAAACGGCGCCCTCTTGACGGCGACCGCGTACAAGGACGCGGGGCTTACCGCGGGAACCGCCTACTCTTATTTCGTGCGGGCCGTAAGCACGACCGGGGCCGAGGGCGCGCCCTCCACCACGGTGAGCGCCGCCACCACCGGCCACCCGCCGCTCCCGGCGCCGGGCAACCTGACGGTGGCCGGGACCACCGCCGCATCGGTGTCGCTGACTTTCACCGCCAGCGCGGGCGCGGCCGGGTATAACGTCTATCGCGCCGCCAGCGCCGGCGGCACGCCGAGCAAGGTCAACACCGCGTTAGTGACCGGCACCGCTTTCACCGACTCAGGGCTGAGCGCGGCGACGACGTATTACTACGTAGTCACGGCGCAGAGCCCGGCCGGGGTGGAGAGCGCGCCCTCCGGCCAGGTTGCCGCCACGACCGCCGCCGCCGCAACCTGCTACCGCGACAACAACTGGAACCACTTTACCGCCGGACGCGCGACGTTCTGCGCCGGCTACGCCTGCGCCGTAGGTTCGGGACAGAACATGGGGCTTTTAAACATCCTGGTCACCACGACCCTCAAGCAGACCGCCCCCTCCTACTACGTGATAGGTACCTGCCCGTAAGCCCGTAAGCCCGTAAGCCCATAAAGACAGGCGCAAAGGCCTAGACCGAACGACCAAGCCCGTAAGACCAAGACCACAACGCCGCGCCGCCGGGATGCCCCTGGCTGCGCGCGGTGCTGGTTTTTGGCCGGCTTATCGTGCCATAATGTACCGTTACCTACCGCTCGTCGACGGGCCATAGCCTGCGGCAGCGCCTGCTACCATGACTGCCATCGGGAAAGATGATCCAGAGACCACGCCGCTGCCAGCGCCCTTGCCTGGCCTCGGCGCGTCAGCGATGGATCAGTCCGACACTACGCCGCTGCCGGCACCGATGCCCGGGCTCAGCGTGTCGGGATCCGATCATGAGCAGCCGGGAGGCCAGGCGGCGCGCCCCTCGGACCGCGTACCGACCGTCGCCGCGTCCGCGGCACCGGCGGCGGCGCCGGCTGTCGCTGCGGTGGTCGCTCCGGCGGCGGCGGCGGCGCGGGCGGCTTCGGCACCGGCTGCAGCTCGGGCAGCGCCCGCCGCCGTAGCGTCCCCCGTCGTAGCGTCCCCTGTTGTAGCGTCCCCCGTCGTAGCGTCCCCCGCCGTAGCGGCAGCGCCGGCTGTGGCAGCGGCGCCGGCTTCAGCGCCGACTCCGGCTGCAGCGGCGGCGCGCGCCGGTGACAAGATTTCGGCCGCGCGCACCGCGGCCAGCTCCGAGCGTCCGGCCGCAGCGAAGCCGAGTCCTGCCAGCACGACGCCGACCCGCCAAGCCGCCCCGGCCAAGCCATCGCAGCCTTCCGGCAGCAAGATCTGGCTCTTCATCGGCGCCTTCGGAGCCGTGGCCATCGCTGCCGTTGTGATGGTGGTGATGCTGCCGACCAAGCCCTCCTCGCCGCAAGTCGAGATCGAGCCCGGGGTCGGCCGCACCACGCCGCCGCCGACCCAGCATCCGGTGCAGACCCCGGTCCCGGTGCGGGTAACCCCCGTGGTTCCAGACGGAGAAAAGCCCGGCCCGGCCGCCGAGCCCGGAAAGCCTGCGGTCGCCGCCAAGACCGGTCCCGAAACCGATAACCCCAGCGGCAGCGCCCCCGCCAATAATCCTTCCGGCACGGCCACCGAGCCCGATGAGGCCGATGACCCGGAGCCAGGCGGCACATCCTCCAAGCCGGGAAAGACCACGCGGGAGGAGCACCGCGCCGCGGCCAAGGCGGCCCGCGCCGCGGCTCGGGCAGCGGCCAAGGCAGCCAAAACCGCCGACGCGGACAGCGCGCCGCCGCAGGCCCCGCAGGCCCCGCTTAAGACCCTGACCCAAGACGTGCTGCGGCAGAACATGCTGCGCGCCGAGTCGCGGTTCAAGTCCTGCGCCAAGGAGGCCTGGGGCTCATATGTGACGATCAGCATCCTCGTGGACAACTCGGGCTCGGTGCAGAAGGCGGATCTGATCGGGCCGCTCGGCACAAGCGCCACCGGCCGCTGCATCTCCGAGCAGATCCGCAAGCAGCACTTTCCGCCGTTTACCGAAGGCAGCAGCAAGCAGTTCGTCTGGTCCTACCAGATTCCGGCGGCCAACTGACCCGCGCCTGAGCCGGGGCCAAGTCCAAGTCCAAGTCCAAGTCCAAGTCCAAGTCCTGGACCTAGAG
Source organism: uncultured Myxococcales bacterium (assembly GCA_937879845.1). Classification (GTDB taxonomy): domain Bacteria; phylum Myxococcota_A; class Polyangia; order Palsa-1104; family JAEUJZ01; genus CALFML01. The sequence goes on from CALFML010000894.1 coordinate 6,307, forward strand.
CTGGGCCCGCCCTGCCGCGGCGGCTTTCGTTCAAGCTCCGGCCAAACGCCTGGCCATGCAGAAGCCGGGTTGCGCAAGGTCGCGGCGGGCGCTCCGGGCCAAGCGGCCAGCGTCTAAGCCGACTTGCCGGGCGGCGCCGCGCCGACGGTCGCCGATCCGGGCAAAAAGTGCCGCGGCAGGTGGCGCTCTCGTGCGATAATCGTGCAGAGTCATGGACCTTGCCCGTCGCCTCGGCCCTAGGGGCAGAGGCCTTCACCGACTGCTCGCCCCCAGGCCCCGTCATCGCCTGACAGGTCTGCCGTGATTGAGCCGCCGACCAAGGCCCAGCGCCTCTGCCCTGACTGCGGCGAAGCCTACGCGAGCGGCAGCACGCACAAGTGCAAGCCGGCGCACGGCCCGGTCAGCCTCAACACCAAGGCCCTGCCGCGCGAGGAGCTGGTCGGCACCGTCATCGGCGACCGCTATAACGTCGTCGAGCGCCTGACCAGCGGCGGCATGGGCGTGGTCTACCGCGTCCGCCACATCCTGCTCGACAGCGAGATGGCGATCAAGGTCTTGCTCAAGCCGCAGGACCCCGACGCCCAGTACCGCTTCCTGCAGGAGGCGCAGCTCGCCTCCAAGATCAAGCACCCCAACACCGTCATCATCACCGACTTCGGCCTGCTCGACGACGGGCGCAGCTACATCGCCATGGAGTTCCTGCACGGGCCGACGCTGCAGCGGGTGATCTCCGATGGGGCGCTGACGCCGATCCGCGCCTGCAACATCGCGGTGCAGATCGCCCGCGGTCTCCAAGCCGTGCACGACAAGGGCATCATCCACCGCGACCTCAAGCCGGACAACATCTTCCTCGTCGAGCAAGACGGGCAAAAAGACTTCGTCAAGATCGTCGACTTCGGCATCGCCACCAACAACACCGCCGGCCTGCAGATCGACGGCAAGAGCACGCCGCTGTCCGCGGACTCGCTGCCGGAGGGGGCGCAGCAGGCGCTGGAGAAGCGCCACACCATGCCCGGCATGGTCCTGGGCACGCCGCAGTAC
>CALFML010000895.1 GCA_937879845.1 uncultured Myxococcales bacterium
GGTGAGCTTGGGGCCGGTGAGGAGCATCGCGGCGAGGTTGCGCGGCGGGGCGCTGGCCACCACCGAGCGCGCCCGCTCGGCCTGCCGTCCCGACCAGGCGGCCGCCAGCACATCCACCAGCCCATCGCCGGCCATCGTGGAGTGCGCACCGAGCAGCATCCCATGCTCGAAGTACAGCTCGCGATGCGGAATGCTGCTTGGGTGATCAAGCGGACCGCCGACCGGCTGAAGCACCCCGTGGGGCGCCAACCACAGGCAGCCGCAAAATCCGGTCGCGATGGCCCATCCCATGAGCCGCGCCGGCTCCAAAGCCTGGAGCTCGCCTTCCACTTCCGGCTGGACGATGAACACGGCAGGCGGTGTTCGCCTCTCCCCCACGGCGCGGGGCAGGCTTCGCGCCGACGCCGCGGACCCCGATCGTGAACCCGCCGCAGAGGTGTCGGTGGAGACCTCGCCGAGCAGCTCGTCGATGCGCTGGAGCTGGGTGCGCGACAGCTCGACGGGCAGCGGCCGCCGCTCGCTCCAAGCGCTGGCCGGCTCCGCGGGTCGCGGGTCCGCCCCGGGGGGAGCGCTCGCGCGGCTCAGCTCGGAACTCCCCGGGGGCGGCACCGGAAGCGGCTCCGGCGCCGCAGCTGCGCCCTCAGCCGCCGTGCTGCGCGGCAGCAGCATGGGAGCACGCGGCGGCAGCGGCGTATCCTGCTCCGCATCCGCGATCGGCTCGGGAATGGAATCGCTGTCGCGCGACCGGAGCGGCGGACCGCCAGGAGGTGGTTTTATCGACGACACAGCTCAGTCTAGGAGATCGCTTGACGGCCCGCAAGATTCGTCCCCGGTCTAGAACCGGCGATCCGACATACGAACGGCCGAGTCCAGGCTCTATACTCAGGGTCACTTTGACGCCCACTCCTTTGTTCAATCCGCATCGCATCATCAATCCGGACGGCAGCGTCAACATCCGCCAGGTCGGACTCCGCCGCCGCTTGCTCAACGACGTGTATCACCGGCTGCTCATGTGTTCTTGGCCGCGGTTTCTCGGCCTGCTCATGACGTTCTATTTGATCAGCAATGCCTTGTTCGCAGTGCTGTACTTTCTTGATCCAAGCGGTATCGAAAACGCGCGGCCGGGCTCCTACGCGGATGCTTTTTATTTCAGCATCCAGACGCTGGCCACCATCGGCTACGGCCGGTTTGCGCCGATCGATACGTATACGCATCTCTTGGTCACGGTGGAGTCCGCGGCGGGCCTTTTATGGAGCGCCCTGACTACGGGGCTGGTCTTCGCCAAGTTTGCGCGGCCGACGGCGCGGGTGATGTTTTCACGGGTTGCGGTGATCAGCAACCGCGATGGCGTACCCTCGCTGGTGTTCCGCCTGGCCAACGAGCGTTCAAACCAGGTCGTAGAGGCGCAGCTGCGCGTCACCGCGTTCCGCACGGAGAGGACCTTGGAAGGAGAGCAGGTCCGCCGCTACCACGACCTGGCGCTCGTACGGAGTCAGTCGCCGATGTTCTCTTTGACTTGGACCGCGGTGCACCAGATTACGGAATCGAGCATCTTGTTCGGCCAGACCACGGAATCGCTGCTCGCCGCCGAGATCGAGATCCTGGTGACGTTCATCGGCGTCGATAACACCTTCGCCCAGACGGTCCACGCCCGCCACAACTACAGCGTCAGCGATCTGCGCTGGAACGAGCGGTTCGAGGACATGCTCCACCGCGACGAGAACGGACGCCGCGTCGTCAACTTCGACCACTTCCACGCCACCGTTCCCGCCAGCAGCCAAGCCGTACCGCTAGTTGCCCCAGCTCCGGCAGCGCCCGAGACGGACGGCAAGCTCTCAGCTTAAGACCGGGGACGAGTGGCTCGTGCCGTTCAAGATCCGCAGCATCTGCGGGCGGGCGCGGCGGACTCGGACCCGGACCTGACTGACATCCACGCTCTCCGGGAACAGGACGAGCAGCAGCGCCTGGTGTCCGAGCGGCGCGGCGCAGACCTGCAAGGGACCGGCCCGCCCGAAGCGATCCTCGACGGGAATAGCCAAGTGGCTGGCCTGCTGTGTCTCGATGAGCATGTCCGCCGCCAGCTCGGTGAGCTCGGCGACCAGAGAGCCAAACAGAACTTGCCGCCCTCCGGCATGGGCAACTATGGAGCCGTCCAGCGTGCACACCATGACTTTGCGGGCCGCGGTGGAGCGCATGAGCCGGTCGCACAGCGCGTCAAGCGAAGCGGACGAGCCGACTTGCATACTATTATTATCGCACAGCTTGTCGCAACCCGCAGCACGGAATTGTAGGGCCCAAGGCGCTAGCCACAAACGCCCGAAATCCCGCGTGATAGCCAGCCTCCCGAATCGGTTCTTCGCTAAAAAGAAGCATTGTGATCCGGGAGGGAGATAAGTAAGCTCATTACCCCCGTAAGATTCCTTACAGGGCAGCGGAGAGCCCGTCTATGAGGAAGGTGGAAGAAGGTGACTGAGCCGCGACAAGAGATGCCTGAGTCCGTCCCGCCGCATCCCCGGTCCCTGCCCTCCCCGCTGGCGCTTTTGCCGACGCGGGATCTGGTGCTCTTCCCCTACATGGTTGCGCCGCTCATCATCTCGCGCAGCGTCTCTGCGGATGCGGTGAAGCGGGCGCTTTCGACGCCGGAGCGAGCGCTTTTTGTCTGCTTGCAGCGGCGCGCCGATGAGGAGCTGCCGGGTCCGGACGGACTGCATGAGGTGGGGACGGTGGCGACGATTCTGCGGGTCGCGACGCTCTCCGATGGCAGGACCAAGCTGGTGGTGCAGGGCCTGCAGCGCGCCCGCGTAGCGGAGTGGCTGGAGCACCGCCCGTGCATGATCGTCTCTCCGGCGGTCATTCCCACGGCCGCGGGAGAATCCATCCAGTCCATCCAGTCTGGCGAGTCCGCCGATCCCGCCGATGAGTCGGCCGGCGCGGAGCTGCGCACCCGCCTGTTGGCGGACGCGCCGCCGCTCAGCGCGGAACAGCAGGCCCTGCAGCGGCAGATCAAAGAGGATCTGGATCGCTACGCCCATGCCGATAAGGTGCGGGCTCCGGCGCTGACGGAGCTCCTGCACGGCTTTGATGAGAGCGTGCCGGAGCGCTTCGCCGATCTCCTGGCCGCCAACCTCCACATCCCTCCCGAGGAAGGACAGCGCATCCTAGAGGCGGCGGACATCACGGTGCGGCTGCGGCTCCTCGCCGCATTCCTGCGCCGCGAGCTGCAGCTCATCGACCTGCAGGAAGGCATCCGCGCCCGCACCAAAGAAGTCTTGAGCCGCGCCCAGCGCGAGCACTTCCTCCGCGAGCAGCTGCGGCAGATTCACACCGAGCTCGATGGCGGCAGCGATGAGCTTTCCGAGCTGCGGCAGCAGGTGCGCGCCTCCGGCATGACCGGCGAGGCCCTGGCGGAGGCAGAGCGCCAGCTGCGCCGTCTGGACGCGATGCCAGCCCAGAGCCCGGAGGCGCAGGTTGTGCGCGCCCATCTCACCTGGCTGGTCGAGCTGCCGTGGCTCACGGTCACCGAGGATCGCTTCGATCTGCTCGCCGCCCGCCGCGCGCTCGATGAGGAACACACGGATCTGGCGGCCGTCAAGCAGCGCATCTTGGAGTTTCTCAGCGTCATGCGGCTGCGCCGCGGCGCCGACAAAGGCAGCCGGGGCGCCGGCAGCATCCTGTGTTTCGTCGGACCGCCCGGGGTCGGCAAGACGACGCTCGGACGGTCGATCGCGCGGGCGCTCGGACGGCGGTTCGTGCGGGTGCAGCTCGGCGGCGTGCGCGATGACGCGGAGGTGCGCGGCCACCGGCGGACCTACGTCGGGGCGCTGCCCGGCCGGCTCATCCAGGGGCTGCGCCAAGCGGGCACGCGCAACCCGGTGCTGCTTCTGGACGAACTGGACAAGCTATGCGCTGACAGCCATGGCGATCCGGCCGCGGCGCTCCTAGAAGTCTTGGACCCGGAACAGAACAGCAGCTTCCGCGATCACTACTTGGGCGTGCCCTTCGATCTGTCGGAGGTGTTGTTTATCGCCACCGCCAACAGCCTGGATCGGATTCCCCCGGCGCTGCGCGATCGCCTGGAGATCCTGCAGCTGTCGGGATACACCGACGAAGAAAAGCTCACGATTGCGACGCGGCACCTGGTCCCGCGGGCGATCGCCGCGGCGGGGCTCGCCCCGGCCTACAAAGTGCAAATCACCGCTCCGGCGCTGCGTACCCTCATCGGTCAGTACACGCAGGAGGCCGGGCTGCGCGAGCTCGATCGCCAGCTCGCCGCGCTGTGCCGCAAGCTGGCGCATCAGGTCGTGGCGCAGGAGAGCGCCCTGCAGCACCTGGGCGCCGCGCCGGCGGCCGACATCGTGCCCAGCCATGAGCCGCCGCCCGCGCCGCGCCCGGTGGCGCTCAGCCTGGTGCCGGTGGTACCGCCGAGCTGCCAGGTGCTGTCGATCACGCGCAAGACCTTGACCAAGCTGCTCGGACCGCCGCCGATCGTCCGCTTCAGCTTGGATCCGGCGGCCAGCGTCAGCCTGCCCCCGGCCGGGCTGTGCGTCGGCTTGGCCTGGACCCCGAGCGGCGGCGAAGTGCTGACGATCGAGACCCAGCGCATGCCCGGCCCCGGCGGACTGCGGCTCACCGGGCAGCTCGGCGAGGTCATGCGCGAGTCGGCGCAGACCGCCCTTTCCTTCGCCCGCGCCTTTGCCACGACCGCCGGCGCCGCCGATCCGTTCGTCGAGCAGCACGAACTCCACGTCCATGTGCCGGCCGGCGCGATCCCCAAGGACGGCCCCTCCGCGGGCGCGACCATTGCCTGCGCCTTGGTCTCGCTGCTCACGGATCGGCCGGTCCGACCAGGTGTGGCGATGACCGGTGAGGTGACGCTGCGTGGTCGGGTCTTGGCGGTCGGCGGGCTAAAGGAAAAGCTGCTGGCGGCGCGGCGTGCCCGCATCCACACTGTGATCATTCCCCGCGAAAACCAGCCGGACCTGGTAACCCTGCCGAGGTCGCTTATGCGTGCCCTCCAATTAATTCTTGTGAGTGATATGGAGGAGTTATTGCGCGAAGCGCTGGTCTCTGGGTCTAGGCCGCAACATACTAGAACCCACTCCCTCGCTTCTTCCGCGGGGGGATCCGAAGAACCCAGCCATGGCGCAGGTCGAAAACGCACCGCCTAGCATTGCCATCAAGCTCGTCTTCTGTGGGCCATTTGGCTCGGGGAAGACGACAAACCTGCACCAGATCTATGCTCGGCTAAGCGATCGCTATCGCAGCCGCATGCTGTCGCTGGACCCATCGGATACCACCGACGAGGAGCTGCTGTTCCACACCAATCCCGTGGATGCCGCCCACCGTCCCACGCTGTTCTTCGATCTGCTGCCCATCGTCTTGAACATCGCCGGCATGCGGGTCATCCTGCGGCTCCTGGCCGGTCCCGGCCACGCGATGCACGAGCACACCCGCCGCCTCATCCTGCGCGGCGCCGACGGCATCGTCTTTATCGCCGACAGCGAGCGATCGCCCGATGAAAACGATCAGTCGCTGGTCAGCGTCCGCACAAGCCTGCGCGACAACGGCCTGGCCCCTGATACGCTGCCGATGGTGATCCAGCTCAACAAAAGCGACTCGATCAGCATGCGCACTGATGTTGTCGCGGCGAAGCGGCTGCTGGGGCACCGCGCCGATGTCCATATCGTGCCGGCGATGGCCAAGTCCGGGCTCGGGGTGCTAGAGACCGTCATGCGGCTGCTCACCGTGGTCTGGCCGGCGCTTTTACATGAACACGATGGGCTGGCCGCGAGCTCCCTGGATCTGGCGACGCTGCTCACCGAGCTCGGGCGCCGCCTCAACGCCGTGGACCTGGCGCGGGCGCTCATCACTCCCCAGACCGCGGCGCCGCCTGGCGATATGCCGGAGTCAGCGGCCAGCCGGGCGGCCGCGCCGGTGCTTGCGCCAGCCCACCAGGGAGCCGCCCTGCGATGAGCGAAGCCAGCCCCAAGACCAGCGGCCTGGACGCCAAAGTCCAGCTCCGCGGCCTGCTCAGCGAAGAGGAGATTCAGCTCCTGCGGGCGGCGCGGGAGCTTGGCTGCGCGGTCTCCCTGGTCGATAAGAACGGGACGGTGGTCGTGGGGGAGCCGCTCCCCGAGCTCGTGCTCGCCGCGCCGCCGGAGCCGACCCCGTGGTATGTGCAGGAGAGCGGCCGCCAGTTCCTCTGCTCCGCCGTCTACCACGACGGGGATGCGCTCGGACGCATCGTCTGCAGCGCCCTGCCCGGCCCTGACGGACGCACCCGCACCCTGCGCACCGCGCACTACGTGATCCGCCTGTGCGAGACCCTGCTGCGCGGCGCCCTACGCCGCACCCTGACCGCCCGCGTGCACCTGGCGCACGTCGAAGAATCTTTCTGCGAGCTGCAGCTCAAAAACCACCGGCTGGAGCAAGCGGTGCAGCGGATGAAAGACTCCGACCGCGTCAAGGCGAGCTTCCTGTCGACGGTCTCGCATGAGCTGCGCACGCCGCTGACCTCCGTGCTCGGCTACTCCGAGATGCTGATGGAGGGGCTGGCCGGCCCGCTGTCGCAGGAGCAGCGCGAGTACCTGCAGACGGTGATGGACAAAGGGGATCAGCTGCTCGGGCTCATCAGCAAGCTGCTCGACGTGTCGCGCATCGAAGCGGCGGGCGTCGAGCTTGTGCGCAGCGCCGTCGATCTGAAGTCGCTGTGCACCGAGGTCCTGCAGACCGTGGCGCCGCAGTGCCGCCGCAAGCGCACCCACATAAGCTGCGTGCTGCCCGACGATCTGCTGTTCGTCGATGGAGATCGCGAGAAGCTGCGCCAGGTGCTGGTGAACATCCTGGCCAACGCCATCAAGTTCACCCCCGAACGCGGCGAGGTCTCCGTCTGCGCTTTGAACCGCGAAGGGGAGTCCGGCCCCAAGGTGCAGCTCTCGGTCCTCGATAGCGGCATCGGCATCCCGTCGCATCTGCATGAAAAGGTCTTCGAGCTCTTTTATCAGGTCGACAACTCCGCCACCCGCGAGTATGAAGGCTCGGGTCTTGGTCTGTCGCTGGTTCGCAAGTACATCGATGCCCACCATGGGCGGGTCTGGATTGAAAACGGACCCGACCGCGGCGCCATCTTTCACTTGCTTCTGCCGGCGCTGCCGCGCCAGTAGAGTCTTGTGATGAACGCGGAGACCCTAAGCCCAGCAGGCAGCAGCCAGCCCAGCCCGGTGTTTTTGCTGCTGCTGCATGCGGCGATCCTCGTCCCGCTGTTCATATCGGCGGGCTTTTTTTCCGGCACCGAGACCGCGCTGCTGTCGCTGTCGCGCCCGCGGCGGGAGGCTCTGCGCCAGACCGCGTCCACCGACCCGGCGAGCGCCCGGGTGGTGTGGCTGCTCAGCGACCCGCGCCGCCTCATCACCACCATCATCCTCGGCAACGAGCTGACCAATATCCTCCTGTCGTCGGCGATGACCGAGGCGGTGACGCGCCTGTTCGCCAGCCTGCCCGAGCGCCTGAGTAACCGCGTGGACGTGCTGAGTGCAGGCTCACGCGATGCGGCGATCGCGCTGGTGGCGACGCTTCTGACCGTGCCGCTGCTGGTGACCTTCGGCGAGCTCATCCCCAAGACGGTGGGCATCAAGCTCGCCGAGCGATGGGCACGCGTGGTCTCGCGGCCGACGGTGGTGCTCACCTGGATCCTGTGGGTGCCGCGCACCATCATCAGCACCCTGGCCGACGGCATCCTGCTGCTCCTGCTTGGTCGCAAGGCGCGCCACACCGAGGCGGCGCCGGTGCTCAGCGAGCGTGAGTTTCGCACCCTGGTCGACATCGGCAGCGCCGAGGGCGAGATCCAGGGCACCGAGCACCGCGAACACCGGATCGAGGCGCCGGAATACGGCACGGATGTTATGCTCCCAGCTCCAGATCAGGTTGTAGGCGAGTTCAGAAAGTCGCGAAAGAGGCTCCGGCAAGGCTGGCTGTACCAGAAATTCCTTGACTGGTTGAATTTGAAACGGCATCCGTATTGAGACCCTGTGAAAAGTGAGATAGGTGGAGTAAGCGCCAGGCTGGCTCGCTCGTGGAGTGCGACGTTTCTCCGTGTACAGCTACATTGTCCCATTTCTGGCACCCTCAGTGGGAATACAATAGATGCATGAAATTGAGCTCGCAGGAAGAGTACGGGATTCGCTGCCTCATGCACATGGCGCGCTTGGAGCCGGGGCAGAGCCTGAGCATTCCAGAGAATTGGCTGCCTACTCTGCGTACTGTTACAGATGACGATGAGCAGCTTGCTGCAGTAATCGAGAAGCTACCAGCAGACGTTGCACTGCGCATCATCGATCTTGCTGCCGGGAAGCTGGTAACGCCGCCGGCACCGTTGCCGACCAATCGCCCGTTGATCGAAAGCACGGAGACGCGATCCCAGTTTTATATTGTCGAGGATGCA
>CALFML010000896.1 GCA_937879845.1 uncultured Myxococcales bacterium
CCCGGCCAGCGCGACGCGGCGGCGCGCGGCCGGCGAGATCGTCGCGCGCGGCGCGCCGTCCGTGGCCGACCGGAGCGCGAACGGCGTCGCCCGGCCGCGCGGACCGGCGCGCACGACCAGCGCGCCGCCGGCCTCGTCGATCGCGAGATCGTCTTCGTCAGCGTCGGGCGGCGCGCGCACCGGCAGGTGCTGGCAGGCGGCGCCGCGGCACACCTCGACGCCGCCGTCGCGCCAGGACGCGTGCGCGGCGCCGTCGCCGAGCCACGGCCCGCCCTGACCGACGCGCAGCGGCTGCGGCTGCGAGAACCACACGCCGACCTCGCCGCGGTAGGCCCCCGTCGCCAGCGCCACCCGCCAGCAGCCGACCTCCGCCGCGGGCCGCGCGAGGTTCCACCACAGGCAGAACCGCGCCGCGCCGTCGACGAGCTCGGCGTGCTGGACGAAGCGATCGGCGGCGGTCACGCACGCCGGCGAGCGCACGCGGTCGGGCCCCGCGGCGTCGTCGCGCCAGCGCGCGACCGGCGGCGCCTCGAGCGCGAGCGCCGGGGCCCGCGATGGCGTCGATGGGGCCCCCGACGGCGCGGCCGTCGGGCCAGTCGTCGACGCGGGCGACGGCGCGACCGACGGGCCGGGCGTCGACGCAGCCGACGGGCCAGTCGTCGACGCAGCCCCCGACGCGGACCGGGGTGCGTGAACGTCGACGGTGGCGGCTGCCGCGCTCCGCGTCGAACGGGCGACGGGCGACGGCGCGCCCGCCGACGGGTCGGCGCCGCCGCAGGCCAGGGCCATCGCGAGCCAACCACTCAGCACGACGCGCGCGATCACGCCCTGATCTTGCACGCGGCCCAGGCCCGCGCCAGCCGCCGACGCCTGGCGACCTCTGGCCACGCCCGACGACCCGCGCCGCCGACCGCCCGCCGACGCGCGCGACGGCGCGGTCAGCTCACACCGCCCCGCCCGCCGCCGCGCGGTCAACTCCCTCCGACCCGCCCGTGGCCGCGCGCGCGACGGCGCAGCTAGATCCCACCGATCCGCGGTCAGCTCCCGCCGCCCCGCCCGCGGCCGCGCCCGCCGACGCGCGGTCAGCTCCCACCGATCCCGCCGCCCCGCCCGCCGCCGCGCGGTCAGCTCCCGCGACCCGTCCGCGCCGCGATCGTCCCTACGGCGCGGTCAGATCGACCATCAGCTCGCCGGCGAGGGCCTCGAGCCCCCTGCGCAGCTCGCCCGCGGTGACGCCCGCGGGCACGTGCAGCAGCGCGCGCGCGGTGAACAGCGGCGCGCCCGACATCGGCGCGCTCGAGATCGTCGACTCCAGCTCCTCGACGTTGACCCCGTGCTCGGCGAGCACGCGCGACACGTCGCGCACGATGCCCGGGCGATCGTTGCCGGTCAGGCCGAGCGCGAGCCGCGTACCAGCCGGCGCGGTGGGCACCGACGTGACGCGCGCGGTCACCTCGAGGCCGAACGTGTCGAGCCCGCGCAGCGCCTGCACCATCGCGTCGACCCGACCGCGCTCGGTGGTGACGAGCACGATGCCGGCGAACTGGCCGGCCAGGCGCGCCATGTGGCTCGCCTCCCAGTTACCGCCGGCGGCGGCGATCCGGTCGGCGAGCACCTCGACGAGCCCAGTGCGATCGGGCCCCAGCACAGTCAGGACGACGGTCTCGCGCATCACCGGCGAGCTTCGCACGCGCCGCCGAGCGCGTCGAGCGCGCCCGACCGCCGCCGCGCCGCGCCCCGATCGGACGCCAGAGCGCGACCGACGAGCCGAACGGACGCGACCCCTCGACTCTGTCCGCTGAAGAAGTCCGCCGTCTCGTCCACGAGCTGCAGCTCCACCAGGCCGAGCTGGAGACCCAGAACGAGGAGCTCCGCGCCGCCCAGGCGGAGCTTGCCCACTCACGCGATCGATTCAACGATCTGTACGACTTCGCACCGGTCGGTTATCTGACGATCGATCAGGCCGACAAGATCTGCGAAGCCAACCTCACCGGGGTCCACCTTCTCACCACCGAGCGCCGGCGGCTCGTCGGCAGCCGGCTCTCCCGCTACGTCAGCCGCGACTGCCAGGACACCTTATACCTGCACCTGCAGGAGGTCCGCGGCGGACTGCGGCCGCAGCGCTGCGAGCTCACCCTGCTGCGTGCCGACGGGAGCACGTTCGCGGCGCAGCTGGAGAGCATCTCCAGCAAAGACCCCGTCACCGCGGAGCTCACCTGCCGAATCGCCGTCTCCGACATCACCGAGCGCAAGCAGGCCGAGATCCGGCTTCAGGAGTCCCTGCGCGAAAAAGAGGTGCTGCTGCGCGAGATCCATCACCGGGTCAAAAACAACCTGCAGGTCATCTCCAGCCTGGTCAGCCTGCAGACCGACGGAATCATCGACCCCGGCGTGCGGGCTCTGTTCGCCGATGTGCGCGACCGCGTGCGCTCGATCGCCCTTGTGCATGAGCTGCTTTATTCCTCCGAGCGGCTGGCGATGCTCGACTTTGCCGCCTACACGCAGAGCCTGGTCCGCTACCTCTTGCACACCCACACCGAGGTAGCCGCCCGCGTGCGCCTCTCCCTCTCCATACAGGCCATCGCCTTGCCGGTCGGCGCGGCCGTGCACTGCGGCCTGATCCTCAATGAGCTTGTGTGCAACGCCCTCAAGCACGCCTTCCCCGGCGATCGCACCGGCGAGCTTGTCATCAGCCTGGATCGCGATGAGGTGAGCGGCGCCGTCTGTCTGCGGGTTCGCGACAGCGGCATCGGTCTGCCGGCGGGACTCAGCTGGCGGGATTCCCCCTCTCTGGGTCTGCGCCTGGTACAAATGCTAGCTGCACAGCTGCGCGGTACCGTCGAAGTAATGAGCGGTCCGGGTACGGAGTTTCAGGTGAAATTCGCGCTCAGCGGTGCCATGCTTGGGCTATGAGTGCGCGCTCGGTCTTGATCGTGGAAGATGAGCTCATCGTCGCGGCGGATCTCTCTTCCAAGCTCACGCAGCTGGGATACAAAGTTCTCGGTCCGGTCGCAAGCGGAGAGGAAGCGGTGGCGCGGGCGCGGCAGGAGCGGCCCGGACTCGTCCTCATGGACATCCGTCTCCGCGGTCCCATGGACGGCATCGAGGCCGCGCTCAGCATCCAAGAGCTCGGACTGCCGGTGGTATTCCTCACCGCTCACTCCGATACGGCGACCCTCTCCCGCATCGGCAAGACCGGGGCCTTCGCCTACATCCTCAAGCCCTACGACGATCGCGAGCTCCACGCCCAGATCGAGATGACCCTGTGCAAGCACGCCGCCGAGCAGCTGCTGCGCGAAGAGGACCGGCGCAAGGGAGAGTTCATCGCGCTCCTGTCGCATGAGCTGCGCAACCCCCTTGGCTCCATCGACCTGAGCCTGAAGGTGCTCGACTCCGTTCCGGCAGGCAGCGCGGCGGCGGTGCGCAGCCGCGGCATCATCGACCGCCAGATGAAGCAGCTCGTGCGCCTGGTCGACGACCTCCTTGATGTGACGCGCATCAACCAGAACAAGCTCGAGCTCGAACGGCAGAAGCTCGATCTCAACGAGCTGGTCCGCCGCACGGTCGAGGATCACCTGCCGCTGTGCAAGGGCGCGTCGCTGCGTCTTTTGTTGCGGCAGTCGGCGGAGCCGGTGATCGTGAAGGGCGACTCGGCGCGCCTTTGCCAGGTGGTAGACAACCTCCTGCATAACGCGACCAAGTTCACCCCGCCCGGCGGCACCATCACCCTCTCGGTCACGACCTCCGGGGAGCAGGCGGGTGCTCCGCGTCGCCGACACCGGCCTGGGCATCGAGCCGCAGCTGCTCGAGACCCTGTTCCAGCCGTTCGTGCAGGCGGATAAGACCCTGGCGCACAGCAAGGGGGCCTGGGGCTCGGCCTCTCCGTGGTCAAGGGTCTGGTCGAGCTGCACGGCGGCACGGTGCACGCGAGCAGCCCCGGTCCCGGCCGCGGCGCGGAGTTCGTCGTCCGCCTGCCCCTGGATAAGACTCCGGCCGTCCCGGCGGAACCGGCCCCAGCCCGCCCCGCCGTGACCCGCCGCCGCATTCTCATCATCGAAGACAATATCGATGTCGTCGAGTCGCTGCGCCACACCCTGGAGCTGGAGGGTCATGAAGTGGCCGTTGCCTACACCGGCCGGGATGGCCTCGATGAGGCCGGCCGCCGGCCGCCGGAGATCGTCCTGTGCGACATCGGCCTGCCCGATCTCAGCGGGTATGAGCTCGCCCGGCGCCTTCGCGCTGACCAGCGCTTACGCTCCACCTGCCTGATCGCCGTCTCCGGCTACGCCCAGCCGGAGGACGTGGCCGCGGCGCTGGCCGCCGGCTTCGACGCCCATCTGCCCAAGCCCGTAAACGCCGCCCGCCTGTCCGCGTTCCTTACTGACCCGCCGCACCCGTCCGCGACCTGAGCGCTTAAGCAATTGAAAAGACGCGCTGCCACAAAGCGCAGGCGTGGATGGCCACCGCGCAGCGGTAAGCGGTAAAGCGCAGCGTCGCGTAGGGAATGACAGCCGGTGGCAGCTGGAGCTCCATCGGACGTTTTTTTGCGCTCCCGGGCGCTGCTCTACGACAGTCCTGCGAAGCTCGATGCGCTCATCCACGGCGTACCCGCACCTAAGTAATTTTACCAGGGAACTGAGCGTTATTAGGACACTGTGCGGATTGACTCCGCACGATGCGTGCGCTCATACTTGAGCGTGAACGCATCTGCGGATTGATACCGCGCACAGCGATGCGCCCGCCCGCTTCCTAAGCTACACAGCGCGCGGGCGCATTTTAGTGTGCCGAAGTCCGATTCGAATTCCTAACGGGAACCCGCGCCCGACTTCGCCAAGCAGTGCTTGTGCAAGATGATACTAAACCGCGCCCCAGTTGAACCCGAAGTTATTGCCTGGAGAGAGCGGGTGGCACCGGAGGCGGGGGCCCTGCTGCGCAAGCAGCGGGGTGCCGCAGGTGACGGGCCCCGCGGCGCAGCCCGAAACTGCGGATCTGATGCGAGGCGTAGTTTAGCTTGTAGCAAAACGTGACGAGCGGCCCGAGTTCGTGTTCGATCGCGGATCAGCCGCGTGGCTGTGCGCACGGCCGAACGCGAAATCGAGTCGCGGAGTCACCTCGCCACCGGCTAGCGCGCTGTGCTGGTTCAGATGTTGGTGGTCCGCTCGTAGCTTAGCGCGTAGCGGATGAGCTCCGCGGTGGATTTCAGCCCGAGCTGCCGCATCATGTTGGCTTTGTGAAACTCGACCGTCTTCTGCGATATGTTGAGGAGCGCTGCCGCGGCCTTGGCGGATAAGCCCTCGGCGACTAGCTGCAGCACTTCGCGCTGGCGCAGGGTGAGCTGCCCGCTGGCGGTCGCCGAGACGCACTGCGTTTTCCCCGGCAGCACGGACATCCGAACGGACGGTTGATGGGGTCGCGCGAGCGGAGTCAGATAGGTATTGCCCCGCATCACCTCATCAATGGCCCGCGCGAGCTCCACAGCGGCCGCGTGTTTAAACACATAGCCCGCCGCCCCGGCACGAAATGCCTCTTTCACATGATCGATGCCGCTATGCATCGTAACAAATAATAATTTGGCTCTGACCCCGCGGCTCCGCAGCTGTCGTGCCGCATCGATGCCATTTAGCAGCGGCATGGAGATATCGAGCAAAATAACATCGGGCTGCAGCCGCTCTGCCTCCGCGAGCAGATCGTATCCGTTGTCAACCGTCCCAACTAGTTCGAAGTCCTTCTCGATCAGCTTGCGCATCCCCTCGACAAGGAGGATGTGATCGTCGGCGATTAAAACGCGAACCGGCCGCATGGGGTCCGCTCTCATATTTCTGCCGGCCGAAAAGGGCCGCGGCCGCAATGGGTAGACTTGTACAGAGCAGGCAGGCGGACCCGGCGGCCCATCCGGATTGCCGCGCGCATCGGACCATCGTTGCCGCCGCAAGTCAGGGCGTTGAGCATAAGGATCTCCTTCGTTCCGATTTTAAATTCTGCAATTACTGTACCGTCAAACTTATCCCGCTCAAGCCGCAACCGGCTGAGGCCCGCGAAGGGTTCATCGTTGGCAGGTCCTAGGTGAAAGTGAAGCTGCGGTAGGCCGCATCCAACACGGATGGCAGCCGCGCGGCCAGCTCGGCGACGCGCGGTGCCGCCAGCGGTACGCGCGCCGCGCCCAGCGTCCGTTTGGCGCGCACGATCCGCTCCGCGATCGCGGGCTCGCTCAGGCCGTCTTCAGCTGCGCCGCCTCGCCCACCCGGGCCCGCGTGGCGCCCACCGCGTCGTCGTCGATGTCGATGCCCGCCACCCGGCTCGCTCCGCGCCCCACCGCCACC
>CALFML010000897.1 GCA_937879845.1 uncultured Myxococcales bacterium
GCCGGAGTCGGGCTTGCCGGAGTCGGGCTTGCCGGAGTCGGGCTTGCCGGAGTCGCCGGACGGCGGAGCTGGATCGCCCTTTTTGCCGCGATCTTTTTTGCCCGGGGTCTTCCCATCGGGCGGCTTGATCGGCGGCGGGGGCGTATTGTCCACCGGGTCAGGGTCGGGGGATTTTTTGTTGAGCTTGACCAGGATCACATGCTCGCCTTCGGCGCTGATCTCCTCATCGGCATCGTCGTAGCCGTCCTTGCGCAAGGTGAGCTTGAGCGCGGTGTGGCGCTTGATCTCCACCGTGATCGGCGTCTCACCGAGCGACTGGCCGTCGCTTGTGACCGCGGCCTGATCCGGATCGCTGCGCACGATGATCGTCGCCCGGCGCGGCGGCAGCAGCAGCAGCAGCAGCAGCAGGGCGATGAGCCCGGCGAGCACCGCCGCCCCGACTCTCACGAGGAGCAGCCGCCGCGGCAGCGGCAGGGCGAGAAACTTCTGCATCAGCGGCAGGGCGCGGACGCGCTCGGTAAAGGAGCGCGGACCGACGCTCTGGCTGGCGCTGGCGGCGGGGTTTGCGATCCCGGGACGGCTGGCGCTGGCGATCGGCGGCTGGCTGGAGTAGGCCAGGCCGGGCTGGGAGGAGCCAGGCAGCGGCAGCGGCGGCGGGCCCGGACTGGGGAGGTCGTCGGTGCCAAACGAAGACGCCTGAGCGAGCTCCATGAAACCAGCCTGACCCGGCGGCGGCGGCGGCGGCGGCGGACCGCTGGGCGGACCACTTGGCGGACCACCGGGCTGGCTGGTCGATGCGGTGGTGAGCGGCGGCGGCGCCAGAGCGACCAGCGCTGAGATCGCGGCCGGGGGCATCTCCCCGATCATCGTCGCCATCTGCGGCGCCGCGCGGTTGGCGACGACCGGCAGCTCCGCCAGCTGCGAGATCTCAGCGGGGCTCTGCGGCACGCTCAGCGGCGGCTCGGACAGCGGGATGAGGTTGGAGATCGCCGCGGGGGCGGGGGGCGTCGGTGCCGGCGCCGGTAAAGCTGCGGGCGAAAAAGGCGCAGGGGCGAGCGCCTCGCCGCCCACGACCGTCGCCAGCTCGCGGATCGGCCGGTCGCCCAAGGCCGGCGATGGTCCGGAGAGGGCGCCGATGGGCGGACCGGATCCGGGAAACGGCGGCGGGTTGCTCGCCCCTACGGGCGGCAGCGGCGGCGGCGGCGGCGGCAGCGCCGGCGGCGTAACCGCAGGCGCTCTGGGGACCCCCGGCCGGCTGCTCGGCAGCGGCGGCAGCGGCGGCGCGTTGGGGCGGTCCGGCACTGCCGGCGACAGCGGCACCGGGATGAGGGCCGCGGTCGGTTTTGACAGCAGCGGATCAATCGCCGCCGCCGGGAACGTCGGCAGGTTCGGCCCGCGCGGCGGCTCGCCCGCGCTGGCCAGGATGTTGGTCGCGTCGGCGCTCGGCTGCATGCTGGGCCCGGTGGTGAGCCCTGCCGGCACGCTGCCTACTACGGTCGCCAGCTGCGGCGGCAAAAGCCCCGCCGGCCGGCCCTGCCCCGGCATCGGCCCGCAGATCGCGATGGGATCATTGCCGATCCGCTGCGAGAACGCCTCCGGATCATAAAGAGCCTGCAGCAGCTCCGCGGCCGACTGGAAGCGGTAGTCCACCTTCTTGGCCAGGCAGTGCAGGATCAGCTTCTCCACCGACATCGGCATGTTCGGCAGCACCGAGCTTGGCCGCGGCGGCGGCTCCGACAGGTGCTTGATGAGGACCTCGGCAAAGCCGTCGCCGGGGAAGGGCAGCTCGCCGGTGATCATCTGGAACATGATGCAGCCGACGCTGTAAAGGTCGGCGCGGCCGTCGATGGTCGATTTGCCTTCGCACTGCTCCGGGGCCATGTAGTGCGGCGTGCCGAGCACCGAGCCCGAGCTCGTCCGGTGCTGCAGCGCCTCGCCGCCGGTGAGAAGCTTGGCCAGGCCGAAGTCGAGGATCTTGACGTAGTCGGGGTTGCTGAGCCGGCGGATGAGGAAGATGTTGTCCGGCTTCAGATCGCGGTGGACCACGCCCTTCTGATGCGCCGTCGCCAGCGCATCGGCGATCTGCATGGTGATATGCAGCGCCACCGGGATGTCCAGGCGCCCGGCGGCGCGGATCCGCGACGAGATCGTCTGGCCGTCCAGGTACTCCATGACCATGAAGTTGTCGCCCTCGGGCGTCTGGCCGAAGTCGAGGATATCGACGACGTTTTCATGGTTTATCTGGCTGGCGGCGCGCGCTTCGGTGAAAAAGCGGCTGACCATCTCCTTGTTGCTCGCCAGCTCGTGGTGGATGACCTTGATGGCGACGCGCTTGTTGATTCGCGGGTGCTCGGCCAAAAAGACCGTGGCCATCGCCCCCGCGCCCAGCCTGGACACCACCTTATAGTTGCCTACCGTCGAGCCGACAGAGATCACAGCGTAAATCTTCGCGCGCCTTCCGAGAAATCGCAAGGCCGGCGGTCTAGCCGCCGCCCGGCAGCGCCCGCTGCGCATTTTTTTGTTCGGGGCCGGGCTTCTCGCTATCATGCGCTCCCGTTTTGGTTCCCGTTTAGTTCGAGGCCACTAACTCCCACATTGTCCCCAAAGAGGTAGCGCGACATGTCCACATCAGCTTCGGATGCTTCGAGCTTGGGTTCCGCCGGCGATTCCGCGGGCGCGGCGGCCGGGCACGCGATGGAAAAGATCGTCGCGCTCACCAAGCGCCGCGGCTTCATCTTTCAGTCGTCGGAGCTCTACGGCGGGGTGAACGGCGCCTGGGACTACGGACCGATGGGGGTCATGCTCAAGCGCAACGTCAAGGACGCCTGGTGGCGGGCGATGGTGCACGAGCGTGAGGACATCGTGGGCCTGGACTCGGCGATTCTCATGCACCCGATGGTGTGGAAGTCGTCGGGGCACGTGGACGGCTTCTCCGACCCGATGGCCGACTGCAAGACGTGCAAGAAGCGCTTCCGCGCCGACGATCTGGAAGGGGCGGTGTGCGGCCAGAAGCCGTCCAAGTCGCCGCTCACCTGCGGCGGCCAGCTCACCGAGCCGCGCAACTTCAACCTGATGTTCGAGACCTACCTCGGCCCGGTCACCGACAGCTCGGCCAAGGCGTACCTGCGCCCGGAGACCGCCCAGGGCATCTTCGTCAACTTCGCCAACGTCGTCTCGACGAGCCGCGTCAAGATTCCGTTCGGCATCGCCCAGATCGGCAAGTCGTTCCGAAATGAGATAAACCCCCGCAACTTCACCTTCCGCTCACGCGAGTTCGAGCAGATGGAGATGGAGTTCTTCTGCGCCCCCGGTACCGACGACGAGTGGTTTCAGCGCTGGGTGCAGACGCGGCAGAGCTGGTACACAAACCTCGGCCTGTCGCCGGCGCGGCTGCGGCTGCGGGCGCATGACAAGCTCGCCCACTACTCCAAGGCCACCACCGACATCGAGTACCTGTTCCCGTTCGGCTGGGGAGAGCTGGAAGGGATCGCCAACCGCACCGACTTCGATCTGCGGCAGCACCAGCGCGGCATGCGCACGCTCGGCAAGTGGGACGGCGGCGAGCTGTCCGGCGTCGAGCTGTCAGAGGAAGACGGTGAGTATCAGAAGGGCAAGCTGTCGTACTTCGACGATGAGAAGAAGGCGCGCTACATCCCCTACGTCATCGAGCCGGCGGCCGGCGCCGACCGCGCCACCCTGGCCTTCCTGTGCGACGCCTACGCCGAGGACAGCGCCCCCGATGCCAAGGGCCAGGTGGAGACGCGCGTGGTGCTGCGCCTGCACCCGCAGCTGGCGCCGATCAAAGCGGCGGTGCTGCCGCTCATGCGCAAGGACGGCCAGCCGGAGCGGGCGCGCAAGATCTACGAAGACCTCAAGCGCCGCCACTTCGTCGACTACGACGAGTCGGCGGCGATCGGCAAGCGCTACCGCCGCCAGGACGAGATCGGCACCCCGCTGTGCATCACCGTCGATTACGACACGATCAAAGACGGCACGGTGACGGTGCGCGACCGCGACACGATGCAGCAGCAGCGCGTGCCCGATGAGCGCCTTTTGGCCATCTTGGACGAAAAGCTGCATGGGGCGTGACCGCGGCACCGTACCTGAACAAAAATTCATCCATCGGCCGGTGGGATTGGCCGGCAGGGTTGCGCGGGGGATTGCGCGGCGGACTGCCCGGCGGATTGGCAAATAGGGCAGATATACCCCGAATGTACTGCGCCGGCCCTGTGCGCAGTACTCGGAGCGGGTCGCCGGTGCGCAAAAGGCCTGTTGCGTACCTTGCCCTACTAAGCCCGCCGCCGCTCAGTCTCGGCCCGGGCTGCGGACCGGCCTGCGGAAAAGATGCGTGGAAACCCGCGTCTTATATAGGGAGTGGAGTTGCTACCACAAGTACCAAAAATGTCGACGCGATTAGCGGTTGACAAGGACGCCGAGTCGCAGTGCAATGCCAGTTAGTAAACTGATGTACGCATTTTTGTCGCCATACGCACACCTAGACCCTCGCATCCGAGGACAACGGGTTAAAGCGCCGTGAGTCCGCAGCCGGCTGATCGGTATGGTTGTGACCTTCCGTTACGGGGGGTGCGGTCGGTCACAAAGCCTGGCCAATCAAGTACTTCTGGCACTACCAAAGGGTTCCGGTCCAAGCGCCGAGACGGTTACTTCGCAGAGTTTTTGAAAGGAGCTTCAAACTAATGAGGGAGCGCAACGCACAACGGTTCTTCCTGCTGGGGGCGAGCGCCGCCAGCCTGATGATGCTGGGCTGCAGCGATAACCTGACCGGCCAGGACGGAGAGCCGCGCGGCCCACTTCGCGTCACCAAGTTGACCCTGAACGACGGAGCGCTCAGCCGCCCTTCGGGCCGCGTGGTCACCGATACCAGCGTTCCGCCCGACTGCGAGGCGGCGGCGGCCAAGGATCTGCCCCAGTGCACCTCCGATCCGTTCAAGGACATGTACGGCGTACGGCTTAGCCCGCCGAACCCGGACTCGGCGCGCACCCTGCGCGTGGTGTTCAACAAGGTCCCGCTGAACCTCAACGGGGTGGCGCTGGAGCCGGTGCCGGCCGAGGGCCTGCCGACCACCGCCACGCCGCTCAAGCTCGCCGATCCGAACGTCATCCGCCTCACCTGCACCAACTGCTCCACCGATGGTGCGGGCGGCGTCGGCGCCCCGCCGAGCTACAACAGCCTCCAGCTCACCGGCACCGATCTCAGCCCCGATCCGGCGCAGTATGCGTTCGGCCCCGGCCTGCAGATGGAAGTGCTCGCCGCCTGTCCCAAGCCGGCCGCCGTCCCGCCGCCGCCGGCCCCGCCGCCGGCTCAGACCAAGTGCCAGCTGGTCGGCCCCACGTACATCTCCGATCCGTTCCGGGCCCTGGAGCCGGGCGCGACCTACAGCGTGGTCCTCGATCCGAAGCTGCAGGGCCGCTTGGCCGATGGCACCGACAACGTTCTCTTGGATGACGCCACCAAGGCGCTTCTGACCTTCACCGTCGAGTCATTCCAGGTCCTCCTGGCTGGAATCGGCGACGGCAACGACAACCAGGTCGCCGGCTCCAGCGACTTTGGTGACGGCACGGCGGCCAAGCCCTACATCGCCGATGCCGGCGACAACGCCGCGGTCGCCAATGAGGGCGCCGTGGCGATCAGCCTGAACGCTCCCGCCGATGAGAGCCTGTTCACGGCGCAGACCGTCAGCGCCAGGGTGGATGTCAACGGCACCAGCATGTCGGTCCCGGTCACCATCAGCACCGCGATCGGCGCCCCCGGCGACTGCGACTACGGCAACCGCCGCTCGCTCTATGTCGCGCCGGCTTCGGGAACATGGCTGCCGACGGCGATGCCCGGAGCGGTCGTGACCATCACCATCAAGGGCAGCGAGGTCCACGACCTGTCGCAGCTGCCGGATCACCCCGCGGGCAAGGGCGTCCACGCTCTGAACAAGGACATCACCGTTTCGGCCAAGCTGCTCGACATGCCCGCCGATGCGGACTATGCCGGCGTGCTCGCCAGCGATGTCGTGCCCCCGTCGGGATGTTGATTAGCGAAGCGCGGGAATACGCCCCGAGGTTATTCGGGGTGGCTTCCCGCGCCGAGTCAGACCGATTCGCCGCGAGGTTCGGCAGCAGATTCGCCAGGAGATTCTAACGATGCAAGCTACGCAGTCTTTCTTTACTAGCAGTCGCGGCGCCCAGCGAGCGCCACAGCGGCTGCTTGGCTGCCTGATCCTCGTCATCGGGGCGCTCGGGCTTTTAGCTCCCTCTGGGGCTCTGGCGCAGTCAAACTTTGCCCAGATCCAGGGGACTGTCACAGCAGAAGAGACGGGCAAGCCGCTCGGCTCGGTCACGGTCGTCGTCAACGGCCCGGCCCTGCAGGAGTTCCAGTCGGAAGTCACCGACAACGGCGGCCGTTACCTCATCACCCAGCTGCCGCCGGGCGACGACTACGTCGTCAGCTTCTACTTCGGCTCGGATGACAAGCCGCGCGTCATGCGGCCGGGCATCCGCCTGAGCCTGGGCAAGACCATCACCGTCAACGCCCCGATTCGCTTAAGCGGCGGCAAGCGCGACGTCAAGATCATCAAGGAAGCCGCTCCCAACGTCGATACCGCCAGTACCTCCACCGGCGTCGAGGTCAACAAGGAAGTCGTCAAGAACACCCCGGTCCGCGGCCGTACGTTCGAGAGCTTGATCGTCCTTGCCCCCGGCACCGCCGACGTAGCGCCCAAGACCGGCGCCGCCGGCGGCGACGTCGGCGTGCAGATCTCCGGCTCCACCGGCAACGAGAACAACTACATCATCGACGGCCTGAACACCTCCGACCCGAGCCACGGGCTCATCGGTACCCAGCTGTCGCAGTACTTCATCAAGGAAGTCAACATCATCACCGGCGGCTACCAGGCGGAGTACGGCCGCGCCACCGGCGGTATCATCAATCTCGCCACCAACAGCGGCAGCAACGAGTTCCACGGCAGCGTGTTCGGCTCCTACCAGCCGCCGAGCCTCACCCCGAGCGGCATCGCGCGCCTAGGCGAAGCGCTGCTCACCCGCAACCGCATCGACGCCGGCCAGGTGTACGACTTCGGCTTCGAAGTCGGCGGCCCGATCTGGAAGGACCGCATCTGGTTCTACCTCGGCTTCGCCCCGACGTTCACCGATCACTCCTACGAGCTGGTCGTGCGCACGCAGCAGTTCGACGCTTCCAGCCCGAGCGCCCAGCACGCCGCCATCGACCCCAACTTCGAGTGCCCGAGCTACCTCGCCAGCAACCGTCTGTGCGACGGTCCGCGCCAGCTCGCCCTGCTCACCAACGAAGTCGGCGGCAGCACCACCCGCAACCTCGGCGGCAACCAGCGCCTGTATAACGGCATCGCCAAGCTGCAGTTCAACTTCAACCCCGACCACAACATCACCCTGACCTACATCGGCTCGCCGACCACGTACGACGACTACGCCGCGGTGCGCGGCGTCGATCTGGACACCCAGCGCTTCGGCCAGGTGGATCAGGTCCACGACGCGATCTTCCACTACGTCGGCAAGGTCGCCAACCGCAAGCTGCAGTTCGACGTCCTTTACGGCTACCACTACCAGCAGACCACGGTGACCCCGACCGACCTCGACACCCAGAGCATCAACTGGCTGCGCGCGGCGACCAACCCCTTCACCCTGGCCGACTTCGAGAACATCCCCGACTGCGCCCGGCAGACCCAGCCCCTGCCGACCGCCGCCAACCCCAACGCCACCTACTCGTTCAACCCCTGTCCGATCACGAGCTACACCCGCGGCTTCGGCGGCTACAACGTCACCACCCTGCAGCGCCACCAGCTCATCGCCTCGGCGACCTACTTCCTGCACCTCACCGGCGACCACAACCCGCTCAAGGGCATCCACGCCTTCAAGGTGGGCTTTGAGTTCGAGCAGCTCATCGACTCGAACTTCCGCACCTTCACCGGCTCGGATCTCAACGGCCAGGATGATCCCCTCGGCGGCCACCGCGCCTACGGCACTCTGACCGACGGCTCGATCCAGATCGCCCGCGAGTACGCGCAGCAGGGCCCGCTCAACGCCCAAGGCAACCCGACTGACATCCACCTCAACGGGTTCACCGGCGAGAGCTCGACCCGCAACTACTCCGTCTACCTGCGTGACAGCTGGCAGATCGGCTGGGCGCCGGGCCTCATCTTGAACCTCGGCGTGCGCTGGGAAGGCCAGGAGCTCTACGCTTCGGACGGCACCCGCTCCATCGACATCAAGGACAACTGGGCGCCGCGCGTCGGCATCGTCTACGACTTCACGAGCCTGACCAGCCGCCCGGGCCGCGGCAAGGTGTTCTTCAACTACGGCCGCTTCTACCAGTCGATCCCGCTCAACCTCAACGACCGCCAGTTCACCGGCGAGGGTCTGTACAGCAGCGGCTTCAGCACCACCTGCCCCACCGCCCCGCTTCAGCCCGGCGGCGCGGCCGTGGCGATGCCCGGCCCCGGCTGTGACTTCCTCGGCCAAGAGGGCGGCGTCACCAACGGCGGCCGCTACCCGCTCGTCGCCCCCGGCCTCAAGGGCCAGTTCATCAACGAGTTCGTCGTCGGCATCAACTACGACGTCGGCCTGGACATCGTCCTCGGCGCCAGCTACATCCACCGCGACCTCGGCAACATCATCGAGGACCTGTCGCCCGATGGCGGCTCGACCTACATCATCGGCAACCCGGGCGTGCCCACCGATCCGGCGCTCGTGCAGCAGCTCAAGGACGACGTGACGCGCCTCACCGCGGCGGCCAACGCGCCGGGTCTGAGCGCCGATCAGAAGGACCTTGCCCAGAAGAACCTGGCGGATGCCCAGGGCCGTGCGTCGGCCTATCCGCTCGTCGGCTCGGTGTTCCCGCACGCCGTGCGCAACTACGACGCCCTGGTGCTGACCGCCAACAAGCGTCTGTCCAACCGCTTCAGCATCATCAGCAGCTACACCTACTCGCGCAACATCGGCAACTATCCGGGCACCTTCTCGTCGAACAACGGCCAGAACGACCCGAACATCTCGTCGCAGTTCGACCTCACCAACCTTCTGGCGAACCGCAACGGGCCGCTCCCCGCCGACCGTCCGCACAACTTCAAGATCACCGGCTTCTACATTCAGCCGGTGGCCGGCGACCGCGGCCACTTCACCTTCGGCCTCACCTTCAGCGCCACCTCCGGCCGGCCGATCGAAGTCCTGGGCCGTCACCCGACCTACGGCCGGCGCGAGGTGTACCTCCTGCCGCGCGGCTCGGGCGGTCGTACGCCGTTTATCACCCAGTTCGACCTCCACATCGGCTACGACCACAAGCTGACCAAGCGCGTCTCGCTCAGCCTGTTCGCCGACGCGGTCAACCTGTTCAACCAGCAGGCGGTGACCAACGTCGATGACGAGTACACCACCTCCGTCGTCGCCTCGGTTCCCAACGGCCGGCTCTCCGACCTGGGGCACATCAAGGACAACAACGGCAACCTGATCAGCTACAACAGCAACTACGGTCAGCCGACTGCCTACCAGCTCCCGCTGTACTTCCGCTTCGGCGGCCGCCTGAGCTTCTAGTCCTCCGCCGGTGGGAGGGCCCCGCGTCCTCCCTCCGCCGGCTGTCTCCTCCCGCTTGGTTTCCCCTAGCTCCCCCAACCAGCCCCTTGGTGCAGCACCCCGCGCGGAGGCCGCTCCGCGCGCTGGCCACCGCGGCTTTTCATTCTCGCTACGGTTTTAAGAGGCGTACTTCGTAAGCGCGGCGACCGCTTCGTCCAGGAAGCTGGATCGAGCTGCGCTGTTGTTGCGGGCAGTTAAGGCAGGTTCTGCAGCGAGCGGCGCGCGGCATCGGCGAAGCGGCCGCTCGGGAACTGGGACAGGTACTGCTCCAGGCCGGCTCGCGCCCCGGGGGAGTCGGACAGGGCGGCCAGGCAGCTCGCCCGACCGTAGAGCGCCCGCTCGGCGACCGGGGGGGGCGGCGGTGCGGCGGTGGCGCCCAGGACGGCGGCGAAATCACCCAGCGCCTCGCGGCAGCGTCCCGCGGCGGCGCGCAGCTCGGCGCGGACGACCCGCAGCTCACCGCCGCGGCCCAGCCGCTGGAACTGCATCTGATCGAGCAGCTTGAGCGCCTCGCTGCGGTGGTCCAAAAGCAGCAGCGCATCGAGCCGTGCCGCCTGCGCCTCTTCGATCAGCAGTCCGCCCGGGAAGCGCTGCTGGTAAAGCTCCAGGCTGCGCAGGGCGGCATTGCCGTCGCGCTCCTGCCGCAGCTGATGCAGCGCCACGCCCAGCAGCCGCGACTCCGCGGCCAGCCCGCTCTCCGCCGCATCCGTCGCGCCGTTGCCCGGCGACTCAGCCGCCGCCGCTCCAGCCGCCTGGACCGGGACCGCCGCCGCACTCGCCCGCGCGGCGCGCCCGGCCGGACGCAGCGGCGGGCGGACACTGGCCGTCGGCTCGTCGGCCGGTCGCGCTGCCGCGGGCCCGGTCTCCGCCGGCAGCGCCGTGACCACCGGGGCGGCCGCGCGGAGCGCCACCTGATTGTCAC
This sequence comes from uncultured Myxococcales bacterium, assembly GCA_937879845.1. GTDB lineage: Bacteria > Myxococcota_A > Polyangia > Palsa-1104 > JAEUJZ01 > CALFML01. The sequence continues at coordinate 10,535 of CALFML010000897.1, forward strand.
CGCAGTCCGCAGCGCTGGGCCACGGCTCGCCGGCCAGAGCGGCGAGGAACAGCCCGCGGCAGGCGGCCGACAGGGACCGCTCGCCCTCGCGCGTCCAGGCCGTACCGGCGCGCACGAGCAGCGGCTGCTCACCGGCGCCCAGGCGACTGTCGCCGACATAGGCGGCCACGCGAACCAGCTCGCCCAGATGGACCACGATCTCGGCCAGGTGCCCCTTGGGGATCGTCACCCGGCGGCTGCCGGCATCGACGACGACGTCCGATCGGTCGGCCCGCACCGCCAGGCGGCCCTCTTTCAGCTGCGCCACCCGCGGCGCCGCTTCCGCCGGCAGCGATAAGCTGCCCGGCCCGACCAGGAACCACTCGCTCCCCGGCGCCGTGCGCAGCCGCGCCACGCCGCTGTCCGGCAGCCGCAGCTCGCGCACCAGCAGCTCATCGCCCGAGCGCAACAGTCCTCCCGACAGCCGCGGCAGCAAAAACACCGCCGCCGCGGCAGCACCGAGCGCCGCCGCCGCCCAGGGCCAGCGCGGCGCCGAGGTGCCCGCTGCCGCCAAGCGGTCGCGGATGCGGACCTGGGCGGCTGGCGACAGCTCCTCCGGCCGCGGCAGGTTGCCCAGTAGCTCCGCGGCCCGCCGCGCGATGTTGTCCCCGGGAGCCGGATTTTCCCGCGCCGGCGCCCCGGCGTCGCGGCCCGGCCAGCGGTCCGTCGGGGCCGGGCTCTGCGGCGGCTCACTCAGACGATGCCGGAGGGGCCCCGTATCCTTTTGGTTAAGCATGGGCAGCCTCATTTTTTCTCGCTCTGCTCTAGCTTCTCGAGCCCCGCGAGGAAGTGCGCCCGCGCCCGGTGCAGCCACACCCAGATGGTGGCCACCTTCTGCTCGAGCATCGTCGCAATCTCCTCGCCGGACAGCTTCTCGATTTCAAATAAGATGAAGGCGGTGCGGTACTTCTCATTCATGCCGTCGAGGACCCGGTACACCGTCTGCGACGCCTGACGGCGCTCCAGATCCTCCACCGGCGTCGGCCCCTTGGCGACCAGGCGCTCCAGCAGGTTGTCGGTGCTGCCTGGCAGAAGCCGCAGCCAGCGCTCCTTGCGCCGCCGGTGGCGCACCTGGTTCTGGGTGATGCGGAACAGCCAGGTGGTGATCTTGGCCTCGCCGCGAAAGCCCGGCAAAAGCCGGTGCGCGGTGAGGAACACGTCCTGCACCACGTCCTCGATATCGATGCCCGGTCCGCCCAGTCGCCCGGCCCACCGCGCCACCGTGCCCGCGTGGTCACGGTACAAAGCGCTGATGTCGCGTTGTTCAGGCATAAAGGCCACAAGCGGGCTGACGGCAGCCATGGCTATTGTGGTCAGGGACAGCCGCGGCGCGGACCTTACAGCGCGGCGGGAAAGCCGCGGCGCCGCTCACTGCCAGCGCCCCGCGCTGAGCCCGAGTAAGAGCTGCGCATCAAAGCGCGGCAGCGTCCCGGTCCCCGCAAGCCCCACCGCCGCCAGCTCCTGCGGCCGCAGGTAGCCGGTCGCCGACACGCCGATAAACGGCAGCGCCCAGCGCAGCCGCAGCCCGACGCGCACCCCCGCCCCCAAGCCCGCATCCCATCCCACATCCCGGTAGTTTACGGCAAAGCCCTGGCCCGCCACGTACACGAGCGCCGCCGCCGCGTGGGCGTGGACATCGACCACCACCGGACCCGGCCGCAGCCGATAAAAAGGCCCAAGCTCCAGCTGGGCCCGCGTCCACAGGGCCTCCGCCTCCCCCAGCGCTTCGCGCCGCAGCGCCGTTCCGACAAGGCCCACGCGGGCGCCGAAGTTCCGCCGGGGCGGCGCCGCATGCAGCACCAGCGCGCCGCCCCCCGCAAGGCCCGACCCCGCCGCCGCCATCAGCAGCGCCGCCCCAACCCGGAGCCTACCCCGCGCCGCTCCTGGCGAATTTCACGGCGCTTACAG
>CALFML010000898.1 GCA_937879845.1 uncultured Myxococcales bacterium
GGTTGACGTAGGTGTAGACGTAGCCTGCGCGCGCGTTCGCCCAGCTGCCGAAGCGGTAGGTCATGTAGGGCGAGGCCGAGAAACTCAGCGTCTGCACCTGGTCGTTCTTGCCGGTGGTGGGCTGGCTGCCCGGCCCGGCAGCACCGCCCGACAGCGACTGCACGCCGGCGGCGCCCCGGATGTCCAGGAACAGGAGCTCGGGCACGATGGTGCCCAGGAACTGGCCGTTGCCGGTCTGGTTGACCCGGTTCTGGTCGCTGTTCTGCCAGTAGAAGTCCAGCGACGGCGCATAGTTCAGCGTGCCCTGCAGGCGCTGCGTGCCTTGCTCAGCGGATTCGAAAATGACCGGCCAGGCAACATACTGCGATTGCTCTTCCACCACCGCCCGCACAAAGACGCCCCGCGGCGAGGCTACCTCCGGGCGCAGCGTGATCGAAAGAGGTGAATCGGCGTCAAGCACAAGCAGCGGCTGCGCTCCAAGAGAGGGGGTGCGACCTCCTTCCACATGAAGCTCATAGCGAGGTAGGTGTGGCCGACTCAGCCACCCTAGTGCGGCACCACCCAGAAGAAGGCAGCCGCCGCCAAGGACCAGGAGCATCGTAGATTGAGCTGGCCGCATCGCCCGCACTCCTTTGTCCTGAGTTCATCAGGGAGTATAGACGCAAAAGGCATCCAGGTCCGCAGCGGGCTGCTGCGACCGTAGCGAAGCAATGGCTTCGCGCAAGGCCGCGGCGAGCGGCGGTCCGCCCGGCCGCAGGGCGCCGAGCTGCGCCAGCTTGCCAACGAGCACCTCAGCCGTCGCATCGGCGACTTTGTGTGTAGTTGCGAGCACGGCCTCGCTGCCACGCAGGACGAACGCCTGAGCCAGCCCCGCTTCATCGGCCGGCGCATCGCGATCGGATACCGCGGTCTCACAACCGATGAGCAATACCTTCTGCGGCGCCGCGGAAAGAGACATGATGTCTTGCGCGGAGAGACGACCGCCCTCGGCGAACCGCAGGTGGCTGTCCCAGCCGCCGGCCCCGCTTGACTCCGCATGACCGTAGTAGATAAACAAATTCGCGTCGGACAGCTGCGCAATCACGTCCTTGGCCAGCGCCGGAGAACGCTGCCGCATAAGAAGCTTGTCGAGGATCTGCTGGAAGGCATGACCCCCGCGTCGCGGCGCACCCTCATAAGCACTGAGCTGCCAGCCGGCGGCTCGAAGCTCGCGACGCAGCCGTCCGCCGGCTCGCTGTGACCCCAGTAGGTCCTGCTGCGGGTTGGTGACCAGCAGGGCGCTCGCTGCCCGGGTCGGCGCGGTCGTTACGAGAGCAGGCAGATCGATTCCATAGCTGATCGAGAACCGATCCTCGAGGCGCCCGCTGGCAAAGGGCAGCGCGGCCCAGGCCACGGCACGTAGCAGTCCATAAGAAAGGATGCGCAGATGAAAAGCCTGCGGCAACACCTCGCCGAGTGCAGCGAGCAGGGCCTGCGCTGCTTGTTCGGGGGCCGCCTGGGTAGGGGCCGGGATGCGGACGAGCTGGATAGCATTGGTAGATGCTCCCGCACACAACCAGAGATCGGGCGCTTCCCGAGGGTGTGCCGGCAGCGGATAGCAAGCGATGAGAAGCTCGCCGGCCGCCGGGGGCCGCAGCTGCTGCTCGCCCTGGGACGGAGCGGCAGTGTACAGATTTTCCAGCAGCGCCTGCTGTTCGCGCTGGAGCTCTTGTAAGCGACCCTGTACCGCCTTCATTTCGGCAAGCGGTGCGACCAGAAGCTCGCCGGCCGCTGCTTCGCGCTCGGCAAACCGGGTCCGGTAGAGCGCCAAGAGCTCCTCGGTTCTACTCCGGCCGTGAGCGGCGCCGGGTCCACGGGTGTAGGCGCGCAGCGCACGCACCCGCGCATGGCGAATCACGCGAAGGACCAGGCTCGCATCCGCAGAAGACTCCAGCAGCAGCTCCAGATAGCGTCCCGTCCCTGCTTCAAACTGTTTCAAGAAGAGCTGGCGGCGCGTCGCAAGTGGCAGATCATCGGTTATGCGATCGAGAAGCGCCTCAGCCCTCGCGTAGGAAGCCAGCGCCGCCTGCGTCTTCCCAAGTAGACGGTAGGCATCTGCCTGACCGACCTGGCTCGCCCAGCGGTAGTACGGGGTTAATCGCTCCCGAGTGGTCTGCTTCTCCAGCTCTACGAATGCGCGCAGGGATTCCGCCCCCTGGCCGCGCAGCAGCGCGCTGCGTGCCTTGAAATCGGCGAGATCGAGCTGCATTTCAATCTGGATTGCGCGCGCCGCCTTCGGCAGTCCGTCCAGCGCTTCGCGGCCGCTGGACTCGGCATGGTCAAGCCACAGTAGGCGCTCAGGGCTGCCAAAGGCTGCTTCCTCGGCTCGCAGTACGGCATACAGCGCGCGATTGGTCAGAAGGATCGTGCGCTCTGTCTGCGCCTCGCGCTCCTGCTTACAGCGGGGTAGCCACATGGCCACCTTTTGAAACAAGGGGTCGGGATCGGCAGCGGAATGCCCTGTCTGCCGCGCAACTAGTTTAATCCAGGCTTGCGTGTTGTATAGGCGGGCCAGCGTACAGGGCTCCGTAATCGCGCGACCTTCAAGCTGGCTGCCGATTTGGTCCGTCAGGCGCTCTGCTTCCGCGTTCTCTTGGAGCAGCTGCGCTGCGAGCGCCTTCTGCTGACGTGAATCAATGAGCAACTCCTGGGAATCGGAGAACGTTTCTACCAGGGCAGCGGCCTTGCTGGCGTAGCGTTTGAAAGCCGGCAGATCGCCCAGGTCTTCGGCGATGAGGCTCTGTTGAAATAAGACACCGATCCATGCTTCCGGGCTGTGGCTGAGTGCCCGCTCATGCACGGGATCGCTCAACTTGGCTGCGACCAGATGCGAATCGTAGGCGTCTCCTTGGTCACGCAGCAGCTGGCCCAGTCGGCCGAGCGCCCACGCCTCGACGCTCAGCAGCCCCGTGGCCCTGGCCTCGACCATCGCTCTTTCGAAAAGTGGGAGAGCCACCTTCCGCAGCGCTTGCGCATCTTGGGCGTTTTTGGCGTCTTGCGACGACTGGCCGGCCTTTTTGCCCAAAAGACCGATAAGCCAGGCTTGCTCTTTTGCATCGAGCTCATGCGGGTTGGCATCAAGATGGGCCAGCGCGCTCTGCACACCCGCCAGGCAGTCTCTGGGGGAAGCATATTCACAGTCGATCTGGGCATTTCTTGCAGCCGCTGTGGGAAATGGTATACGCGGCAACACATCGACGGTGTATTCGGCGACTCCTCCAGGTGACTCGGCGCGTAGGGAGACCAGGGAGGGGACCTCGGGGTACAGCTGGTTGAGCGTGGCCTGTCCGTTCTGAGGGAGCCTGAGTTCTATCGCGTTGGCATTGCCGATGCGCAGGCTCAGCCTGGACAGCGGAGGACCCTCGACGGCGAAGATGAGCGGCTTGTCCTTTGTGTACGTGGCTGCACACTGATGTCGTGGCGCCTGCTCGACCAGCAGGTTGCAGCCGCCGATGCGTACGTGCAAGGTGGGCGGCGGGCTCGGCTTCTTGCAGCCTGCTGTCCCCCAGATCAGCAGAGCCGCAAAAAGAAACGGTAGCCTGCTCAGCGACTGCGTGCCCGCCGGACGGGCATTGAGCACTTCTTGACACATGCGTTTTCCTGGCGGAAAAAATTCGCCGGTGTACAGAGTTCTGGCTGCACCACTTGAGCCGGGAGGACATCCCGTAAGTGAATCCTATTACTTCATGCCATCGGGGTTCTTGGGATCCTTGGGGGGGCTGCGTACACCTTCGTTAGCGTTGCTGGCCATACCCAAAGAAGAGTCGCTGAATAGGGTCGCACTGCGAGATAGAATCGAGTTCATGGGACGTGTCTCCTTGGTCTCAAGTCTGAGAGTGCACTGACGTAGTGCGGATTGCTCGTCGTCAGTGCGGTTGGTGTCTACTTGCTCTATCCGCCCAAACTCGCGGCTCTGACAAACTTTTTTGGCTTAAGTTGCTTCCTGGGTGATTCCGTGTCGGGCAGCAACCTGCTGGATAAGCTTGCGTAAGCGAGACACCCGCTGATAAAAGGCGGCTTGTGAGATGCGCAGCTCGGAACAAATCAGATCGCTCGGCTGCTCCTCGATGAATCGCAGCTCGATCAACCTTCGATCCGTGGCATCGAGCTCGTCCTTCAGATCCGCAAAGATCACGAAAAGCGCATCACGATCCTCAATCCGGCGATCGGAACCGCTATCACCCGCATTAGGCCGAAGGTCACTGTCGGACGCTGAGCCTGTGAGCGGGTTTGTTGGCACTTCGCGATATCCGGAGCGGCGACCGCTGCTGGCGATCTTGCTGCTCTCGTTCCTGCTCAGGGTCCACAAAAAAGCAGCCAGCGTTCCGCGCTGTTCTTCATACGCCCGCAGGCAGGCGAAGTCGCGCTCCCACAGTTGGCGAAAGATATCCTGAACGGCATCTGCTATGTCGGGGACCCGGCGACCACCGGACTGCGAGAATCGGGACAGCACCCGCGCTACGGCGCTCTGAATGAGTGGAGCATAGGTATCGACGAACTGGCGGGTCGCCGCCGGATCCCGCGCGACCACCCGGCGGACAAGCTCACCATCAGATAACACCGTTTGCGTCATGAGTTCTCTGCCGCGCTGTTTCTTTGCCCTTAGCGCGTTAAGAACTTGACCTTCTCATAAAAATGTAGGCATTTCTACAAGGATTTCAGTACTGTTGAAAAAATGTGGAACTTCTTGTGCCATATCGGAAGTCAGTGCATTTTCCTTAAAATATCTACGTGAGCCGAACGTAATGGGGCAGTACCTATTTTGAAACGCAATAAATTGATATTTAAAGAACTGGCTGCTTTCTTGTGGAGCCTGAGCAGGAGGGTGTCTCGCCTGCGTAAGCTCATCCACCAGATTTCGGTCCGTCACGGCCTCGAGCAGCCGGGTCAAGCCGGATCGGCCGGACCAACCGACTTGAAACCACAAGTCAAAAAACCAAGGCTTGTAGGGAACTATAAAAAGGTTGTCAGCCCTGTGCGGGTGAGCGGGTAGACCAGGCATGGACCTAATACGATGACCACCAAGAATCCGGTTGCGGCAAGCTCTATCAAAGATCTCCTCGACGCTGTCAAAGAAGACGAGCAGCTGCAGCTGTGCGACGAGCTCGCCCGCGGGGACAAGACCGCCGCTGAGGTCGATGCCGCCCTAGGGCAAGCCAGCCCGCGGCTTCAGCGCGTCCGTCAGATGAGTGAGCCGCTGAAGGCGGAACAAAAGGATCTGCTGGTCAAGCTGCTGCTTCAGTCCGCCCCAGTACAGCCGAATCTAGGGGTCGTCTCCGGCGCGGCGGTCGCATCCAAACCGTCAGCGCGACGAACCCGTGCAATGGGATTTTATGCTGCGGGGCTTGCCATTGCGGCCAGTACGGCGGTCTATATCTCCTGGCCGCGGGACAAGGAACCGCTGCCAGTGCTGGCACTCGAAGTGGCGGAGCACAGCTCGGCGGTCCTAGGGGCGCCCACGGGGCCGGTGGGTGCCCAGGTGCACCCCCGTAGCTGCCTCGATCTACGGCTGCGTCCAGAGCGCAGCTATGGAGCCGATCTACAGACCGCGGTATGGGTCGTGGCCGAAAGGCCGGATGCGGCGCCGCAGCCGGTGCCGTGGCCGGTACAGCTTCGCCGAACCGAAAAAGGGATGTTGCAGCTTGACTCATGCGCGACATTACCGACGGAGATTGGCCCAGGAAGCTGGCAGCTTGCCGTATTCTATGGAGATAAGCTACCCACGGCAGTAGAGGTCGGTAAAGTGCTGGCTATGCCGGCTGCAGACCTCGCTGCGGCGAACTGGCATATCGCGAGGCAGCCGCTACAAGTGGTGGCGGCACCGCCATAGCGCGCAGAGCCGTGTACGGCGCCGCCCATACTACCTTGCTGGCTACGACGACCTGATGGTCTCCCACCACTCGCCCCACCCATGGGTACATCATACAGGTACACTTGCGTAGGTCTGCCTCAAGAACTCTCCGAGGCTGGCTTATATTTCTCCTCGGATGTTATTTCCCCGGTTGGGACATGTCCCCCATGGTGTTCCCGCACCGTGGGGGACTACTTTTTCGTCTGGATGAGGGGCGACTTCTACCGCGCCACGTCTTCTTCGTCGGCGTTAGTCAGCGACCGTGGCGGCACTCCCTGCTGGACCATGACCTTCAGCCGTGCCAAGGTTCGTCGGTTACTCACCGGAGTAGGTCTAACTCCTCGAAACTCTTTACATGATGATAAATGTACTAGGGGTAAAGTTTTGTCAAGCGGGAAAGTAAGAGCACCTCGGGCGATCTTGAAAGGCGCGCGGGTGGCCCTTGACTTGGAGCAAGAGGAACTCGCCAGGCTGGCGGGGCTCTCTCGGCCGACGGTGTCGGCGTTTGAGAACTCCAAGGTTCGGACCTATGAGAAGACGCGCTCGGCCATTCAAACGGCGCTGGAATCGCGGGGGGTCGTCTTCACGAATGGGGATCGGCCTGGGTTCTACATGGACAAACGCAAGAAGTCCCGCGCGCAGTCGATTGAGGATGCTGCTCCTGAGTCTATCGACTCCGCCAAGGACCAGTCGGCTGCCGGCGCGGAGTCCAGCGGCGAGCTTGATGGCTCGCATGGCCCGATATAGATCCCAGCTTCGCTGAATCGCGCACGGGTCCTGCGCCATAGTTATGCGCTCCCCTCGTTGCTACTTACTGACTGCTCCACATTGTGAGAGGCCAGGTACTGCTCAAGTGCGATTGGTATCTTCTCGGCGATGACGCCGTCGGCCTTTTCATCGTGGGCGACGGTCGTGGCATCGTGGGAGCCTGAGGCGATGAAGACTCGTCGGACGCCGCGCGATCTCAGGTGGCGGATCGTTTGGCCGATGGACCATTTTGTTCCCTGAATGTTCAGATCCACGAAGGCGGCATCGAAGGACGCGTACTCTATGCTATCCGCCTCGCATGCCTCCATGGAGGCGAAGGTGCGCAGCTTGGTGATGCCGAGGCGTTGCTGCTGCTTGCGCCAAGCCCACGCGATTGTCGGATCGTCATCGATGACCAGGACTCGCGAGGCGGGTGTGGACGCTTCATCAGGCGCCGCGTACGGCCCAGGCTCTGCGGCAATCGGGATGAGCCCGACCAGCCCCTTGGGCAGAATCTTCAAGCTCAGGGCTGCGGCTCTTCGCAGCACGACCGGTTCGGCGAAGCGGCTGGTCACCAGGATTGCGTTCTCAGCGATGCCCTCCCGCTCGATGAGATCCAGGCCCGTGTGCGGTTCGCGCAGCAGCTCGTAATCTACAAGAGCGAGGAACGGGCGAGCGCGGTGTAAGGTCAGCCATTCCTGCATCGGCTTCGACTCAGCGAAGTGCAGGACCTTTAGGCCCGACTGGATGGGAGCGGCCAAGACCTGTTCCCATGTCGCGTGGATAGCCTTGTCATCGTCTAGAATGAGGACTGTCAGGTCAGCCGCCAGCGTGAGCTTGTCGATGAACCAGGCGGGAGCCGCGGCCTGGGGCAATCGGGCTTCGACGGTCGTACCAGCGCCGACCTCAGAGAGGATGGACAGCGAGCCGCCCCAGGCTTCGAGCGTGGTGCGAGCATGGTGGAGGCCAAGACCTTTGCCAGAAGCCTTGCCGCTCGTGAACCCACGCTCGCCGAGCCGGGCACGGATTGCCTCGGGAATGCCCTGCCCGTCATCGGTGACTGCCAGAATAATCTGGGGACCTTCTGCGGCGATACGCAGCGTCACTTTACCGGCGCCTGTGATCGCCTCCACCGCGTTGTCGATCAAGTTCGACAGCACCCGCTTGAGCGCCGTGGCCTGCACCTGGACGAAGAGCCCATAGACTTCGCTGCTCAGAGGCAAGTCGATCTCGAGGTCCATCTTGGCCGAGTGCTGGAGGCACTTCTCCGAGACAACTTCCTCGGCCAAGCTGGAGAGCAGATAGACCGCTGGGGACTCCGCGCCGCGCTCATCAGGATTTACCGGCCGCGTCTCTTCGACCAGGTCGTTGGCGATATCGCGAATGCGGCCAGCGGCACTTCGCAGCACGCGCCGGCTGTCTTCGGGCACTCCAGCCCCTAATGTCTTCAGAGCGACATGGAGCGCGGCCAGTGGCGACCGGATATCGTGCGCAACCTGCGCTTGCACGCGTCGCAGCTGCTCAAGCGAGCGCTGCTCTTCGCGCAGCTTCTGCTCGCGGATCGTGGTCGAAAAGGCCAGGCGGTAGATCTCCCGTAGCTCGACCGGCAGGGACGTATCGGGGACCTCGTCGGTCTGCGGGCTCTGTTCCAGCTCGGAGCGGAGGACGCGGCCGATCTCGGTGGAGAACCACTGCACGCGCTCGACCATGATCTGGCTCAGGAAGACCGCGGCGAATGCGACCGCGCCGCTGCCGAGGCAGAGAATCCGCAAGCTGCGGATGCCACCGCTCTGGGAGAGCGCGTAGACCAGCACCATGGACAGCGCCACGACCAGCAACCCGACCCGGTAGCCGTTCAGGATGCTCGTCGGCTCGAAGCGCTGGATGCGGCTGATCCGACCTCGGACCAAGAACGGGAGCGTCGCCGAGTAGAGCCCAAACAAGATGAACGCCGAGGGCAGCCCGAACTCAATCGGCTGGCCGATGATCTTATCGACCCGCAAAGACCAGTCGCCGAACACGAGGCAAAGAATCCCCGCGGCAAAGATCGACCAATCGAGGGAGCGGCTGGAGATGAGCACCAGCAAGGCGAGGTTGAGCGCCAGATAGGAGACGCCGATCGCGGCCGCCTCGCCCAGGTTGAAGGCGGTAAGCCCGGTGTCTCGATGGGCGAGGAACGGATCGAGGATGAGCCGGAATGCGATGGGCGTGGTGAGAAGCAATGGGATGAGCGCGATGCCGCGAGAAAAGAAGTGACGCACCTGGCCTTCGATCGCGCTCAGCATGCACACCACGGTCAATGTGAAGGCCAAGAAGTATCCGGACTCCGTCGCCAGAACGACCAGAGGAGCGCGATTGCTCCGGTTGAAGAGGAAGAAGCTCGACGACCATCCGAGCTCCGCGAGTCCCCAGAGCAGCGGGATCAAGGCCGCAGCGCAAATCGTCCAGGGACCAAGCCCATCGCGCCTTCGCCGATAGGCAGTGGCCGCGCCGACTCCGATCGCGGCCAGGCCGTGCATCCCCAGCAGAACACCCTGGCCCGTGCGCGACCGCGTTGACATCAGAAGCCAATAGAGCAGCACCGCGGCAGCCAGGACCGCCAGACGGCGCAGATAGCTCACTGCGCCGCTCATGGGCCTGCGCTCGTCCCGTCCAGGGCCAGCACGGCGCTTCGGACATCGCGCAGCCCCTTAAGTTCAGCGGTGTGGAACATACCAATCTGGTGGTAGCCGAGGTTCTTGAAAAAGACGGTGGAGCGCGTGTTGCGGAGCGGCTCCTGCACCACGGCCGCGAGGATGGGCCTGGGGACAATCTCCAAGAAGCGCCGATGCAGCGCCTGAGCGACGCCGGATCCATGGAAAGAGCGAGCCACGCCGATCTGGTCGAGGTAGCTGAAGTGACCTGCCGTGTAGAGGGCGCCGTAACCGGCTTCGCTCGCCGCATCGTCCCATAAGATCTTGGTCGCCGGATGGTTCGCCAAGAACGCCGCGCCGGAGTTTGCCAGCAGGTAGCCGACCAGCGGGCCACGCTCGGCGGTGCGGGCGCCTAATACAAGGCCCCCGCCACGGATGAACTCGCGAAAATCCTCTGGCTTGTAGGCGGAGATCAGAAACCCGGTGCTGGACTCGCGCACGCCGTCTGCCAGCAGCTGGAAGGCGGTCGCCAGCTCGGCCTGGACTGCGGCGATGTCGGCAAAGACTTGAGCGTCCGCGTCGAGCTCAACCCGGCTGATGAGGACTGCCTCGGCGCTGCGATTCGTTTCCATATCAAGTCTTCTCCTCATCGTCTCTGTCGGATTTCAGCCGGAACAGGGACGCGCGACCAATGTCTAGGATGCGGCAGATCTCCTCGCAGGATGCGCCTTCCGCTTCAAGGAGGCGCACCTGATTCTGGATGAGCCGACTCACGTTGTGCTTCTTGGTCGCCCGAACCGAGAGGCCAGCCACCAGGCCCGGCAAGATGTCGTACCGAACCGCCGCGCTGCGCGGTCCGGCCTCGATCGGGTCCTTATGCACGTACACGTCCGCAGCTTGAATGGTGTCGCTATCGATGAACGCGATAATCCGGTGCATGAGGTTGCGTAGCTCACGCACATTGCCCGGCCAGCTCATCTTCAGGAGGGCCTCTTGGGCCTCGTCCGAGAGGTGGATGGGCCGCGGCGCCCCGCGCAGGAAGTGCTCTGCCAGCGCCAGAATATCTTCTCGGCGCTCATCGAGCGGCGGCACGCGCACCGTTAGCACATCAAGGCGGTAGTAAAGATCGTCGCGGAACCGCCCTTGTTGCCGCCGCTCTGCGAGATCAACATGGGTCGCGGCGAGCACCCGGCCGAAGAAGCGGCTGTCCTCGGCTGCTCCGAGCATGCGGAACGTTCGGTTCTCCAGTACGCGCAGCAGCTTCGCCTGCAGCGGCAGCGCGAGCTCCGCGATCTCATCGAAGAACAGGGTCCCGGCCGCCACTTCCTCGAACACCCCGACGCGCGCCTTGTCGGCCCCGGTGTAGTAGCCCTTCTCGTGGCCGAACAGCTGCGACTCGGCCAGCGACTCCATGAAGGCGCTGCAGTTGACTGTTACAAGCGGCTTGTCGCCCCGAGCGCTCAATGTATGAATGGCCCGCGCGACCAGCTCTTTGCCGCTCCCGGTCGGTCCGAGGATGAGCGCAGGCTGATCCGCCGCCGCCACACGCCGGATCATGCGCCGGAGCTGCTTCATCGCCGGGGATGTCCCGACCAACCCGTGCAGGCCCAGGATCTCCTGTTCCAGAGAGCGCCGAGCCTGCAGCTCCTTGAACACGGGCAGCACGAGTTCCTCGCACAGCTCGTCCTTGAGGATGTAGGTGTGGGCACCGCTGCGCATGGCCTCGCGGATCTCCCTCATATCCCCCATCACCGTGACGACGATCGGAATGGCGGTGGACTGTTCACGGACCTCGCGCAGCAGGATCAGACCATCCCGATTCGTGCGGTCCACGGGGTCCAGGCATAGATCAATCAGCACCACATCCGGAGCTAGGCTAGCCAGGCACTGGCGCGCAGTCGCGAGGCTGCCGGCCTCGTGAAGCTCAAGCTCGCCGGCGCCTGCCAGGCAGCGCCGCAGAATGCGGCGCGAGGCTCCGTCATCATCGACCAGTAAGACTTTCATCAGGTCCCCTCCTGGCCGAAGCTGGTCGCCGGGATGAGGATGCGCAGCCCGCAGCGCTCCTCTCCGCGGAGAGCCGACAGCCGCCAGCCGAGCGTGCGCGCGATGCGAGCAGCGATCACGAGGTCCATGCCGCCGACTCCCAGGCCCATAGCGACCCATGGATCGAACGGGTCGATTTCAGGACTTCGAGCGGGCTGACGCTGAGCACCGGACACCTCGATGCTTCCGCCGCCGGCACCGGTCGGCAGCGTCGTGCGGACTTCGATCGCTTCACCCGGCTCGGCATCTCCAAGGACTGCCCCAAGCGCATCCCGAGCCAGAGGGTAAAATAGCCGACGATCGGTGTGCAGCATCAGACGCTCTTCGACCGTCCAGACCAAAGCGATGCGCTTGTCCGTAATGAGGTGCGTAAGCTCTGCTGTCGCCTGCCGTAGAACCTCCAGCACGCGAACGGGCTCCCGTGCAGGCGGCGGCAACCGAAGCTGCCGAAGCTGGCGCAGCCTGCGCTGCAGACGCTCGACTTCACGAATCGCCAGGGCTGCATCTTCTGTCGAGAGCGTGGTCGGCGCTGCAGTTCCCTCGGTGAGGCAGCGCAGCAAGTTGAGAGTATGCGTAAGCTCGTGCCCCACCTCGCCCGCAATCAAATCGAGGGCGGCCAGCCGCTCGATCCGAACGGCGTCCAGTCGCGATTCGCCGGGCGGCGCGTCGGGTCTGATACCCTGATCGACATCCTGAGAGTGAGCTGCCACAAAAACCTCTGGCGGCAGTGTACTCCGTCTCTCTTCGGGCCGCACGGCTCCGGATCGCCCGGCGAGCAGCCCTGTCGCCGTGGGGATGCGACCGGCGTTTGTTACCTGGTTCCGCTCCATTGGTTTACTCCGTCGCCAGCTCAGGCTTGAACTCGATCCCCTTCTGCTTGAGGAGCGCCTTGGCCTTTTCCAGCTCTTCCTGAAGGCTGCTGTTCGCGGCGGTGACCTCCTCCAGGCTCTGACCGAGCTGCGTAGCCGTGTCCTTCCGGGTGTTCTGATCGCTCCAATAGGACTGCCCCAGATGGACAAAGCCCAGGTTGGCCAGAATGTTGGCGGCCGTAATGCGCATCTGCTTGCCGAGCTTGACCTGCTGGCCCATGGTGATTACCTCCAGCAGGTACCAGATGAGCGCCAGGACGGGTGGCACGCTCTTGGTCAGCACCTGATG
>CALFML010000899.1 GCA_937879845.1 uncultured Myxococcales bacterium
CCCCGCCGCGCCAGCGACGGGGTGCCGCAGGTGACAGGACCCGCGGCGCAGCCCGCAAGTCGACTCATTCATTCTGACCGCGTGATTCCCCCACGCTAATCGATTCCTCCCCCCAGCGGGTGGCACCGGAGGCGGGGCCCCCGCCGCGCCAGCGACGGGGTGCCGCAGGTGACAGGACCCGCGGCGCAGCCCGAAAGTCGACTCATTCATTCTGACCGCGTGATTTTCCTACGCTAATCGATTCCTCCCCCCCAGCGGGTGGCACCGGAGGCGGGGCCCCCGGCGCGCTAGCGACGGGGTGCCGCAGGTGACAGGACCCGCGGCGCAACCCGATTGACCCCCGCTGGCACACCGCAATGCTCCCCTACACACCGACGCGCAGCTTGCAACTTCAGCGCTGCCGGTTTGACAAAATTCAGGGCGACACTATTATAGTGTTTAAGAGACACTTATTAGGAGGCGACCATGACTGATTCATTCTTCCTACGCATGAAGAAGGACTCAGCGCAGTTCATGGATGTCTGCGGGCTCGATCTGACGCAGCCGCTCTTATGGACCGTGCCGGAGGTGTTGACCGCCGCAGAGTGCCAGCGGTTCATCGAGCGCATGGAGGCGCTCGGACCGACCCCCGCGCCGATCTCGACCAGCCGCGGCTTCGTCATGCGCCCCGATGTGCGCAGCAACAGCCGCGTCATCCTTGATGATCGCCGTCTGGCGGCAGAGCTGTTCGAGCGCCTCGCCCCCCGCCTGCCGGCGCAGCTCCTGCGCATGCGGGCAGTCGGGGTCAATGAGCGCTTCCGCTTTTACCGCTACGAGCCCGGCCAGCGCTTCGCCTTACACCAGGACGGCACCTTCGCCCGCAGCCCGGAGGAGCGCAGCCTGCTCACCTTGCTCATCTACCTAAACCAGTCGCCGCTCGACTTCACAGGTGGTGAGACCGCGTTTCCCGAGCAAGGTCAGTGCATCCGGCCGCAGACCGGGATGGCGCTCCTGTTCCAGCACCGGCTGCTGCACGAGGGGTGCGCGGTCAAGACCGGGGTCAAGTACGCGCTGCGCTCCGACATCATGTATCGCCTGCCGCGATAGGTGTTAATAGAACACTAATTTAGTGTGATCTCTACACGATTCAGGAGGTTCCCATGTTCGGCATCCGCTTCATCAAAGCTCCCCCTACTTCTTACGTCATCCATTACCGCCGCGGCGCTGTCCGCCGCGAGGGTCAAGGGCTGTCGTTTTTTTATTACGCGCCGACCTCGACGATCGTGCTAGTGCCGCTGGCCAGCTGCGATGTGCCCTTCGCCTTTACCGAGAGCACAGCCGACTTTCAAACCGTGATGGTGCAAGGCCAGCTGACCTACCGGGTGGCGGAGCCGCAGCAGCTGGCGGTGCTGCTCGATTTTTCCCTCAACCGCAGCGGCAGCTACGCCTCCGCCGATCCGGAGAAGCTGTCGGAGCGGCTGCTGGCGGTCCTGCACACCCGCATGCGCGCCGCCCTGAGCGGCCGCACCCTGCGCGAGGCCCTCGGCGGCAGCGAAGCCATCGCCGCGGAGGTCTACACCGCGCTGCCGGGCGCCGCCGAGTTCACCGGCCTTGGCATCGAGCTCCTCGGGCTGTCGCTGCTCGCGGTGCGGCCGACCCCGGAGGTGGCCAAGGCGCTGGAGGCGGAGACGCGCGAGGCGCTGCAGCGGCGCTCTGATGAAGCCATCTACTCGCGCCGCAACGCCGCGGTCGAGCAGGAGCGGCGGATCAAAGAGAGCGAGCTTGAGACCGAGCGCGCCATCGAAGAGAAGCGCCAGAAGATGCGCGAGAGCCAGATGGCCGCCGAGATCACGCTGGAGCAGCAGCGCACCGCGCTCATCGAGCAGCGGGTCGAAAACGAAAAGAAGGACGCGGACGCCAAAGGCTATGCGCTAAAAGCCACGCTGGCGCCGATCGGGGAGCTCGACTGGCGCAAGGTCATGATGCTGGCGCCGGCGGGAGATGCCCGCTCCTCGATCGCCATGGCGTTTCAGGAGATGGCCGGCAACGCGCAGAAGATCGGAGAGCTCAACGTCACCCCGGATCTGCTGCGGGCGCTCATCAAATAAAACCTGGGACTGTTTAGGCGATCCCTTGGTCAGAGCTTGAAATTCCGTCGGGAACAGCCTTGGGCCGACCGGAGATGTTTTCGGCGGGCCGTAAGGTCCGACGGAAACATCTCCGGGTAGAGGGACCCGCGTCGGTTGATCCTTTGGTTGTGACCATCCGATAGGGATTGGGAGGTGTCTTATGGCCTTCGAGAAGATCGTCCTTGTCACCCGCAAGACGCGGCTCATGGAGCTCATCGCGCGCTTTAACACCCGCGCCCAGGCCAAGTTCTACATCGAGCACTCCGGCGGCGATTTCGCCGAGTATGAGCGCGAAGATGCGGCCTACGCCAAGGCGCTCACCGCGGTGCGGCAGTCCCTGGAGGTCGGACTCAAGGTGCAGCTCATCGATCGCGAGCTGTCGCCGACGTTCCTGTTCGCGCCGACGGATATCGTCGTCACACTGGGCCAGGATGGGCTGGTCGCCAACACCGCCAAGTATGTCGGCGGCCAGCCGCTTGTGGCGATAAACCCGGATCCGGAGCGCTTCGACGGCGTGCTGCTGCCGTTTGCGGTGGCGCAGGCGCGGGCGGCGGTGACGGCGGTGCTGCGCGGCGCCTGCCGGCTGCGCCCGGTGACCCTGGCGGAGGTGCGGCTCGACGACGATCAGCGCCTTGTCGCCTTCAACGATCTGTTCATCGGCGCCCGCTCGCACGTCTCGGCGCGCTACCGCATCGGCTGGCGCGGCCGCAGCGAGCCGCACTCCTCAAGCGGCGTGGTGATCTCCACCGGCGCCGGCAGCACCGGCTGGCTGTCGTCGATCTTCAACATGGCCGGCGGCATCCTCGCCATGACCGCGGGAGCGACCGCGAGCCTGCCGCGGCCGAGCCTGAGCTGGGAGGATCCGCGGCTCATGTTCGTCGTGCGCGAGCCTTTCATAAGCCGCCACTCGCGCGCCGGCGTGGTCGCCGGCATCGTCGAGCCGAGCGAAGAGCTGCGCCTGGAGTCGGCGATGCCGGCAAGCGGCGTCATCTTCTCCGACGGCGTCGAGGCGGACTACCTGAACTTCAACTCCGGGGCGGTGGCGCACATCCGCGCCGCGCCGCAGAAAGCCCATCTGGTCGTGCCGTGAGCCCCTGAGGTATCTTGCGCCCATGGAGTTCCGCGTCGCAGTCGATATCGTCATCTTCACGATCAGCGCCCAGGCCAAAGTCGCCTCGGCGCTGGAGGTGCTGCTGGTGCGACGCGGCATCCCGCCGTTCCGCGGCCGCTGGGCGATTCCCGGCGGCTTCGTGCTGGGCAAAGAGTCGCTGCAGGAGGCGGCGCTGCGCGAGCTGCAGGAAGAGACCGGCGTGCGCGACGTGTATCTGGAGCAGCTTTACACGTTCGGCGATCCCGGCCGCGATCCGCGCGGCCGCGTCGTGTCGGTGGCGTACTTTGCGCTGGTCGCCGCGGATCAAAGACCGCTTGCCGCGGGGAGCGACGCCGCCGAGGCCCGCTTCTGGCCGATGTCGGAGCTGCCGCCGCTGGCATTCGATCACGGACGGATCTTGAGCTACGCGCTCGACCGGCTGCGCAACAAGCTTGAGTACACGACGGTCGGGTTCCAGCTCCTGCCGGCGACGTTCACGCTGTCCGAGCTGCAGCGCGTGTATGAGGCGATCCTCGGGCGGGCGCTCGACAAGCGGAACTTCCGGCGCAAGCTCGGGCTGCTGGAGATTCTCACGCCGCTCAACGAGTACCGCGCCAGCGGGCGGCGCCCGGCGCAGCTCTACCGCTTCTCGCAGCGGCAGTTCGAGAAGCTCAAGGACAAAGGAATTCTGTTTCCGTTCTGAACCGCGGCGGCAAAAAAGCGCGGGGTTCTAGCGGTTCTTGTGGCGCCAGTACGCGGTGGGAATGGGAATGCCACCGAGCTGGCGGATTAGCGCGTCGACCTGCGCCCAGGCGGGCGTGCTCAGGGCCTGCGGCGGCACCGCGGCGAGAAAGTCTTCCAGCGCGCCGCGTAAAGTCCGCTCCGGATCGCTGAGGACGCCGTCGAAGCGGTGGTCCAAAAGATGCGCCGTGGTGCCGCTGGCCTGGGCCAGCAGATAATCAAGAAAGATATCCAGCCGGCGGGCCGCATCGCGGAACAGCTGCGGGCTCTCTTCCTCGGTGTCGGTCAGGGCGACCCAGTCCAGCTCATTTCGCCACAGCTGTTCCAAAAGCGGGTTGCGAAAAAGGGCCAGCGCGACCCCGAAAGCCTGGCCGGCCGCCGCTCCGGTCGCCGCGCCCGGCTGACTCTTACGCAGGGCGCGGCGGACGGCATCGGCGATGCGCAGGAAGTTGGTGTCGTTCATGGAGAAGCCGACAAAGATCATCTGCTTGGTAATAAGCTGCGCCTGCACGATGCCGGCCAGGGCGGCGCGCTGCTCGTCGTAGCGCAGGTAGTCGCGGCGGGTGAGCACGATGTCGCTTGGCTGATCGATGCTGCCGTGCATCTTGAGCAGCCAGCCGGTGGCGCCGGGCTGCGGCGCGTGGGGCAGCACGGCGAGGGACTTTTTGCCGGTGCTGGTGTAGGCCAGCTCGAAAAGTTGATCGTAGTTGGTCGTAACGATCTCCGTGATCGGCAAGCTGGCGAGCAGGCCGTGGCCCAAGGTGTGGTGGTGGCGGTGAAAGGCGCCGGCGACCCGCTGCCGCAGCGCCGACTCATCGCCGCAGCGCTGTTCAAGGATGTGCGCCTGATCCATGTAATCAAGGCGTCGCAGGGCCAAAAGCTCGTCGGCGCGGAGGCCAAGCTCGCCGGCCAGCTGCGCCATCAGCTCGCCCCACTGCGGCAGCCGGGCGCCGGTGCTGACGCCGGCCCCGAGGAACAGCACCAGATCGCCGCGCCCGGCGCGCTTGGCCAGGCGATCGGCGTGGCCGCACAGGGCGGGTGACAGCTCGGGCCAGGAGCCCTGGGTGCTGCGGCGATACGCCTGCGCCGCGGCGAACGCAGGCTCATCGAACGCGACCAGGACCACATCGACTTGATGCCGGCGGGCGCGCTCGGTGATGGCCGGAATCAGCAGGCGGACGACATCGCCGGCCAGGGCGCCGGCGCCGCCAAAGCCGGTGCCGACCACCGGCAGCGCCAACAGCGGCCGGGCGCGCTTCTCACTATAAGGGCCGCGCAGCATCGGATCTTTTACCGCCTGATCGATAAACTGCACGGCTCCGTGGATAAACCAGTCCAGGCTCCGCACCCTATCGGCGCCGACATTGGTCAGCCACGGCTGGGGATAGGCGGACGGCCAGCCGGCGAGCTTGACGCTGCGCAGCCCTTCGGGATGCCACGCGGCGGGCAGCACGGTCGGCGGCAGGGTCGCGGCGATGCCGGGCGGCCACTCCAGCCAGTGGCGGTGCGGCATCGCCCCGATGTCGCACGGCAGGAGCCAGGCATCGCAGCAAAGCTTTCGCAGATCGCCGTGAACAATGAAGACGTGTCCCATGGTGGACTTGCTCCTGCGCAGCTGCAGCGAGTTAAGAATAATGAGGATAATCGGAATCCCGCGCGGCGTCGCGACGGCGGCGCGGACCGACGCTGGCTCAGCGCGGCGGCGGGGCGGTGAGAAACGGATCGCAGGCGATGTCCTTGCGGCTCGCGCCGGCGAGAAAGACCTGCTTGCGCAGCTTGGCGACAAGCTCCGGATGGCCGCACAAAAAGATGCGGAAGCCGCGCAGCGCGGGGTGGCGGGCCGCGATCAGGGCATCCAGGGGGCCAAGGTGCAGGTCGGAAGGGGGCGGCGGCGGGCCACTCTCTGACTCATCGGGCTTTAGGGCGCACGGCAGATAGGTGAGGTTGGCGTGAGCCGCGGCCAGGGCCCGCAGCTCCGCGTCGAGATAAAGTCCCGCGGGGTTTGCGGCGCCGTAGGCGATCACCAGCGGGCCGCGGTGGCCGCTGCGCAGGGCGTCCAGGGCGATTCCATAAAGCGGCGCGATGCCGGTGCCGGTGCCGGCCAGGAGTATCGGCTGCTCGGGGCGCCCGCTGACGTAGTAGCACTCACCGGCGGGACCGCGGAGATGGACGGTGTCACCGGGGCGGAGCTCGTTGAGGTAGCCGCTCATCTGCCCGCCGCGATGCAGGCGGACGTGCAGCTCCAGATACGGCGAGAGCGCGGGCGCGCTGGCCAGCGAGTAGCTGCGGGTGAGCCCGTCGGGCCGCATGAGGTTTACAAACTGTCCGGCGAAGCAGGGAAAATCCGTCTGCGGCCGCAGGCGCAGCCGCAGGACCGCCGCCGGCAGGAGCTCGCGGCTGTGGACGGTCGCGGCGCAGCGCAGCTCCGGGCTGTCGCCTAGCGCCACGGTCAGGTCGGTCTCCGTCTTGGCGATGCAGGACAGGAAGTAGCCGCGCGTCCGCAGGGTGTCCTTGAGCGAGCTCTGGGCCGCCGGCGGCGGCGACCCCTCCACCGCCCGCAGCAGGCAGGACTGGCAGGCGCCGGCGCGGCACGAGCAGGGCACCGGCACGCCGCCGCGCAGCAGACACTCAAGGACCGTCTCGCCCGGCTGCGGATGGAGCGCCCGGTCTTGGTAGCGAATGGTCGGCATCGGTCCCGCCCCTCCTAGTGAGATTAGTCCTTTTTCGCCCGCCCCAGGACCGCATCGCGCAGCGAGTCGGCAAGCGCCGCCACCTGTCCGACCTGCTCCTCTCCCGCCCCGAGCTCGCGCAGCGTCGCGCTCAGGTGGGCGATGACGCAATCGACATGGCAGTCGGCCAGACCCTTTTCCCGAAGCGGCGCGTGCGCCGCCTGCATGTCGCGCCCGGTGTAGCGCGCCGGACCGCCGGTCACAAGGGTCAGAAACGCCGCCTGCTTGGCCATCTGGCGGTCCATGTCTACGTCGTCGAAAAAGCGCCGGACCTTCTCATCTGCTAGCATCTTACGGTAAAAAATCTCGACCGCTGTGTCGATTCCCTCGGCTCCGCCGAGCTGCTCGTATAGGCTGTGCATCGTGAGCTCTCCCTGCTGGCACGCTTGCTCCGTTCGGCGTTCTTGGGGCTCCGAGTCGCCTGAACCACCGCGGCGGGCCTTAAGGCCCTTGGGATCCGGGAAGCAAGCGCAGTTAAATATTATGCACGTAAAGTACATAATATTTGTGAGCGATCACCACGAGGCTGTCAACCCCAACTCGCTACACTGCCCGCGCTCCGTCCAGCTGGGAAAAAGCCCGCGGGGGCCGCAGAGGCTTTTATGCAGCTGACTCAGTTTTCCGACTATGCGCTGCGCATCCTGCTCTACCTTGGGACAAATCCCCCGCAGCCCGGCGATCGCCTGCCCGCGCTGGCGGACATCGGCCGCGCCTACCGCATCTCCTACAACCACCTGAGCAAGGTGGCGCAGCAGCTGGCGGCCCTGGGCTTCATAGACGCCATCCGCGGCCGCACCGGCGGAGTGCGCCTGGCCCGGCCGCCTCTGGAGATAAACATTGGGGCGGTGGTGCGGGCGACCGAGTCGCACTGGAACCTGGTCGAGTGCTTCGATCGGACGACCAACACCTGCCCCATCGCCCCGGTGTGCGGCCTGACGCGGGTGCTGGTCGAGGCGCGCGACGAGTTCCTGGCGGTGCTCGACCGCTACACGCTGGCCGACGTACTGAACAACCGGACGGAGCTTATCCGGCTGTGGCGCATCAACCAAGCCCGCCCAAGCGGCTAGCCGGGGCGGCGCAGACCGAGTGCGGGGCGGCGCGGTTTGCGGTATCTTGAGCAGATGGAAGCCACGGCGGCCGCCGGCCTCATCGCCCTAATCCAGTCGATTCACCGCCGCGGGTGGGCGCCGGGCACCGGAGGCAACTTCAGCCAGCTCCGCTCGCGCTCGCCGTTCCGCCTGCTCATCACCGCCAGCGGCGTCGATAAAGGTACGGTCGGCGAGCAGCAGCTGCTGGAGGTGGACGAGCACGGAAAGCCGCTCGACCCGGGCCTTAAGCCGTCGGCGGAGACCCTGCTCCACCTGGCCGTGCTCCACCATACCGATGCCCAGGTAGTCCTCCACACCCACTCGATCTGGAATACGCTGGCGTCGCTGGCGCCGCAGACTTCGGGCGGGCGCAGCCCCCGCCGGTTCGAGCTCACCGGCCTGGAGATGCTCAAGGGCCTGCGCGGAGTGACCACGCACGAGCACGTGGAACAGATCCCGATCCTGCCAAACTCACAGGACATGCCGCAGCTGCGGCTGGAGCTTGAGCACCTGCTCCGCGCCGAGCCGCACCTGCATGCCGTACTGATTTGCGGCCACGGTCTGTACACCTGGGGGCGCGATCTGGCCGAAGCGCAGCGCCACCTGGAAGTTCTGGAATTCCTCTTTGAAGTAGCTCTCCGGGAAGCCGCTCTCCGGCGAGTCTAGGAGGCATTTTTGGCAACGCTCCACATCCCCGATCAAAAAAAGACGATCACCGGCTATCAGGCGATCAAGGACTCCCTGCAGCAGATCGACATCGGCTACGAGATCTGGAAGCCCGCCTTCGAGCTGCCCGACTCGGCGACCAGCCCGGAGATCCTGCGCGCGTTCGCCCGCGAGATCGATCTGCTCAAGCAGCAGGGCGGCTACGTGACCGCCGACGTCATCGATCTGCAACCGACGACGCCCAACTTGGAGAGCATGCTGTCGCGGTTCCGCAAGGAACACCTGCACGATGAGGACGAGGTCCGCTTCATCGTAAAGGGCCGCGGCGTCTTCCATATTCACCCGCGCGGCGGCCCGGTGGTGGCGCTGGAGGTCGAAGCCGGCGATCTGGCGCGGGTGCCGCGCGGCACCTGGCACTGGTTCGATCTGTGCGGCGAGCGGCGGATTCGCGCCATCCGGCTGTTTCAGGATCCGGCGGGCTGGACGCCGCACTATACCGACAGCGGCATCGATGCCGGCTACCAGCCGCTGTGCCTGGGGCCGTCCTACCTCCCCGCCGCCAGCCCGAGCGGCCACGGCGCCTGACCGCGGTGAGCAAGAGCATGTCTGCGACCTACAGCGCGTACCTTCTCGACATCGAGGGGACCACCACCCCGGTCGATTTCGTCTATAAGACCCTGTTTCCGTTCGCCCGCCGCGCCTTGCCGGAGTTTCTCCGCCAGGCGGCGCACAGCCCGGCGCAAGCCGCGGCCCTGACGGACGATGCCCAGCACCTTGGCAGCGAGTACGACGCCGACGTCGCCGCCGATCGCCGCCCGCCGCCCTGGGAGGGCAAAAAGGCCGCGGTCGAGATGCTGCCGTATCTTTTGTGGCTCATGGACCACGATCGCAAGTCGCGCGGGCTCAAGTCGATTCAGGGGCGGATCTGGGAAGACGGCTACCGCCGCGGCCTCTTGCACGGCGAGATCTATCCCGATGTCGAGCCGGCCCTGCGCCGCTGGCGGAGCCGCGGGGCGCGGGTTTTCATCTATTCGTCGGGCAGCGTCTTGGCGCAGAAGCTTTTGTTCGGCCACCTGCCGGGCGGCGATCTGACCCCGCTTCTCGACGGACACTTCGACACCGAGGTCGGCGCCAAAAGAGAGGCCGGGAGCTACTCCACCATCGCCGCCCGCATCGGCCGGCCGGCGGCGGAAATCCTCTTTTTGTCCGACACCCCGGAGGAGATCGCCGCGGCCCGCGCCGCCGGGATGGCCGCGACGCAGGTGCGGCGCGACGCGGCAGCGGCGGCGGAGTGCGTCAGCACTTTTTTTGAAATCGCGTAGGCCGCGCGGTCCCGCGTTGACTGTCAGCGCCGGCGTCCGGGCGCTAGAACTCGTCGCGCCAGCGCCGGATGCGGGCGAAGACTTCGATCGGATCGGCGGCGGAAATCGGTCTCTCCACCTGCGGCCGGCGCTCGGCGGCGGCGCGGACGGACGGCTCGGTGACGCGCAGGAAGGGGTTGGTCCGAAGCTCATCCTGCAAGGTGGAGGGCACCGATGGCTGCCCGGCGGCGCGCTGGCTCGCTACGGACTGCGAGCGGGCCCGCACCGCGTCGCTGTCGGGCTCCACCGCGGCGGCGAAGGAGAGGTTCTTTTGCGTGTACTCATGGCCGCAATAGACGCGCACCGCCGGCGGCAAGGCGGCCAGCCGCTGCAGCGAGGCGTGCATCTGCGCCGGCGTCCCTTCGAAGAGCCGGCCGCAGCCGGCGCCAAACAGCGTGTCGCCGGTGAACAGCAGCCCGTCGTCCGGAAAGTAGTACGCCACCGCGGTCAGGGTGTGCCCGGGAATGTGCAGCACCACGACCTTTTGCCCCAGCAGCTGGAACTCCCGGCCGTCGGAAAGGCCCACCGTCTGCGCCGGTACGCGCCCCTCCTTGCCGCCGGGAAAATCGCCGCTTGAGCCGTACACGGCGGCGGCCGGAAAGCGGGCGCGGAGCTCGGCGTTGCCGCCGACATGGTCATAGTGATGGTGGGTGGAGAGCACGGCGCTTAGCTGCAGCCGCCGTTCCTGCAGCGCCGCCAGCACCGGCGCCGCCTCGGAGGGATCGACGACCGCTGCCGCATCGCTGCCAGGCGCCGTCAGCAGGTACGCATAGTTATCGTGCAGACAGGGAATCGGATGGATCGCGAGCATGCCCGATGCTACCGCAATTTTTTGCCGCCGCGCGCCCGGCCGGCTGCGCTCCAAGCGGTCAATCTGGGCCCTTACATCGGCGACCTGCGCCTACCGCAGCGCCGTCATAAGGCGGCGCAAGTCCGGGCCGCGCCGTCGTAGAGTGCGATTTTTGTGAGGAGACGCTGCCACTTTGGCCGCATTTAGAGGCAAGATCGGTGGATAGGGCAACGCATGATCGCCTGCGCGCCGGTGCGCACAGGGCTGCGACCCTCTTGTCTGAGCATGGGTCTTACGCGCCAGTGCCCCGAGTGCGGGAAGCAATACACCACCAAGGCACGCTTTTGTCGCGCCGATGGCTCGCAGCTCATCGATCTGCCTAAAGGGGCGCGGGTCAGCGCCGCGGGGGAAAAAGATCCGCTGATCGGCCGCGTCATCGCCGGGCGCTTCCTGCTGGAGCAGTTCCTGGGCAGCGGCGCCACCGGGGTCGTGTATCGGGCGACGCACAAGGTGCTAAACCGGCCGATGGCGGTCAAGCTCCTCAAGCGCGAGTTCATCTGGGACGAGCGGTCGCTCTTGCGCTTCCTGCGCGAGGCGCGGGCCGCCAGCGTCATGGATCACGCCAACATCGTGTACCTGTACGACTTTGGCCGGGACGAGCTCGGGGAGCCGTACTTGGTCATGGAGTACGTCGACGGGCAGACGCTGCACATGGCGATCCAGCAGAGCCCGGCGCGCACCCTGCCCGTCGAGCGGGTGCTCCACATCATGCTCCAGGTGGCGCGGGCGCTGGAGCACGCTCACGGCAAAGGCGTCGTCCACCGCGACATCAAGCCGGAGAACATCGTCCTCACCCGCAACCAGGGCCAGGACGACTGGGTCAAGGTCTTGGATTTCGGCGTCGCCCGCATCATCGGCCAGGCGCCGGTGACCGGCCACGGCCAGGTCACCGGCACGGCGGAGTTTATCGCCCCGGAGACCCTGCTGGAGGATGCGGTGGTGGCGCCGCCGGTGGATCTGTACGCGGTGGGGATCATCTTCCACGATGCGCTGATCGGCCGGCCGCCGTTTACCGGGCAGCTCGACATCGTGCTGCACCAGCACCTGTACTCGGTGCCGCCGCTTCTGTCGGAGCGCGGCGGCGACGGCAACCTGCCGCTCGATCTGGATGTCCTGGTGGCGCGGCTCCTGGAGAAAAATCCGGCGCATCGGCCGACGGCGGCGGAGCTGGTCACGGAGCTGGAGCAGATCTGCCTGCAGTTTGCCGCCCCGGAGCCGGCGGCGCAGGAGATCGCGATCAACGAGCAGACGACGCTCAAGCTCAGCGTCTACCAGCGCAACACGACGATCGTGCCGCAGCATGAGCGCAAGACCTCGCTGCTCGATCGCATGGACCGGCCGACGCAGCTCATCGACCGGCAGGGGTGGCCGACGCAGCTTCTGCCGCAGATGCAGGACGCGAGTACCCTGACCTTGAACCGCCAGCTCAGCGAAGAGCTGGCGCTCAGCTTCGAGCGCGGCACCGAGATGCTGTTCCGCCAGGCGAACTCGCTGGCGACGATCTCGTGGCCGGGCGGCTGGCCGCTGGCGCTGCTCAACCTGCGCACCCACATCGCCGACTGCGATCGCGTCGAGTCCGAGCTCAGCGAGCAGCTCGTGGCGATCGAGAAGCACCACCGCGAGCACCAGAAGGTTCAGGAGCGCCACCAGCAGCTGCGCCAGGGCATCCTGACGCTGAGCGAGCGGCTGCAGACCGATAAGACCCTGAGCGAGGAAGCCCGCCACGGCCTGTTCATCGATCTAGAGGAGCTGGAGCGATCGTTTTTCGCCACCGAGCAGCGCTGGCGCAGCCTGCCCGCCGCGGCGCCCGAGCCGCTGCGCCACCGCTTGTACGAGATCCGCCTCGACCGCCAGCGCGCCCGCTGCCTGTTCGCCCGGCTGGTCGTCGAGATGCCGATCCCGCTCGCCCTGGCCGCCGAGCGCGCGCAGGTCGTCGAGCTTCTGGAAACCCTCGACAGTCCTAAAAAGACATGGCCGCGCTCCTAGCCACAGGGGGCGCGCACCGGAATCTTGCACCTCTCCCGCTGCTCCGGTACGCAGCGGCGCTGCTCGCGGCAGGGCTTATCGCCGCCCCGCCCGGCGACAGCGGCGCCCTGCCGCTCCGCCCGGCGGCAACCGAGCCCGGGCGGCCGCCGCCGGTGCACTTTACCATCGAGCCGTATGTGCAGGACGCCAAGCCCGATGGCATCGTCGTCGCCTGGCTCACCGCCGGGCCGACCTCCGGCGTCGTGCGGGTGGAGCTGCCCACCGGACGGGCGACTTTCGTCTCCAGCCCGGGCACCGATCACCGGGTGCGGCTGTCGGGCCTGACGCCGGGGACCCGCTACCGCTATGTCGTGGCGGCGCGGCGAATCGGCGATGACAGCTCGCCCGAGACCCTGGCGCCGCCGGGGGAGTTTGCCACCGCGCCGCTGTCCGGGCCGTTCATGTTCCTGGTCTACGGCGACAACCGCGATCGCGACGCCGATCACCGCGCCGTCATCGCCGCGATGGCCCCGGAGAATCCCGACTTCGTCCTCCAGACCGGCGACATGGTGAGCCGCGCCAGCGACGATCTGCAGTGGCAACGCTACTTCGCCGCCGCCGGCCCTATCCTGCACGGCATCCCGATGTACCCGGCGCTCGGCAACCACGAGCTGCGCGGCGATCCCGAGGCCTACCACTTCTTCCGCTACTTCGCCCTGCCGGCCGGCGGCACGCACCGCCGGCGGCCGGTGTATTACTCGTTCCGCTACAGCAACTCCCTGTTCGTCGCCCTGGACGGCAACAGCCCCTACGACGCGGAGCAGGCGGCGTGGCTGGAACGCCTGCTTGTGGCCACCGAAGCCGATGCGCTGATCCGGCACGTCTTCCTCTTTGTCCACCAGCCGCCCTACGCCGTCGGCGCCTACTGCGGCAGCGAGCGCTTGCAGCGCAAGATCGTCCCGCTGCTTCTGCACAAGCCCAAGATCCGCGCCGTCTTCGCCGGCCACGAGCACGCCTACCAGCATCTGGAGCGCCAGGGCATCCGCTACTTCGTCTCCGGCGGCGGCGGCGCCCCGCTTTACCACCGCAGCCAGTCGTGCAACTTCGAAGACGACATGGCGCTGCAGCTGTTCCGCGCCGATCACCACTACCTGCGGGTGCAGGTCGAAGGCGACTCGGTCGCGCTCACCGCCATCGCCAAAACGCGCGAGGTCATGGAGCGGGTCCTTCTGCACCAGCCGGTGGCCCCCGATCCGCTGTTCGCGCGGGTGCCGCCCAAGCTCCTGGCCGCAGCCGACAGCGGCCAAAAGCCCCGCCCCGGCGATCCTCCAGACGGGCGGACCGCCGCCGCGCCGCCGCGCGCCCCCGAAGCCGAAGAAGGTTCCGAAGAAGAAGCCGAAAGCTTCCCCGACACCCAGCCCGAAAGCTTCGGCGACAGCGAGCCCGCAAGGCCGCCGGAGCTCATCATAAATCCCGAGGTCACCCCGGTCTTGCCGCTGCGCAAGCCGCCCGGCATGGTCGCGCTCCTGTGGGTCTCGGCGCTCGCCTTGCTCGCCGGCTTGTTGCTGCTCACCCGCCCCCCGCCGCGGCGCAAGCGGCGCGCCGATCTCCAGCCGAGCGCCCGCCGCAGCCGCCCGCGCCCGAAGCGCCCGCATCCCTAAAGCGCCTACCTTTAGGTTATGGGTTGACCCCTTACTACCCGCGTGATAAATAGCACGCCACCTTTTGTTTCCGGTGTTGTTTCGGGCTTGTAGCTCAGTCGGTAGAGCAGCGGCCTTTTAAGCCGTTGGCCGTGGGTTCAAATCCCACCGAGCCCACTTCGAATGCCACGTTGAGTGGCTGGCTTCCCGCGAGCTCTCCGGAGCTTGCGGACGAGCCAAGCAGCCGGCGCGGCCCAGGCCCAGGCTGACCGTCAAGACGGCAGCGCGAAACCTAAGCCGGCCCTTCTATATTAGGTACTGGGCGGTTCATCGGCCGGGCGGCACGCGGGCGTAACCTCGGACGATCCGCGCCAGCCGTCACCCTGCGGGCCGCGCTCCTCCGACGCGGCGCAGAAAGCAAAAGCAGAAAGCAAAAGCGAAGGCGGAAAGAAAAGAAAGTCTGGCGGTTCTCGCCGCGGCAATCGCCAGGTTGCCAAGGTCCTCAAAGTCTGGGGAAAGCTTACAAAAAGCCTTCCGTTCTTTGCTCCGGTGAACTTACTATGCAAGAATCTTTTCAGAGGCGAAAGCGACCCTCTCTTGACAGGTATGGACGACTTCCACTGCTCCTTCTGCGGTAAACGGCGACGCGAAGTCCGGAAGCTCATCTCCGGGCCGCGGGTCTTTATTTGCGACGAGTGCGTCGCGCTGTGCAACGACATCCTCTCCAAAGAGGAGGCCCACGAGCGTCCCAAGTACCCGAAGCCCATCGAGGTCGTCGAGGAACTGGATCGCTACGCCATCGGCCAGACGCGCGCAAAAAAGACCCTGTCCGTCGCTGTCTATAACCACTACAAGCGCATCCAGTCGCGCGGCCGCTCCGGCGATGTCGAGATCCAGAAGGGCAACATCTTGCTCATCGGTCCGACCGGTTGCGGCAAGACCCTTCTGGCCCAGACCTTGGCCAAGAAGCTCGATGTGCCGTTCGCCATCGCCGATGCGACGACGCTGACCGAGGCCGGTTACGTCGGCGAAGACGTGGAGAGCGTCATCAAGGCGCTTTACCGCAACAGCGCTGGCGATGTCGAGCGCGCCCAGCGCGGCATCGTCTGCATCGATGAGATCGACAAGATCGCCCGCAAGGGCGGCGGTCCATCGGTGACGCGCGATGTCAGCGGCGAAGGCGTGCAGCAGGCGCTGCTCAAGCTCCTGGAAGGCAAGCACGCGACGATCACCCCGGACGGGGCGCGCAACCGGCCGCAGCAGGAGCTCATCCAGGTCGATACGACCGACATCCTGTTTGTCTGCTGCGGCGCCTTCAACGGCTTGGAGGACATCGTCCGCCGCCGGGTCGGGGAGCGCGGCATGGGCTTCGGCGCCCGCATCTCCGCCCGCAGCGATGAGGACAAAGACGCCCTGCGGGCCATGGTGCGCACCGAGGATCTCATCAAATACGGCATGATCCCGGAGTTCCTCGGGCGGCTGCCGATCATCGTCTCGTGCGACTCGCTGGACGAAAAGGCGCTGGCGGAGGTGCTGTGGAAGCCGAAAAACGCCCTCACCAAGCAGTACCAGCGCCTCTTTGAGATGGAAGGCGTGCAGCTGCGCTTCACCGAGGACGCCACCATCGCCGTCGCCCGCGAAGCCTACCGCCGCAAGTCCGGGGCGCGCGGCCTGCGCGCCATCATGGAAGAGATCATGCTCGACGTGATGTACGAGATTCCCTCCACCACCGGGGTGCGGGAGTGCGTGATCAACGCCGATGTGGTAACCGGTCAGCAGCGGCCGCTGCTCATCCGCGAAAAAAAGGCGAGCTGAGCTTCCTAAATAGGCGTGCTTCCAGCGCGGCTTGAAATCATCCTTCCCTCTCGCACCTTGCAAAGTCCGCCATTGACACTCGGGTCGTAGACCCTTAGAGTACGCTACCCAATGGTTTGCTGGGCGTACTGTCATACCGATCTTTTACCGTACAGGTGCGGGCACAAGCACAGGCTGTACTCCAGCTCGATGTCCTTAACGGGCTTTCTTTCGCCGCTGACCGAGGTCAGCAAGGGGTTTTGCAATGCTAAGTGAGCAGGAGCGAGCGCAGCTGAGCGCGGTGCTTCTGGCTGAACGAACCCGCCTCCTTCAGAACGCTAAGGACGGCCTCAAGTTCAGCATGGAGCGCGAGCGGAGCATTGGCCGCGACTCCATCGACGAGTCGATGGAGGAAGAGATCTTCTCAACCGAGCTGCGGCTTCGCGACCGCGAGAAGTTCTTGCTTAACAAGATCAACGCCGCCATCGAGCGCATCAAGGCCGGCACCATCAACGAGTGCGAGGACTGCGGGGAGAAGATCTCCTTCCGCCGGCTCCTGGCCCGCCCGGTGACCACCTTGTGCATCGACTGCAAGGAAGAGAAAGAGAAAGAAGAGCTCGCCAAGTCGCAGATCGTCGGCCGGGGCGGCTCGGATGCCGATCAGATGCCCGAGTCGATGGAAGAGGAGTAGACGATCCGGCCGCGTCCACAAAGCCGCGGCTCGCGAGCTACCGGCCTGGTCTCGGCCCGGTCGGCCGCCCGGTCTCTGGCCGGTCGGCCCGCTAGGATTGTCCGTTTCCGCTCCGTGGACCCACCTCTGCAGAATCCTTGGCTTTTGTCAGCCGTGAGCCCAGACTTCGCTATAGGTCCGGCCCAGCTTTTGCTCGGTTTGGCACAGCGAGACTACTTTTTTTGATAGATTAGGGTTCAAGCCCGTACATGGAGAACCAGCGCTATAAGATTACCGACCGACTCGATGCCGGCGGTATGGCCGAGGTCTTTCGCGGCGTTGCCGAGTCCACCGTCGGGGGGCTCAAGCGCAACGTCGCGATTAAGCGCATCCTCCCAAACCTCACCAAGAACAAGAAGTTCGTGCAGATGTTCTTGGATGAGGCGCGACTGGCGCTCCATCTGCAGCACGCCAACATCGTGCAGGTCTATGACATCGGGGTCTCGGACGCCGGTCCGGCGGCGGGAGGGCCCGGGGCGAGCCAGGAGGCGAGCAGCGAGCACGCCTACTTCCTGGTCATGGAGTACGTCGACGGCGCCAACCTCAAGGTGATCATCGACTCGGTGCGGGCGCAGAACACCCGGCTGCCGGTGAGCCAGAGCATGTACCTCATCATGGAGGTGTGCAAGGCGCTCTCGTACGCCCACGACATGATCGATCCCGAGACCAACCGGCCGCTCGGCATCGTCCACCGCGACATCTCGCCGCCCAACATCCTTATCTCCAAGCGCGGCGAGGTGAAGCTCGCCGACTTCGGTCTGGCCAAGGCGACCTCGCAGCTGGAGAACACCGACCCCGGCGTGGACAAAGGCAAGTTCAGCTACCTGTCGCCCGAGGCGGCGCGCGGCGAAGAGGTGGACTGCCGCTCCGACATCTTCGCGGTCGGCATCCTCCTTTACGAGCTGCTCGTCGGCAAGCGCCTGTTCGACGGGGAGACCGACTATAAGACGGTGCAGCTCGTGCGGCAAGCGCAGGTCCCGTCGCTGACCGCCCAGAATCCGGAAGTCACGCCGGAGCTGGAGGCGATCGTCCGCAAGGCGCTGGCCAAAGATCCGGCGGAGCGCTTCCAGCGGGCCGAGGATCTCCTGGACTCCATCGCCCAGTACCTGTTCTCGCGCGGGCTCAAGGTCACAAACCGCGACATCGAACAGCTCATCGCCCGCTGCCTCAGCGAGCGCCAGCGCGCCAAGCCGCAGAAGCCCACCGGCTCGCTCATCGACAACCTGATTCAGGACGAGATCCTCAAGTTCACCTCGCTGGAAGAAGTCGGCGGGGAGGCGGTCGAGGCGCCGAAGAAGCCCGCCGCCGCCGGCAACGCGCCGCTAAACCCGGAGTCGTTCATCGATCCGCGCATGTGGAACGAGCCCGACCCGAGTCATCCGTCGCGGCCCTCGGGGGCGAGCCTGTCGAAGATCAGCGCCGCCGGGGCCGCCGTGCCGTCCTTGGAGCGGCTGCTCGAAGGCGCGTCGGAACAGACGACCAAGATGCCGGTGCCGACCCTGTCCACGCTCGCCTCGATGACCAAGGAGCCAAGCGATTCGCAAAGCCGCGGTCCGGTCCTTGTGGTGATCGCCGTCCTCGCCCTGGTCCTTATCATCCTTTTGTACATGCTCGCCGTCCGCCACTAGGCCGGATCCGCGCTAAAAGCGCCGCCCAAACTCCCCCGCCGGAAAGCCGGCCGAAAATCCCGGCAAAAAATAATCGCGCTGGCAAAAAAGCAAACTGCTAGGCGCAGTTATCGGCAATTTTATTTGGGCCAAAGGGCACTTTCGCGAAGTAATATTAAACAGGGTCGCTGTCGACCGCGGCCCTGCTGTCAGCCTCCGGTCCTTCCTTTATGTCGGTTTCCCATTTGACCATCGAGAGTGGAACATGAGCGTGAGCCCGAGCCCCAAGTTCCAGCCCCACCGTGGTCCCATCCCCCGCGTCCTCGCCCTGGTGCTTGCCGGCGGCGAGGGTCGGCGGCTGTGGCCTCTTACCGCCGATCGCGCCAAGCCCGCGGTGCCGATCGGCGGCCGCTACCGCCTCATCGACTTCGTTCTGTCTAACCTTGTAAACTCCGGCTTCAATAAGATCAAAGTCCTCACCCAGTACATGAGCGACTCGCTCAACAACCACTTGTCGCGCGGCTGGCGGCTGCCGGCCATGCTCGACCAGTATGTTGAGGCGGTGCCGGCGCAGCAGCGCAAGGGCCGCGAGTGGTTCAAAGGGTCGGCCGACGCCATCTACCAGTCGCTAAACGTCATCACCGACGAAGATCCCGACATGGTCATCGTCTTCGGCGGCGACCACGTCTACAAGATGGACGTGCGGCAGATGCTCGATTTCCACCTGGAGACCGGCGCCGACTGCACCGTCGCCGCCATCCCGGTGCCGATCGAGCTCGCGCGGTCGTTCGGCGTCATCGAGGTCGACAGCGAGTGGCGCATCCTCTCGTTTACCGAAAAAGTGGAGAACCCGCCGCAGATCCCCGGCCGTCCCGGCTGGTGTCTGGCGTCGATGGGCAACTACATCTTCAACACCCGGCTCCTGGTCCAAGAGCTGCTCCACGACGCCGAGGGCAAGCCCGGCACGCAGCACGACTTCGGCCGCAACATCCTGCCCGACATGGTCGGCAAGCGCGCCCTTTACGCCTACGACTTCATGCGCAACGAGATCCCCGGCATGGACGAGCGCGAGCGCGGCTACTGGCGCG
>CALFML010000900.1 GCA_937879845.1 uncultured Myxococcales bacterium
CCAGACTAGAGCGGCGGCGACCTCCGACCCCGAGGCCAGTCTGGCTATGCGGGTTGCCCGGAAGGTGCTGTCCGCCGGGGAGCTTCCCGTAAGGGTTAAGGCGCTCCCGAGTCGCCAGGGCAATCGAGCGCCTACGAGAAAGTGTGTTTCTATTTTGGCGCTGATCTCAGTGGGATATCCATAGTCTATTCCGTTCAGTCCGGGCTTGCCCTATCCTGCAAGCAGGGACACATATGACTGAGGACGATGAGCCGATCCGTCGCCGCATGTCATCGCTCAGCGACGATGAACTACGTCGTGTGGTCACAGTCGAGTCGGATGACTGGCAACCTGACGCGCTGGCCATCGCGCGCCAGGAACTATATCGCAGAGGTATCAAAGACGTCTCTGCAACTCCCCCGGTAACTGGCTCAGAACCAGACCGACGCAGACCCTACTATCGCGGCGGCGCGCCGATACTGATCCTCTTAGTGGTTATAGCCAAAGTCATCTTGATCCTCTTTCGCTACTGAGGTGCTGTACCTAGCGCCCACCCTCACAAGTTGTAGTGGCGCATAGGAGCGGCCCGGCCTGCCGCTGCGCGTTCCGCGGGCGGCGCGACTTGACGCGCACTCCAACGACCAGCGGCTGGGCGCTCGGCACTGCGACAAAGGGTAAGTCGTCCATGGCTGTAACCGCTGCTGAGGTCGGGCGATCTGGCACTGCTCACCATGGTGCCCTTCAATGCGACGAAGGACATCTTGCTCGCCGCTTTTTGACCACATCATGAGCGGCGCGTTCAGAGGGCATCGTACGCCGCTCGCCATCCTATTGACCAGCAGCGCCCGCATGCTACTCAACCAGCATGCTGGAGTCGCTTTCTCAACCTACGAGCCCCCTGGGGCCCGGCTGCTCTGGGCACGGGCTTGGGTGCAGAGCGGGGTCCGGCGGCGCATCATCGCGCTCCAGAGCTTCGGCCCACCGCGACTCGATCGCCGC
The DNA here is from genome assembly GCA_937879845.1 of uncultured Myxococcales bacterium. Lineage (GTDB taxonomy): Bacteria > Myxococcota_A > Polyangia > Palsa-1104 > JAEUJZ01 > CALFML01. Next base: position 979 of record CALFML010000900.1, read on the forward strand.
CCAGTCAGCCATCGCGCCGAGCTGCGCCAGCACCGCATACAGCCCGAAGCGCAGGCGGAACAAGAAGATGAGCTTAGCCGGCAGCTTGAGCTTGGAGATGAACACCTTGTCGGACATGACCTGGCGCGACTCGAACCCGGCACCGGCATCGACCGCGTGCACGCCCCGCTGAGCCATGGGACCAAAGAAGCCGCGCAGCATGAGCCGCAGCTTGTCACGCCCGGCCGCATCCGCGGGCAGCGTGCCGCCAAAAGCGACGAAGGCCGCGTAGATGGCATCGACGTCAGTGCTGCGGACAGCGCGGGCGAGGCGGGCGAAGGCGTGGACGGTCGCGCGGTCGAACTGGCGCACACAGCCAAAGTCGTAGATCACGACCTTGCCGTCGTCGGCGAGCGCCGCGTTGCCGGGATGCGGATCGGCGTGGAAGACCCCCTGATGATAGAGTGTCCCGACGAAGAGCTCGTAAAGCGCGACGCCCACCTGATCCCGGACGGACTGCGGCGCCGACGCGGACAGCGAGGAGAGGGGAGCCCCCGGGCACCAGGCGCTGGTGAGCACGGTGCGCGCCGACAGCTCGGGCACCACGGCGGGAATCCGCAGCATCGGATGCCCCGCGTAGAAGGTCCCAAACCGCGTCTGCCGGCTGGCCTCGAGTACGAAGTCGCACTCTTCGAACAGCGCGGTGCGCACCTCATCGACGACCTCGCGCACCGACGCGCCCATTCCGGGAAGCAGCATCGACGCCATCGCCGCACCGCGCCGTGCCGTCGCCAGCTCACCGCGCAGGGACTCCTCAACCTGTGGGTGCTGGACCTTGACCGCGACCTCGCGGCCATCGCGCAGGACGCCGCGGTGCACCTGCCCAATGCTGGCCACGGCGACGGGCGCTTCATCGAGCTCGCGGAACAGCTCGACCTTGGGCCCGAGCGCCGCTTTCAGGGAGGCCTGCACCGCGGAAAAGGGCGTGGCGCATGCCGCGGTCTGCAGCACCGCCAGCTGCTCACGGAGGCCGGCAGGCAGCGTTGCGTCGATATAGCTCAAGAGCTGACCGCCCTTCATAGCGAGGCCGCGCAGCTCTCCGAGCTCGCGGACGAGCGCCAGCAGCCGCTCGGGATCGACCTCGCCGTTGCGATCGCGTCCGAGCGCCAAGAGCCCCGCCCGCGCCAGCCCGCGGCTCGACTTGAAGAGGCGCCCAAGCCCCGTGGGGACGATCCCCTGTTCCGCCATCAGCTTCTCGCGAATCGACCCCATTGTGGTGCCCCTCAGAAAGTGATAGTTACTATCATAATGTCTACTCCCGATCCCCGTACTAAGCAACCGGATCCGCATGTCGAAGACGGGCGCACGCGGCGCAAGCTTGTGGCGATGCGGCGCATTCAGCTCACCGCCCTTACGCTCTTTGAGCGCCGCGGCTTCGACGGCGTCACCATTGAAGACATCGCGCGCGCGGCTCGCGTGGGACCGGCGACCGTGTACCGGAACTTCGCTACCAAGGAGCGCATCGTCCTGTGGGATGAATACGATCCGCTGCTCGTGCAGGGGGTGGCGGAGCGGCTCGGCGGCGGGCCGCTTCTTGAGGCAACGCGCGACGCGCTCATCGCCGGGCTCGACGCTGTGTACCGGCGGGACCGCGAGCGCATCCTGCGGCGCATGCGCGTCCTCTCCGCCGCGCCCTCCCTGCGGGCTGAGGCGACCCAGAATCTCGCGGCGCTGCGGGTGGAGCTGGCCGCGGTCTATCGCGAAAAGCGCGCGGTTCCGAGCCAGCTCGCTGCCGATGTGATGGCCGGGATCGTGATCGCAGCTCTAGAGGCCGCGATCAACGCCTGGGCGGCCCAGTCGGTGCGCCGCTCGCTGCAGGCGCACGTCAAGCGTGCCTTCGCCGTGCTCAATGCGCTCGCCGCGCCCCCCGCGCGGCGCGGCTGAGCATCGTCAACGATGGCGAAATGACAGTTGCCCTCCGCGAAGCTCGGCTGGATCAGCGAAACCTCTCGGTGACGGCAGCGCGACTACGCGGCGGTCGAGCCGATGCAGCTCTTGGACGGCGCGTTTGGCCGCCAGGTCCGGTCCTCAACACGGACTTGCTCAGTAAGTCGGTATCGCTACTTCGTTGCCTTTTTGTGAGCGAGCCGACGGGCAAGCCCAGATCCAACACGGCACCTACAGTGTTAGCCGGTTGTTGACCAGGGGCTGATGCCAACGGGCAAGTGCGGACGGGTAGGTTGGCCAGCTTCGCGGTCGCGATGCGGTGCCTCCTCAGACCGCACGATTTTGTGGAATCGTCTGCAAGGTGCCCTGCACAATCGCCTAGCGCGACGCAGAAACTCGGCGAGGTTGGCTATCTGCTGCATCGAACTTTCACCGGTTTCAGTCTTGACGAGCAGCATGGGCTAGCTATGCTCTGGCCTTCACTATGAGCACCATCGGCAACGCACCCGAACCTGTAACTATCATCGCTCTGCTTGTCGCTGCGGTTCAAGCTGAGGGCATAGTCACTGCCGATCGAGCGCAAGAGGCCCAACCGACCATTGAGGATCTAGCCGCTGCCGTTGATGCGCTGGGTGGCGTCATGACTGTCGAATTGAAGGTCTTGCGAGATGCCCAGAACCATAAGCGCGTTGGCAACAGGGTCGCTGAAAGGATCAACCAGGCTATTCGGCGCGTAGGACTCGAATATTATCCGGCAATACAGACCGATCAAACACAGAAAATCCGACTATATCGTCGAGGTAGTAAAGTAGACCAAATTTTACATGCTGCCAGTGACATTGATCCACGCTCAGACGAGGTCCTTCGTCGCGCAGCTTCCGCCCTTTAGCTATTGCAACGCTAGGTGTGTCTCCTAAATCCCTGATCCCTTCACATCCGAGTACTTCCTGATGGATGCCGTGAGATTATTATCCATCCGTCGAGTAAACTGAACTCGGGAGTGCTCTTTGTAAGGATACCAAACCAATGCATTTCACAATTTTTTATGCTTGGCAAAGTGACCGTCCGGAAAAGACAAACAAATACTTCATTCAGAAAGCCGCTGAGAGTGCAATTACGGCGATACGGGCTGATGCTGAGATTTATGTCGCACCCAGCCTCGATCACGATACAAAAGGGGTACCCGGGATTCCCGATATTCCGAGCACCATTTGTGAGAAAATAGATCGCTGCGGTATCTTCTTAGCCGATATGACTTTTTCCGGGAACTCGCTGCCCAAGGATGAAGTTAAGAAATCCAAATACTTGCCAAACCCAAATGTCCTCATAGAACTAGGCTACGCATTAGCTCGTGTAGGTCCCAGTCGAATTATCTATGTAATGAATACAGCTTACGGTCCACCAGAGGAACTCCCTTTTGATATTAGAGTTCGACGCCATCCAATCGGTTATAACCTTCTCGACCCAAAGGCTCCCAATCGTGCAGAAATTCAGCGGACTCTTGCGGGTAAGCTCAAAGATGCCATCCGGACCATGGTCGATAGTGGTGTTCTAATTGATCTGGGCAAATCCACCTCAGGCGATTCATCGGAGCAAGTCCTTGGATGGCGAAAGCAATCCGCGGAACGGCTCTGGCGCGCAGTACTCGCCTTACGCGAAGCCACTCCTGAAGTGCTTTTTAACCTCGATATTGCTACAGAGGCTGAATATGCATCTCAGAAAAGAACGCCAAAAAATCAATTACGTATGCGAGGTATCACTAATGAAGTTGTGAACAGTGATCTTCAACTCCGAAGGGCTGATCCAAATATCGAGGAGATTCGCCCCATTATTGGAGACACCTTGTGGCAAATGTTCTCATCATATCAGGCGTTTTTGATCAGAGTTTGTTTACTTACCGTAGGAACGCTTGGAAATGGTGGGCCATGGTACCGCGATGAGGGAGCGCTAAGCCTCCTGGCTAGAGCTGTCTCGCCTAAAGTGGTTGCCGAGATCATGAAGAGACCATTAGGCCAATTGGGTGCGGCTCGGCACGCTTTCGAGACTGACATTCTCCGTCAGATTCGGTCAATGCTTCCTGAAGGAACTGTAGTGGAGTAACTTTAGAAATCTGAGTGCGTCTCCGCCCTCACTTGGCCTACTGGCCGCGCTCGGGCTTGCCGAGTGCCAATGATCAAGACCACAGTGCCAGCGGCATCCTGCGGCACGATATGGGCCGCAGGATGCCAGACACGGCGCTGGCGCTCGACGCCCGTAAAGGTGGTTGACTGTCGGGCCGCACCATCATAACGCCCAGCCTGCTCGATGCAATCCGCCTCGCATCATTCTACCCGCGGCGGCGGGTGAGTTCTTGCCGGGAGCGCTCATAACCCTCTTGGGCGTCGGTGGGAGATTCTAAGAGGAGCTCTTGGCGACGGCTTGGGGGCAGGCAATCGGTCGTGGCGTTCCAGAGCGCTGCCAGAAGTGTATCGCTTGCGACGATCCAGATGCGTGCGGTCTTATCGTCGGATCCGGTGATGACTTGCTTTCCATCGGGACTAAAGGCGACGGAACAGATCTGCCCCTCGTGACCCTTGAGCACGACTGGGGTGCCAACGCCATCGGCATTCCAGATGCGCACGTTTCGGTCAAAGAAGCCGGCGACGACCCTCTTTCTATCGGGGTTCAAACCGACCCATAGGCCGGCGGAAGACGCGTGGCCCTTGAGCACGACCGGAACGCCAGAGCCGTCGGCGTTCCAGATGCGCGTGGTCTCGTCGCGCAAGGCGATGGTGACCTGCTTTCCGTCAGGGCTGAAGGAAACCGAACGGACGTCGCTCTCGTGTCCCTTAAGCACAACCGGGACGCCGAAACCATCGGCGTTCCAGATGCGCACGGTCTTATCGCCCGATGCAGTGACGATCTTTTTTCCATCCGGGCTAAATGTGACGAAACCGACGAAGGACTCGTGCCCCTGGAGGACAACCACAGCGCTGGAGCCATCGGCATTCCAGATGCGCGCGGTGTTGTCCATGGATCCGGTAACAATTTTCTTTCCGTCCGGACTGAAGGCGATCGAAAAGACCCTCTCCTCGTGCCCCTGGAGGACAACAGGAGGGCCGGAGCCATCGACGTTCCAGATTTGCCCGTTTTTGTCCCAGGAGCCGGTGGCAATCTTCTTTCCGTCCGGACTAAATGCGACCAATCCGACGTCGGATATGCGGTCCAGCACGACAGGCGAGCCGGAGCCGTCGGCGTTCCAGATGCGCGCGGTGCTGTGGCGGGTGACGGTGACGACCTTCCTTCCATCTGGACTGAAGGCGACCGAAGTAACATCGGACGCGTGGTCTCTCAGTGCAACCGGAACGCCAGCGCCGTCGGCGTTCCAGACGCGCGCAGTTGTGTCAGCAGAGCCGGTGACTACCCTCTTCCCATTCGGACTAAAGGCAACCGAGCTGATGGGCGACTCGTGCCCCTGGAGGACAATCGAAATGCCGGAGCCGTCGGCTTTCCAGATGCGCGCAGTCTGGTCCCCAGCCCCCGAACCGGTGACGATCCTCTTCCCATCTGGGCTGAAGGCGACCGAAGTGATGGATGACACGTGCCCCTGGAGAACCCCCGGAGCGCCAGAGCCATCGGCGTTCCAGATGCGCGCGATCTGGTCCGTGGAGCCGGTGACGATTCTCTTTCCATCCGGGCTGAAGGCGACTGAAGTGACGCCCGACCCGTGACCTGTGAACACAATTGGAGCGCCGGAACCATCGGCGTTCCAGATGCGCGCGGTCTTGTCCCAGGAGCCGGTGAGAAGCTTGGTTCCGTCTGGGCTGAAGGCGACCGAAAAAACCGTGTCCTCGTGGCCGTGGAGCACCAGCGGGTAACCCGAACCGTCAGCGTTCCAGATGCGTGCGGTCTTATCAGCGGAGCCAGTGGCGATCCGCTTTCCGTCCGGACTGAAGGCGATCGAAAAAACCATCTCATCGTGCCCCTGGAGTACAACTGGGGGGCCGGAGCCATCGGCGTTCCAAATTCGCCCGGTTTTGTCCATGGAGCCGGTGAGGATCTTGTTTCCGTCCGGACTGTAGGCCACCGAAGTGACGGGTAACTCGTGCCCCTGGAGTACAACGGGAGCACCGGAGCCATCGGCGTTCCAGATGCGCGCGGTCTTGTCCCAGGAGCCGGTGAGAAGCTTGG
>CALFML010000901.1 GCA_937879845.1 uncultured Myxococcales bacterium
GAGGATCGGGCGATAGCCGAGCGCGCCCTTTTGGCTCTGCTGCGCCTGGGCAGCGAGCGCGCGGTGCAAGTGCTGGCCGCGCGGCTGGAGCGGGATGAGAGCGAGGCCGGCGCCCAGCTCGCAACCCGCAAGCGAGTCGCTGAGGTGCTGGGTCAGACCGGACACGCCGCGGCGATAGAGCCGCTGGCCGCGTGCCTGGAAGATGAGACCACGGAGCTGCGCGAAGCCGCGTTCAATGCCGCGCTGGATCTGGCCGGCCGTGCCGCCCCGCCGCGCGCCGATGCGTGGCTCGGCGACCTCGATGCGGCGCCGGGGAGCAAATCCAGCGGCGCCGATGACGATGATGACGACGAAGACGATTACGATGATGATGATGATGATGATGACGACTACGATGATGACGACGATGGTGACGATGACGACGTGAAGCCGGGCAAGACGGCGGCGAAAGGCGCCGCGGCCGCGGAGTCGCCGGATCAGCCGGGACCGCGCCGTCATGAAGCCCTGCTGCTGCGTTTTTTGCGCAGCGCGGCGGGGGCCAAAGAGCCGACGATTCGTCATCGCGCGGCGCAGGAGCTCGGCCGGCTGGGCCGCGCGGAGCTGGAAGCGGCGCTGCAGGCAGCGGGCGGAGAGGTCGATGGGCTTCTCTGCGCGCTGTTCACCGATCGTGATGCGGCGGTGCGCAAGGCGGCGGTGGCCGGTTACAGCCGGCGCGTGATTCACAACGGCGCGGCGCTGGAGCCGCTTCTGACCGTGCTGCGGGCCGGCGCTCGCGATCTGCTGCTGCCGGCAGCCGAGGGCGCGGCCGCGCACGGGCACGTCGCGGCGCTGCGGCCGCTGCTGCTGCTCTCGCGGGCGGGTGAGGATGATGAGCGGGCGCGCGCCCTGTTGGCGCTGGGCGCACTAGGCGATCCGCGCGGCTTGCAAGAGCTGTTGACGGTCGCTGCCGGCGGCACCAAAGAGGCGCCGGTCGAGCCGCCGATGCGCATCGCCGCGACCGAAGCGCTGGGGCGCATCGCCGGCAAGCTGACCGACCTTGAGCAACGCCAGAGCGTGATCGAAAAAGTCGAAGAAGCCAGCGTCAGCGATGGCGATGTGGAGCGGCAGCGGGCGGCGGTGCGCGGCCTGCGCTTCCTGGGCGGCGAGCGCGCCCGCGCGCGGCTGGAGGGGATTCTGCTCGACGACTCCACCAATGACCAGGTAAAGGTCGAGGCGGCGCAGCAGCTCGGCTTCCTGGCCGACCCGGCGGCGGAGGCGGCGCTGGCCAAGGCGCTCGATGACTGGGATGACGATGTGCATCGGGCGGCGCGGCAAGCGCTTTACCGCATCTTTGCCGGCGAGCGGACGCGGGTCGAGTTCCTGGCCGTGGACTGCCGCAACGACGATCTGTCAGAACCTGCGGCGGCGTATCTGGCGCAGGCCGGCGATCCGGCGCAGCTCGTGCCGCGGCTGGCCACGCTGCGTGATGCGGAGCTGCGGCACAAGCTGCGCTACGGGCTGCTGCGGCGCGAGCACTTGGCGTTGGCCGAGCTTGTGACCTTGCTCGGTCGCCCGGATCCGGTGGCGCGTGAGGCGGCGGCGTGGCTCCTGGGCGCGCGGGCGGCCAAGAGCACGGGTGGGGCAGGGGGCCTTACCAGCGCTGCTCTTACCGCGCTGACGGCGGCGGAGCGGAGCGCGAGCGAGCGCTTTGCGGCAAGCCATGGTGATGCCCGGGCGGCGGAGCAGAGCGCTTGGGCGCGGCTCCTATGGGCGGCGTGCAACGCAACGCTCGCCGGTGGAGATGCCGCCGCGCAGCAAGCGCTGGCGGCGCGGGCGCGCGAGCTGCTTCGGGCTGGTGAGAGCGGCGCCCCCACCGCAGTTCGGCAGCAGGCGGTTCGCGCTCTCTCCGCGGTCGGCTCAGCCGTGGATGCGGATCTTCTCGCGGGCTTGCTGATCGACGCGGACAGCGGACTACGATCGGCGGCGGCGAGCGCGCTGGGGCGGCTTTGTCCGGAGCGCTCATTCGCCCAGGCCGTAGCGGCGCGGCCCTTTGATCCGGTGGCATTTGCTGCGGCGGTGCCAAAGCCGCAGCTCACCGAGCTTGCTACGTCCGATGGCCGCCGCCTGGTGCTGCCGCGGCTCATCGCCACCCGCACCGCGGAGCCGCTGGTCGAGCTGCTAAGCGGCGCGACGGCTGGCAGCCGAGCTGACGCGACGGCGCGGAGCGATGCTGCGGCGGCGCTCGGCCGCGTCGGCGGAACCGCAGCTCTCGCGGCGCTGCGCACCACCGCATTCGACAAAAAAGGCGCGGACGAAACCCTGCGCAAGGCCGCCTACCGCGCCTACAAACGCGCCAAGCGGCACGCCGACCGGCAGAAGAAGTATGAGGCCCAGCCATGACCACCGCCACCCGAGCCATTGCCGTCAGCTACGCGCAGCGCAGCCGGCTTTTGAGCGACAAAGACGGCGCGCAAGTACTGCTTGCCCTAAATGATGAAGCCACCGCCGCGCCGCCGGACAGCGATACGGGCGCCGCACCTTCGCGCAGTGTCGCCGCTCCAGCGAGTCCGGTCGGCGTCCGCGGTACGGTGCGCGATCCGAGCCTCTTGCGGGACGCGCTGCTCACCGCCGCGGCGGTCCTGGGCAGCGACCTGCGGTACAAAGGCAAGGATCGCACCGCCTATCTGGCCTACCTGGCCAAGAAGGGCAAGCGCGCCACCGCCGCGATCTGGGAAGCGCAGAAAGCGTTTCTGGACGAATCGCTGGCCACCGATGAGAAGCCAGCTGCGGTGCTGCCGCCGCTTCTGACCGTTCACCCCGACGAGGTATCGCTAGAGGTGTTCTCACGCGATGAGAGCGCCTACGCCCGCCTCGCCTTCGCCAGCGAGCTTTTGACCGGCCGCCAAGCGGCGCACGGAACGAGCTTTGTCGATCTCTCTCCGAACCTCCTGTCCGACTTGGATCGACTGCGCGCCCACCAGCCGGTGCTGCTCGAAGCGGGGGCACGGCTGCCGGCGCCGGCCGCGCGCAGCGGCGATGGCAGTGGCGGCGCTTTTGCGCAATCGCTGGCGGTTCCCTATGCCTGGCTGCGGAGCTTCCTGCAGGTCCAGACCGCGGCCACGCTGTCGATGGTGGAGTGCGAGCTCAGCCCCATCGACTTTTACAACGTGCTGTTCGCGCTGCGCACCCGCAAAGCGAAAAAATCGCCGCGCGCTCTGCGCTTCGAGCTCGTCCCCGGAGCGGCGCCGCGGCTCATCATCGAGCCCTGGGAGATCGTCCTTGAAGGACACGGCGCGCCGTTCCGCGGCAAAAGTCCCGCGGTCGTGCGGACCTTTGGTCGCCAGAGGCTGCTCGCGCTCGGACGTCTCTTGCCGCACTTGCGGCGGGCGCGGGCGCTGCTGCTCGGACCGGGGCTGCCGGTGTTCTGGGTGCTGGAGCTGGGCGCGGCGACGCTGACGCTGGCGCTGACCGGATGGACCGAGAGCGGCTGGGCGAGCGTGGCGGCCTTCGATGCGCTCATGCCGGCGCACGGCCCGGGCGCGGATCGCCAGGCCGATCGGGTGCAGGGCCTGTTGGCCGCGCGCGGTCCGTTGTCTCTAAATGATCTTTCGGCCGCCGCTTCCCTTTCTGCAGAGGAGACGCGCGGGGTGCTCAAGCTTCTGTGTCTGCGCGGCACCGTCCTTTATGACATCGCCCGCGGAGTCTATCGTCCGCGCTCCCTCCTGCCGCAGGGGCAGCTGCTGGATGTCGCCGAGCTGCGTTACGGCAACCCGCGGGAAGCGCGGGCGCACCGGCTCCTTGGCGATGGCAGCCCGGGCAAGGGTGAGGTCAAGCTGCAGAAGATCCATGAGATCGCCGGCGAGGGCACCCTGGCGGTAGAGATCCACGGCGAGATCGCCGACAAGGAAGCCCGCCGCACCTACGCCACCCACTTTACGATCGACGGCGTTGACAGCGAAGGCCGGGTCAAAGACGCCGCGTGCACCTGTCCGCTGTTCCGCCGCTCGGGACTGCGCGAAGGACCCTGCGAGCACCTGCTGGCGCTGCGCCTGGCTTACGCGCGCCGTCGCGCCGAAGAAGAGCGGCTGCGTCAGACACCGGAAGGCCGGAAGCTCATCCGCGCTGAGACCCGGACCCTCATCCGGCGGGAGTCGGAAGGTCAGGAGACCGTCTACCGCGTATCACTTGATGCCCGCGTGGTCCGCCTGATCTGGGGTCTGCGTACAAGTACCGCCCAGCGGCAGCAGCGGCTGTGGTTTGACAGCGATGAGAAGGCGCGTGAGGCCTACTTTAACCGCCTGAGCTCCCTGGCCAAAGAGGGCTTTATCGACGCGGGGAGCGCGGCCTAACCGTCCTTATGCAGTACCTATGCGCCTGTCCTGCTCCGCATGCAGGCGCTGCGAAAAAAATTAGCGAGAACGCATTTTTCTCTAGCAAAAAGTCGAGGAAGTCGTGTAAAAAAGCAGAGTCATCTTAAGAGGTTAAGAGAGGTACCGAGCGCTTCAGCCTACGCGCCTAGAGCGCAGGAACGGTGTTGCGCCGTTCTGGAAGAAATGCTGGTCACTCTCCGCAAGGTAGCCTGTTCTTGGTTCGCTCTTGCTACCCCGCCACGCGCGGGACTAGTAGCTGAATCAACGACGCCGGCCGCCGTTTACTAGTCCCGCGCGTGGCGGGGTAGCAAGGCGAACCGGTGAGGCTACCGTGCCCCTGGTGAGAAGGTGGTGCTGCTCGGCGCCTCCCTTAGCCTCTTGAGATTCCTTCTGTCCGCGCAGGCGGTCGCGCGGCGACGATTCGACCAGAGAGGGTCAAGCAGTGACAGCTCGGATCGATACGTATGTGAAGGCCGTACGTCCTACCTTGGCGAACGCCGCGGCGGTAGGAGCCCCCGGACAGCCGCGCCCGGCCGGCAAGCTGCCGAAAGAAGAGCGGGCCCGCCGCGATGAGCTGGCACAAGAGCGGATGGCTTGCTGGAAGGCCATCGGCGAAGCGGGCGGCACGGATGCCTGGGTCGCGCAAGAGCTGCGCAACAAGGGCCTCTCCACCGAAGGTCTGGACTCGCCGAGCGACCGCGATAAGGCGCAGTACAAAGCCAAGAAGAAGGCGGAAGCGGAAGAGCGCCGCAAGCTCCAGCGCCGCGCCTGGGAGGCCTACCACGCCACCCACATCAATCACCTTGGCGCCGGCGTTCACTGGGAAGACGATCCCGATACCGACCGCTTTGATGTCGAGCATCGGCAAGCGCGGGCCCGCGATAACGGCCTGCCGGAGCTCAAGGGAGCCGCCGAGCTGGCCGCGGCGATGGGTCTGCCGGTGGCGCGCCTGCGCTGGCTCACCTACCATCGCGAGACCGACACGAGCGCGCACTACTACACCTTCACCATTCCCAAGCGCGACGGTTCGCCGCGGACCCTCTTCGCCCCCAAGCGCGAGCTCAAGGCGGCGCAGCGCTGGATGCTGCGGCAGGTGGCGGAGCGGCTGCCGGTGCACAACGCGGCGCACGGATTCCTCGCCGACCGATCGATCGTCACCAATGCCCAGGCGCATGCGGGGGCGGAGGTCATCGTCAAGCTGGACATCCGCGACTTTTTTCCTACGGTGACCTGGCGGCGGGTAAAAGGACTGCTGCGCAAAGGCGGACTGTCCGAGTCCGTAGCCACACTCCTATCCCTGCTTGCCACCGAGTCCCCGCGCGAGCTCGTGCAGTTCCGCGGCAAGACCTTGCATGTCGCGGTGGGACCGCGGGCGCTGCCGCAAGGGGCGCCGACCTCTCCGGCGCTCACCAACGCGCTGTGCCTGCGCCTGGATCGCCGGCTGTCCGGACTTTCACGCCTGCTCGGGTTCACCTATACGCGGTATGCCGATGACCTGGCGTTTTCTTGGCGCCCGGCAGAGTCGGCGGGCAAGGCCAAGGAGAGCGGGCGGCCGCCGGTCGGGGCGCTGCTGCGCGGGGTGAGTCAGATCTTGCCGGCGGAAGGATTCCAGCTGCACCCGGACAAGACGCGCGTGCTGCGCCGGGGAGAGCGGCAGAAGATCACGGGGCTTGTGGTGAATCAGAATCCCAGCGGCAGCACGGCCCCCGCGGTTCGTGTGCCGCGCGATGTGCTCCGCCGCTTGCGCGCCGCGATTCACAATCGCGAAAAAGGCAAGCCGACCAAACCGGGTGAGACCCTGAACCATCTGCAAGGCATGGCGGCGTTTGTCCACATGACCGATCCACAGCGTGGCCGGGCGCTGCTCGATCGCATCGCCGCGCTCGCCGCGAAACAGCCGAGCGAGCCCACGTAGCGCGCGACCGCAGCGCGATCGACCGTTCCGCGGACCCATATGCCGGCGCGACGTGCATAAGGCGCCGCGGAACGCGAGCGCGTGCCGCGGCCTCGCGCGCGACCTCGGCGTCGCTGCAGTCGCTACAGCAGCACTATCGATTTCGGGAAGAGGACGGCCAGCGCCGATGTAGGGCTAGCGATGCAGGAGCAGCCCCAAGCCGAGCCGCCCGAGCTCAAATACGCCAAACAACATAAAGAGTGCGAGCAGGCACAGGATGGCGATCCCGATGATGGGATGGTCATTGAGAAAATCGCCGTAGCGGTGGGCGAAGCGCTTGGCTCCGGTGCACGGGCAGACCACCGGGATGTCGCCGTTTACCACCGACTGGAGCTTTTCGAGCATCTCATCGACGCTCTGGTAGCGCTGCGCCGGATCCTTGGCGATGCCCTTGCGGAAGTAGTTGGTAAGCTCGGGCGGGGCGGCGTAGCGGTGGTGCAGCTGGAGCGCGGTCGGCGGCTCCTCGGTGAGGATCGAGGTGAGGCGGGCGACCACGCTGGCGGCGGGACGCAGGTAGTAGTGCAGCGTGATGAGCTCGTAGAACAGCACGGACAGGCAATAGGTATCGGTACGGAAATCGATGCGGCCTTCTTCGCCCATGGCTTGCTCGGGCGCCATGTAGTCGGGCGTGCCGCTGATGCGCAGGGGCCGCGGTCCGCGCTCGGCCGCCGCGTCGGGGTTATTCTGCAGCACGGCGGTCGGCCGCTGCGCCAGCCCCCAGTCGAGCACCATGACCTCGCCGAACTTGCCGACGATGATGTTGGCCGGCTTGATGTCGCAGTGGATGAATCCCTTGCGGTGGGCGTACTGCACCGAGCGCAGGATCTGCATGAAGATGTGCGTCCGGAACTCGTAGCTGTAGCAAGAGACGTAGGCGGGATCGCGGGCCTTGAGCCGGGCGATGATCTGCTCCAGGGTCTCTCCCTGGACGTGCTTCATGACAAAGAAGTAGCGGCCTTCTTCATCGCGGCCGACGTCGTAGATGGGCACGATGCCGGGGTGCTCCAGCTGCCCCGTGGTCTGCACTTCCTGAATGAACTGCGCCAGAATTTCCGGCGTGCCGGCATGCTTGAGCCGCTTGACCGCGACGTCGCGGTCGATGTCCTGATCCCGCCACAGATCGACCTCGCCGTTGCCGCCTTCGCCAAGAGGGCGGATGCGCTGGTAGCGCGCCACGCTGCGCGGCGATAGGGCGGTCCGCGGCGGGGCGCCTAACTCGACGGCGGGCAGGACCGACATGCTCTGGCTCTTGCGGGTGCGCTGGTTGGCGGCGCGCGCGTCTTGGGCCGGAGCACCCGGACCTGCAGGGGGAGAGTTGTTCATGTCGATGATCCTATGCCGAGTATTTCATCATACCTCAGGATACAGACCAGGCAGCGCTCTGGCAAAGCGGCGACCAGACATTCAGATTGTCTTAAATTTCCAGAAGCCGTAGATACAGCGGGTACCGGACCTTACATGTGTCGCCCTGCACGCGGACGATGCCGAGCCGCTCCAGCCGCGGCACCACCAGACGGTCCAGCGCCGACAGCACCTTGCCGCGCAGCACCCGCTCCGCGGTCGGCCACAGACCCGGCTGAGCCATCAGGCGCAGGCGGCACGTCTCTAGGAAGCCGTCGAAGACCTGCACGCCCGGACGCTCCGGGCTGACCAGCTGCTCGACCGAGTAGCCCTTGGCGACGGCGTTATACATCGCCATGCGGGTGAGGTACGGGTGGCCGCCGATGAGCTTCATGAGGCTGCGCAGCTGTTCCTCATCCCAGGGCAGATCATGCAGCCGGCACAGGTGGGCGAGCTGTTCGACCGTGAAGTCTTCGATGATCAGCGGCGGACTTATGACAAAGGGAGAGCTCGTCGGCAGCTTGGCCATCCACGCCGGGGCCATCGACGTCGCCATGAGCAGGCGCAGGCGGCTCCACGGCGCCTCGTCCTTGCGGTCCATCCAGCCGCGGACGATGGCGAAGAAGGCGTCCTGAAACACCGAGTCCTTGACCGCGTCCAGCCGGTCGAGCGCCAGATACAAAAGGCCCGGGGCGCGCTGGAGGAAGACCTGCTCGATGATGGCGTCCAGACGCTGCTCGATGCGGCTGGTCAGCCGCCAGACCCGCAGCGTCGCCGTCATCAGATCGCGGCGGGCCCCCGGCAGCACCGCGAACTGCGCCGCCAGGTGGCTGCCCAGCTCCTGCACGAACGAGTCGAGCGAACCGTACGCCTCCGCCCCCAGCCGGTCAAGGTTGAGCCGCAGCAGGTAGGGCGTCGTCTGATCGATGAGCTCTTGGCAGATGTGCTCGAGGAACCAGGTCTTGCCGTGGCGCTCCGGGGCCCAGATCACAAGCGGTTGACCGGGGCGGTGCAGCTGGCTGAGCGCTTCGGTTTCGGCGGCGGGGCGGGGGACGTAGAACGACCGCGTGTAGCGCGCCTTGGGCGGCTGCAGGAACGTGGCATCGCCGGGGAGCAAGAGGAGCGACTGCACCAGCGAAACGGGGCAGGCGCACAGCGACTGCGCTTGCGCATCGCCCAGCAGATGCCGCAGATGCCCGATGACCCGCCCGCCATAGAGCACGGGGCAGCCAGCGAGGCTCGGCTGCCACCAGCCGGTGCCGGAAATGGTCTTGAGGACCAGCGCCGGCCCGCGCTGCGGATCTTCGCCCATCGGCTCGTGCACCAGGCCCTGCACGGCGTGCCCCGGCGAGCGCAGAAGCGGCGCCGCGGCCCAGGTCTGCCACGGCGTCCCCGGCTGCACCGGTCCGTGCAACAGCGACAGCGGAATCTGCTCCTCCAGCGGCGGCTCCAGGCGCAGCAGGGCGCAGTCGCCTTCGACATCGACCCGCGCCAGGCGGGCGCGGTGCTCGCCGCCGGAAAACTTCAGCAGCACCGACTGACCGGGATAAAGACCGCGGACGACCGTCGCGGCAGTCACCGCCCAGTCGTTGCGCACAAGATAGGCGATGCCGTAGCGCGCCGAGCCCGTAACCCCGAGTGCGACGCTGTCGGTGCGATGTACGTCCGCGCAAGCAGTCGCAAAAGCAAGCTGGGTCGGGTGCGCAGTGATAGACGGGTCCATGAATGCAACCGATTATATGAGCGTGCCGCAGGGAAAGCGGGGCGGCCCCTATTTCGTCACAAATTATTGTACTGGTTCCTGGGCGCAGGCTGGCCGGTGAGCCGGGTCACGGCGCGTAGTTCAGAATCAGGCCGCCCAGGCCGACGACCCACAGATCCTCGGGGCTGCTGCCCCACAGCGCCCGCAGGTCGCTCGGGGTCTGGCTCGCCAGCGGGTTCCAGCGTGAGCCGTCAAAGTGGAGGAGCAGTCCACCCGCACCGGCGGCCCAGGTCTGCCCGGTCGGCGCGCTCCAGACTCCGTACAGGGAGCCGGTGCGGTGGCTGGAGACCGGCTGCCAGCGGCTGCCGTCCCAGTGAATCGTGATCCCTTGCTCGCCCACCGCCCAGGCCGAGTCGGCGGCGCTCCCGGCGACGGCGAATAGGCTTAATTCGGTGCCGCTGTCGATGCGGTTCCAGGTCGTGCCGGAGCGGCGCAGCACCACGCCGCGGGTGCCCACGGCCCAGGTGTCGGTGGCGCTCGGACCCCATACGGCGAGCAGCAGGTTCTGGGTCCGGCTGGCGGTCTTGACCCACGCCGTGCCCTGCCAGTGCAGGATGATTCCGGTATCGCCGACGATCCAGACATCCTTGGGGCCGGTGCCCCACACGGCGTGCAGCTCGCTCTGCGTGTCGGCGTCGATCTTCTGCCAGTCCTTGCCGTCGAAGTGCAAGATTGTGCCGCCGTCTCCGACCGCCCAGATGTCCTGCGGGCCGCTGCCCCAGATGCTCTTGAGATCGACGGTGGTGCCGCTCTCGCTCACGCTCCAGCGGCCCTGGTAGCGCAGGACCGTGCCGCCGCTGCCCACCGCCCAGACGTGCCCCGCATCGCTGCCCCACACGCTCAGAAGGTACTTGGTGATGCGGCTCTCTTCCTGCGCCGTGCCTTTTTTGCGCCACAGCCAGTGGTGCCGGAGGTCGATGGCGAGCGTTGGGCCGGCCTCGGCGCCGGGGTCGGAGATCGGGCTCGCGGCGCCCGCGGTGACCGGCGGCGGACCCGGCGGGGGAGGCGGCGCTGCCAGCTGGGCTTCGATTTCGTGGACGGTTTTTTGCAACTCGGCGCGGCCGCCGGGCTGCAGCGTGGTGTCATCGCGCAGGCAGGCTTGGTAGTTGCGCAGCGCCTCGGTGTTTTCTCCGAGCTTGCGGTAGGCCTGCGCCATGTTGCACAGGAGCCGAGGGGCCGGGCGGATGGCATAGGCGGCCTTGAGTGCAACGAGCGCGGCCGGATAGTCCCCGGCTTTATACAGCTGCAAGGAGTCGGCGATGAGGCGCTTGAAATCGGGCTTGGCCGGAGCCTTGCCGCCCTTCTTGCCGCTCTTGTCGCTCTGATCGGGCGAGTCGGGCACCACGACCTTGGCCGGGTCCGGCTTGGCGCTGGCCGGCTGCGGCGCCAGCCCGTCCCCGTCGGCCTCCACGGCGGCGCCGAGCGGGTCGGCGTCCGCATCGGCCAGCTATCGGATGACGGACGTCGCCAAGCACAACACCCAGCAGGACTGCTGGGCCGCCATCGACGGCAGCGTCTACGACCTGACCTCGTGGATCAGCCGGCACCCCGGAGGTCCCGACAAGATCATTCCGCTGTGCGGCACGGACGCCACCACCGCGTTCCACAACCAGCACGACGACCAGGAGAAGCCGAATCAGCAGCTGGCCACCTTCCGGATCGGCGCGCTCATCGACTGACGGCTTGCCCGTCCTGGGCAGACTGGCTCCATGAGCACTTCCCTCGTGCGCGCGGACGCGCCGGTCGCGCCCCGCCGCGCCGGCCTGGTGATCGGGGTGGGGGTGGCCCTGCTATGGCTGATCGAGTTGGTCGACCAGATCACCCGCGGGTCGCTGGACGCCCTCGGCATCCACTCCTGGCAGCTGAGTTCGCTGCCATCGATCTTCCTCGCGCCCTGGCTGCATCTGGACTGGGCGCATCTGAGCGCCAACACTCTGCCGTTCGCCGCGCTCGGGTTCCTCGTGGTGCTCGGCGGCGCCGTCCGCGCACTGCTGTCGACGCTGTGGTCGGTGGTGGTCAGCGGGCTGTCCGCCTGGCTGCTCAGTCCGCCGAACACCGTGACGATCGGGGCGAGCGGGCTGATCTTCGGCTGGCTCACCTATCTGCTGACCCGCGGCCTGTTCGCCCGGGACGGCAAGCAGATCCTGCTCGCGGTGCTCGTCTTCGCGATCTACGGCGGCATCCTCTGGGGCGTCTTCCCGACCCAGGTCGGCGTCTCGTGGCAGGCGCACCTGG
>CALFML010000902.1 GCA_937879845.1 uncultured Myxococcales bacterium
GCGCAGCAGGGCCCCCGCCTCCGGCGCCACCCGCTCTGTTGGCAATAACTTCGGGTTTCAACTGGGGCGCGGTTTAGCGGAGGCGCCGGCCGGGCTCGCCGATCGCGATGCCGCAGCGGGTCCGCCACTGACCGTCGTAGTCAAGGGTCGCATCGGCGTAGAGCGCCGCGAGCTTGCCGACCTGCACGTGCGCCCCGACCTGCACGCCAAGGCGCAGACCCCAGCGTTGAAGCGTGAGGTCCTCGTCGGGAACCGGCGGGCCGGAGGCGAACCCGGATGCGCCGCCGCCCGGAGCCTGCGCCAGCTTCGCTTTCAGAGAGGAATAATCGCTGCCCAGGAGCCCCGCCGTGTGCAAGACCACCGGCCCGATGGTGGCCTGATAGCCGAACCCGGCCATCGCTTCGGCACGGATCGCCGTAGAGGTCAAAAGCGATGGATCCGTGCTGCCGATCAGGCGCCCGCCCTGCACCGAGACTTCACCGGAGAACCGCAGCCCGTTGTCCAGGGCAAAGCTCAGGCGCAGACCAAAGCCCGCCGCCAGCAGCGTCCCCTGCCGCCGGTCGAGCGGCAGCGTGCCGACGAACACGTCGTTCCCATCGCGGCTGCGATACACATCATACTGCTGCGATCCCAGGTCGCCGACCGCTTCCGCCAGCAAGAGATCGACGTATCCGCCCTTGACCTTGGCGGCCGCCGGCCGCGCCGAGCCCAGAACCGATCCGGCGATGAGCCAGGCAAAAAGCAGAGACAGCGCGCGCGGCAAAAAACGGGACGACGGGTACATGGATTCCTCCGGCCAAATCGAGTGCGTTCAGACTCTCTAACGCTGCGATCCGGAGTTCCTTACACCCTGGGCCGGCCGACGGCTGACCATGAACGAGCGCCCGGGCGCCTGTCCGCGGTGATGCCGGCAAGCGCGCCGTCGCGCGGTTACAGCCGCTCGAGCTGAGTCTTGGTCAGCGCCGCGACATCGCCAGTCTCCACCGGAGCTCCATGGGCGGGAACCACGATCGCCGGCGGATCGGCGGCGAGCCGGCGCAGCGCCCACTCGCGCAGGATCTTTTTGTCTTTGACGAAGAACCACACCGCCGGCTTGAACAAGCGAAATCCCGGCGCCGAATCCGTCCACGCGAAGAGCCACCCTATGGGCGAGCGCGGCGTCCGCGCGATGTTGGTGAGCAGATCGCCGCTATACCAGATCGAGCCGCGGCGGCTGCCGATGCTCAGCACGGACTCTCCGGTCTTGAATCCGGGCGGATCTTCCCAGCGGACATTGGCCGGCAGGGCGAGCGTGTGGAGCGACTGGAAGCTCACCCCGCCGCTTTTCTTATTGAGTGTCTTGACCGCTCCGGGCGGACAGTAGCTCACCGCGTCCGGGAAATGGGCCCGCCATGCCGCCTGTCCCAGGTGATGAAAGGTATTGTTGGCGATGAGCGCCCGCACCGGACCAAGCTCGCGCAGCGCATCGAGCTCGCGCCCGGTGAGCCCCGTCGCCGGGCTTACTACCACAAGCCCCTCGACGCCGCGAAACACCAGCGTGGTCGCTCGCGCTCCTTTGGCAAACTCGTACTCCCGCCACAGCACGCCGGCTTGTTCATCAAGGATATTCCAACCTTCGATCGTCATCGCAAAACCTCCTGCGCTGGATGCGCAGCTCCTAGGCCCGCACTGTCGCGCGTTGCGGGTGGAGCGTAAAGTCCCGCCAACAATCCCCGATGCGGAAGCTTTGCCCCGCGTAGGTATCGTATAATGCCGGGATGTCGCGTGAGCCGCTGCCGACCTACTTTTTCGCCCTGGTGGTGGTGCGTCTCGGCCACCGGTTCTTGCTGGTGCACGAGCGCAAGCACGGCCAGCGCTATTACCTGCCCGCCGGCCGCGTCGATCCCGGTGAGCGACTGGCAGACGCCGCCCGCCGCGAGACCTTGGAAGAGACCGGCGTGCCGATTGAGCTCAGCGGAATCTTGCGCATCGAGCACTCGCCGATGGCGGACGGGACCATCCGCTGCCGGGTCATTTTCCTTGGCCACCCGCGGGACGACACCCCTCCCAAGAGCGAGCCGGACGAAGATACGCTGGGCGCCCGCTGGGTCGCGCTGGATGAGCTCGATCAGTATCCGCTGCGCGGACAAGAGGTGCGCGAGCTGTTCGAGTATGTAGCCAGAGGAGGGGCGGTGTATCCGCTCAGCCTGCTCCAGCCCGAAGGTGCGCCGTGGTGAGCAGCGCAGCGGAAACGACAAGAAATCCCGCGCGTTACGCACTTATTGCCCATGCCGCGAATAAGCGCGGTTTAAATCTGTCAAAGTAGATGCGAACCGCCACCAGGATCAGCAAGAGAGGTTCTCCGATGAAAAAGCAACTTCTAGCCGCACTCGTTCTTTTGCTGGCTGCGACCCCGCGAGCAGAAGCTCAGGTCGTGCGCGTCCGAATCGCCCCTCCCGCGCGGCGGGTCGAAGTCCGCGCCGTCGCCCCGTCGCCCCGCCATGTCTGGGTGCCGGGCTACTGGCAATGGGGCGGCGACCGCCATGTCTGGGTCGCCGGACGCTATGATCTCCCGCCGGCCAGCGGCCAGGTCTGGGTCGAGGAGCGCTGGGTCAACGAAGGCGGTCAGTACGTATTTTACCCGGGACACTGGGGTCACCACGGCGCCGTCGTGGTCCAGCCCGCCCCGGCTCCCGTCTACGTACCGCCGCCCCGCGTCGTGGTCCAGCCCGCCCCGCCGCCGGTAGTGGTGCGGCCGGCACCGGTGGTGGTCGTGCAGCCGCCGCCGCCGGTAATTTACGAACGCGGCCACGGTCACGGCTGGAAGCACGGCCACGGCTGGAAGCACGGTCCCGGGCACGGCCACGGCCCCGATCACTTTAGATAGACCGCGCCCCAGTTGAACCCCGACGTTATGGTCAGGAGAGCGGGTGGCACCGGAGGCAGGGGCCCTGCTGCGCCAGCAGCGGGGTGCCGCAGAAGGTGACAGGACCCGCGGCGCAGCCCGAACCAGCAGGTCTTTTGCGCGGCGTAGTTTAGCTCCCAACCGGCAACTTACTACCGGCCGCTCATCTCGTCGTCCGTCCTTTACGGCCGCTGCGGACGAGCGCCGCACCGGGCGAGACTCCCAGCTGCGGTTTCCGAATAGGAACCAGATAGCTCCACCTGCCGCGGGCTTGCACGCTTCCGGCTGGGTATAAGCGGCCGATTCTGCTAGGGTCACACCATCCCATGTCTACTAGCCATACTTGCACCCCGCTCAAGCTAGTCTATTTCGCCGTCCGCGGCCGCGCCGAGCCCGTGCGGCTCATGCTGGAGCTCACCGGCGTCCCCTACGACTACGAAGAGATCCCCATCGCAGTCTGGCCGACCCCGAGCGGCAAGCAGCGATTTTTGGCCAGCACGCCGCTCGGGCAGCTGCCGATCTTGCAGGACGGCGACTTTTTTTTGTGTCAGTCGGCGGCGATCTACAAATATGTGGCGCGCCGGGTCGGCCTTTACGGCGCGACGCTGCAAGAGGATGCGCGCATCGACGAAGTGACAGAGACCGCCGGGGATCTGCTGCTGGACCTCGGCACGCTCTTCTGGGATCCCCGCTTCGCCGAGCGCCGCACCGAGCACCGCCCGGCTCTGCGCAAAAAGCTCGAGCAGCTGCAGGATTACTTCGTCCGCGTCGGCGCCGGCCCCGCGCACTGGATCCAGCCCGGCCGCTACACCTTGGCCGATGTGCGCATGGCCTACGCGCTGGAGTCGGTGATGCCGCTGCACCCCGGTCTTCTGGAAGAATTTCCCCGCCTCCACGATGCGATGCAGCGCTTTTTCTCTACTGACGGCGTGCGAGAGTATGTCCGCAGCGACCGCCGCTGCCGCACGTATACCGTCGCCCTCGCCTCATTTGGCGGCAAGCCGGAAGAGACCCACCACTTTACTGACTGATCGCGGCAGCAGCTCCCGCGGTTGCCGCGCGCGGCGTCCCCTGGCGCCGCGGCGCTTCCGCGCTCGCGCGGTCTTAGACAGGCGACACTGAGATTTGTCCGCTGCGTTTATCCGCGCGGGAAGCGCGCGGCGGGGGAGGGCTCCGCCGGCTTGGCCGGTGGATGGGGCACGGGCAGGTGCCCCATGTATTAGACATCGGCGGTTCGGCGCGCGCGTAACCGACCAAGGCGCGCTCGCCGTCGATCCGCCGGCCGATGCCGCGCGGCATTTTGCCCGGTGCGAGTTTTTTCGGTCTCCGTGCAATCAGATAGCCCCAAGACGGCTCTATGGGTTTAAGGGTAAGATGCCGAGAACCATGAGCAGGTCTGTGCGCCATCTCCTACAGGGGCGGGGCGCGGAGCAGCAGCTAGTCGAGGGCCTGATTCGCGGCGAAGAAGCGAGCTACCGCCAGCTCTACGAAGCATTCTCGCCGCGGCTGCGGGTGCTGCTCTTGCGGATCTTTCGCGATGCCGCCCTGGTCGAAGACGCGGTGCAGAGCACCTTCCTGCAAGTGTTCCGCTGCATCACCCAGTTTAACGGACAGGCCGCGCTTTTGACGTGGATGACCCAGATCGCCCTCAATGAAGCCGGTCGGATGGTGCGGCGGCAGTCGCGGGCGCGGCAGCCGCCGGGCGACGGACTCAGTGAGCTCGAAGGGCCGCGGACGCCAGAGCATCACAATGCGCAGCGGGAAGAGTATACGCACCTTGCGGCGGCGATTGCGGCGCTGCCGCTGGAGAAGCGCACCGCGCTCCTACTTTTCGAAGTGGAAGGCTTTAGCGTGCAGCAGATCGCCGACATCACCGGGGAACCAAAAGGCACCGTCCTGGCGCGGCTGTCGCGCACCCGCGCCGAGCTGCGGGAAGCCGTGCAAGCGGTCTGCAACGTCGGTCTTACTGCTAAACCGGAAACGATCTCGGCCGGAGGGAAGCGCCATGGCCAAGCATGATCCGGCAGGGCTTGCCGCTGAGCCGGTGCCGCTGCGGGCCGCCGCCCAACAACCCGACGCCAGTCTCGAAGAGCGATACCTCGCATCCGGGCTGGCGGCGCTGTACCCGGAGAGATCGGCCGACGCCCCCGGTGCGCCGCAAGCCGCGCTGGCGGCCGGCTGGGAGCGGCTGCAGGAACCGGCGCAGCGCCTGGCCCGGCAGCGTCGGCGCAGCTACCTTCTGCGGGAGCTGGTCGCGGCCTGGATGCCGCGGCCGCTGCGGCTTGTGGCGGCCGGCTTGTTGCTGCTTTTGCTGCTGTCTCCGGCGGATCGGCCGGCAATCGTAGTCCCACCGGCCGCCGCGCCGTCCCCCGTAGTCGTAACCAGCGTGCATGCCGGGCTGTCCGGAGTCTCCGGAACCCTCCGCCTGCGGGTCGGCGCGGAGGTGAAGGGGGATAACGCGACCGTGACGATCGAGCAAGAAGATCGCACCCAGACGCGGATCGCGCTGAGTCAAGGCGCGGTGCGGCTGCAGGTTCCGCCGCTGCCCGGCCGCGGCAAGCTGGTGGTGGTGACCAGTGATGCCGAGGTCATCGTCCACGGTACGCGGTTTACCGTCAGCAAGATCGATGCCTCCAGTACCTCGGTGGCGGTGGATGAGGGACTGGTCGAGGTCCGTCCGCAAGGCGGCGGCCGCAGCTCGGTCTTCCTCCGGCCCGGGGAGTCCATCACCGTACCCAGCCTCTCGCGCTACAAAGAGGCGGTGCGGTCCCACGCGGGTGAGCTTATCGATGCCGGCCGCTGCGACGATCCGGAGCACAACGTGGAGCGCTACCTGGAGCTGGCTCCGGCCGGCGCCGATATCAGCGCCGCGCAGTACCTCAAGGGCTTCTGCGCCGCCCAGCGCAAGGACGCGGAAGAAGCGGTGCGCTGGTTTGAGCGGGCGGCGGCGACCAGCCAAGATCCGGTGCGGGCCGATAACGCCCTGGCGCGGGCGGCCAAGCTGCGCGCCGACCGCAGCGAGCCCGATGGGGCCGTAGCCTGGCGCCGTTATCTCGAGCGCTTCCCGCAAGGGCTCCATCGCGAGTCGGCTGAGCGTTTTCTCGCCGGGCCGCGCTGAGCAGAGCGGCATGCTGACTCTTATCCTATGGGCGCAGCTGGGCGCATTCCTGCCGGCGCCGGAGCGGCTCCTGATCAGTGCGGACGACGCGGCGTTCGGACGCGCCATCGTGCGCTCGGCCGACCAGCATGTCGCGGGCTCGGTGGAGCTCCTCCCGACCGGGGCCGCGGTGCCGCCGCGGGTGCTTCGCCTGGTCGTCCACTCCGATGGGAATGAGCGGCTCACCCTGGTCCTGTCGCGCAGCCCCAAGCTGAGCGTGACGCGGGTGCTGCGGATCGCCGGCAGCCACGGCCTCTTTGATCGCGCGGAGGTGGTCGCACTGGTCATCGACGACATGCGCGCGCGGTTGAACGAGCAGATCGAGCGCGCGAACGCGGCCGCCGCCCTGGCGCGGCCCCCCGGCGCCCTGGCCGCCGCCGCTTCGCGGTTCGCTGCGCTGCCGCTTCCTGCTCCCGAGCCGCGGGCGCCGGTTCGCGCCTTCCCGCCCGAGCCGCCCGCTTCGCCCGGTCCGGACGATCCGGACGGCCCGGCGGCACCGCAGGGTTTGAGCCCGACGCCGCCGGAGTCCCTGCGCGCGCTGACCCCGGTGTTTGCCGCGCCGCAGCTGCACCCGATCCCGGCGCCGCTCACATTCGCGTTGACCCAGCCGGCGATCGAGCCCTCTGCCAACGTCGGGCGGCGCTGGCGGATCGGACTCGGCGTCGCGCTGGATGTCGTCGGTCTGGCGGTGGGCGGTCTGGGCGTTGCATCGCTGGCGCTGGATGGGCGATGCGTCGACGGGGGTGTGCCGTGCGATTACCGATTTGATGGCCGCACCGCCGGCACCGTCGAAGCCGTGCTGGGCGGCGCGGCGGTGCTGGCCGGCCTGGGACTTGTGGCATCGCTAGGCTATGAGCGGCGGACGCTGCGCCGACTTTCGCTATTGCCGCGATCTTCTCGCACCGGCCGCACCGCTTACGTGGAGTTCTGATCATGGCGCGCCGTTTCTTCGTCATGTCCTTGGGCCTCCTATTGTTCTGCGCGTGCGAGCTGATCCCGCAGCGGCTGACCGACTGCAGCGCCAGCCGTCCGTGTGCCGGCGGCCAGCTGTGCGATCCCGAGACCTCGCGCTGCGTCGAGCTGCCGGATCTCGGCGCGGAGCCCGATGCCGATACCGCCGCGGATCTCAAGGCGCCGGAGTGCACGGGGAACTGCCTTACCTGCCAGCTCCACAGCGACTGTCCGAGCCTGGTGTGCGACGACTACCTGCGCTCCGGAGACGGCGGCACCTGCATTCCCGCCGCCGAGGTCGTGTACGTCGACAATCGCGGCGGAGCCTGCGGCAGCAGCGGCAGCGGCGATGCCCCCGCTTCTTCATTGTGCACAGTCGCCGAAGCGCTGCCGCGGATCGATGGCGTACGCAAGCGCGTAATCCGCCTCATGGCGAGCCCCCACGACTACGGCACTCTTGCTGTTGCCGATCGGGATGTGGAGATCTTCGGACCGGCCGGACAAGGCGGCAGAGCGCAGTTCCAGGGCGGCGGCGTCACGGATGCAGTGGTGGTGAGCGGCTCCGCCCGCGTCGTCATAAGCGGTGTAGACATCATGTTCGGCAAGGCCGGGCTCATCTGCCAGGGCAACGGCGCCACGGGCCTGACCCTGCACAAGAGCAGCGTGCGGAACTGCAGCGACATCGGACTCCTAAGCTCCAACTGCAGCCTTGAGATCGACCGAGTCCTTATCGCCGACAACGGGAACGGCGCGCTGGCAATCGGCGGCAGCCAGAGTTACGTGGTGACTAGCAGCTACATCGTCCGCAACCACTCCCTCGCCTTGCCTGCGATCAAGCTTTCGTCAACCGCCTCGGGGACGTTCCGCTTCAACACCGTGGCCGACAATAGCTCCGAGGTCGCCGCGGGAGTCGAGTGCAGCAGCTCCGGCGTCACGATCAGTGACTCGATCGTGTTTCGTAATAGTCATCTTGGCAGCTCGCAGCTGCAAAACTGCCGGCTCCATAACACGGCAGTGGGGCGCGGCGACAGCGCTATAGGAATCCGCGAGGATCCCATGTTCATTGCCGTCGGTGGAATCGACTACGGACTCGAGGGCGGCATGATGAACAATTCCTGCTGCATCGACAGGTCCAGCAGTTCCTTGCGAACGGACTATTTTGGGAATCTGCGGCCCCGCGGCAAGGCCAGCGACATCGGCGCCCATGAGGCGCGATGACCACGCGGGGCTGCCGGTCGATCGTCCAGAAGCGGCAAAGTCGTGCCGCACTGGTCTGAAGATCTGGCGATTCGCTAGCCGGCGGGACACATCTGTCCCCATGCCCTGGAACACTCTGGAATGTGTTCCAGGGGGCCATCGCCGGCAACCCCATGAAACGCCTGCCTAAAGCGCCCGGCATCGGCGGCCCTGCACATGCTCCGCACATGTCCGGAACACATTTCTCCCTGAGGGGAGCTCGTCGGCCGTATGCACGTACGTAGGCCGCGGCTCGGCGCTAAATAGCTACCCGCAGTCACTCCTACATGTAGACCGATTCGCACTCCTTACCAGGTGTGGAGTCGGTGAGCGCCGCAGTCGCTGGAGGTTGGCGCGGCGTGCCGACTTCGGCATCCCCTTTGCTGCATCAATCGCCGGCCAGGGGTGGAGAGGCGGATCGCCAAGCCGGGAGAATCGGGAGAGAGGTCAGGCATGTCTAGTTCAGTGAAGGCCAACTTTGTGCGGAATGTAGAGTATCAGCAGACCGGCCTTGATCAGGCGGCAGCGCATCAGCTGGCCGCGGCAGTCAGGCCCCCTCTGCCGGCGCAAGGGTCGCTGGGGCGCTGGCTGCTCCAGCGCTTGCCCTGGGTCGATGCCTATAAGAGCGCCGCGGGCGAGTACGAGCTGAGCGTTGCTCAGACCGTCCTGCAGGTCCACACTCGCGTCGCGGATCTGTTCAACCAGCCGATGAATCAGACCGAGCAGCAGCTGCGCCGGACGATCGAGGCGCTCAAGGAACGGCAGGAGCACGAGCTGGTCAATAGTCCCGCGCTGGGCCTTCTGCACCGCGTGGCCGATTCGCAGCGCATCCATGCCGGCAGCGGCGGACCGACGCCTGAGAACCTGGACGCGCTGCTCGCCAAGGTGCAGCGGGAGCCGGCGTTTTTCCTCGCCCACCCGCACGCCATCGCCGCGTTCGCGCAGGAGTGCAGCCGCCGCGACATCGCTCCGGCCGGAGTTATGGTCGACGGCAGCCGCATGTCCGCCTGGCGCGGCATCCCGATCTTGCCGTGCGACAAGATTCCGATCAGCCAAGAGCGCACAACCTCGATCCTGCTGCTGCGCACGGGCGAAGAGAACCAGGGCGTCATCGGCCTTCATCATGCAGAGCTGCACGATGAGCATGAGCCGAGCCTGTCGGTCCGCTTCCTCACCATCAGCGAGCGGGCGATCATCTCCTACCTTGTCAGCCTGTACTACTCGGTCGCCGTCCAGGCTCCCGACGCGCTTGGTGTTTTGGAGCACGTCGAGATTGGCTGCGCCCATGACTAGGCAGCTGCCGCCGCCACATTACGCATGATCCGTCATTTCTCTGCAAACAGTACTTATTTGGTCAGCGTCGATCATGCCGCTGCCGTTCTGGATTCTGACGCCCGGGTCCGCCGCGCCGATGTCGCGCCCGGATCCTAGGCGTCAGGCTATGGAGCAACGAAGCGTCATGATACCGGATGCCATCTTGCGGGAGTCTCTGGTCTCCCCTGCTGCCACTGCGGCTCTTTTGACGACCTGGCTGGATCGGCTGCTGCCGCCCGCCGAAGCCTCTCCGGCACCCCTGCATACGGCCATGCGCTATGCCGTGTTTTCCGGTGGTAAGCGCCTGCGGCCGCAGTTCCTCCTGCATGTGGCGCAGGCCTGCGGCATCCGCTCGCCGCATCTCGATCTGGCGGCGCGCGCCGCCTGCGCGGTGGAGCTGTGCCACATCGCCTCGCTGGTGCACGATGATCTGCCGTGTTTCGACGACGCCGACGAGCGGCGCGGGCGTCCGACGGTCCATGTCGTCTTCGGCGAACCCATGGCAGTGCTGGTCGGGGATGCGCTCTTGGCGCATGGCTTTGAGATCCTGAGCGATGTGCCGCAGTCCATGTCGCCGCGGGCGATTCGGCTGGTGCGCTTGCTCGTGCGGGCAACGGGCTCGTGCTCGGGGCTTATCGGCAGCCAGAGCTTGGAGCAGGAAGGAATCGCGGAGCTGGACAGCGTCGCGACCTGGAGCCCGCCGGAGATGCTGGAGCGCTACCACGGGATGAAGACCGGAGCTTTATTCGCCATGGCCGGTGAGGCGGCGGCGATCGCTGCCGGCGCCATGCATGCGCCGGCGTGGGCTGCGGTGGGGCGGCTGTTCGGCCGCTGGTATCAGCTGGCCCATGATCTATTCGATGGACGTGCGGGAGCGGCGGCGCCGGGACAGGAGACGCGGCCGGGGGTCTTGAGCGGCGGGATGGCGCGCACCGAAGACTCGGCGCGGGCGCAGCTGCGGGCCATCCACCACCAGCTCTGTACGCGGGTCTGCGAGCTTGCCGAGGCGCCGGACCTGATGCTGGATTTTCTCGACGGGTTGCAGAATCAGCTCTTGTCGGCGACCACCGTGCTTACGACGGAAGCGGAGGCGGTCCACAGCCAGCATCCCGTCCCGGTGCACGAGACCCCCAAAGCGTGCGAGGGAGGAAGCTGAGCCGCATGCGGAGCCGCCGCTTATAGCCGCCGGTAGATCCTGCTGCCGGCGGCCAGCCACAGGTCCCCCGCGGCACCGGTCATCGCGGTGATCGAACCGGGCGCGGCGACCTGCATCCAGGTACGGCCGTCAAAGTGCATGAGCCCGTTGCTGCTGCCGCCTCCGGCGACCCAGACATCGCTGGCGCCGCTGCCCCAGACGCTGTTCCAGTTGGCGCCGTAGACCAGCCGCTCTGAGACCTGCGCCCACGCGGCGCCGTTATAGTGCCATAGCTTGCCGCTGCCGGTCGCCCAGAGGTCGCTGCCGCTGCTGCCCCATAGCTCGTCTAACAGGGTCGGGGCGCGCACCGGCGCGGACCAGCCGAGCCCATTGAAATGGGTCAGCGCCGCGCCGGCGACCCACAGGTCGATGCCGCTTATGCCAAAGACGGTGTTGATGCTGCCGCCGCCGGTGCCGGGATCGACGGGGAGCCAGCTCGTGCCGTTATAGTGCAGGACCTTGCCGTCGCCCACGGCCCAGACGTTGTTCGGACCGGTGCCCCACAGGTCGTTTATCGCCGTGCCGATCGGCAGGGTCACGGTGCTCAGCGCCGTACCGTTCCAGTGATACGCCGCGTAGGTCCCCATCAGCCAGACATCGCGGGAGCTGCTGCCCCAGACCGCGTACAAGGGATTAGTGCCGGTGCCCGAGATCGCGGTCCAGGCGCTGCCGTCAAAGTGCAGCGCCAACCCCGAATCGCCGACGGCCCAGGCCTCGCTGCGGCTGGCCGCCCACATGGCGTGAACGCCGCTGCCGCGGCTGGCGATGTCAAAAGCCTGAAACGCCGTGGTGTCCCACTTGTAGATGAGTCCTCCATCGCCCACGACCCATGCCAGGTTGCCCTTGGTCCATACGCCGTTCAATCGCCCGCCGCCCCAGTTCAGAAGGCCGCTGTCGCTCCACGCGGCGCCGGTATACTGAAGCACGCGGCCGCTCGTGCTCACCGCCCAGGCATTGCCGGAGCTCACTCCCGCTACGTCGGTGACGTCGCCCATCATCAGCGAGGAGTCGAACCACGTGGCGCCGTCAAAGTGCAGCATCGCGCCGCTTGCGCCCACCGCCCAGACATCTTTGGCGGCGCTGCCCCACACCCCGATCAGCGAGTCGATGACCGAGCTGGCGGTCTCATTCCAAGAGGTGCCGTTATAGTGCAGGATGAGGCCCCAGGCGCCGACCGCCCAGACATCGCTGGCGCTGCTGCCCCAGACCCCGTTCAAGCGGTTGGTCAGACCCAGCGCACTCACCACCCAGCTTGTACCGTTATAGTGGAGCAGGGCGCCGCCATCCCCGACCGCCCAGACATCGCCGGCGCTGCTGCCCCAGACGGCATAGAGCGCGCTGGCGGTGACGGGCGCGCTGACGCTCCACGTGCTGCCGTTCCAGTGCAGCACGGTGCCGGCATCGCCGACCGCCCACACATCGTTTGCCGCACTGCCCCAGATGCCGTGCAGATCCGCGCTGAGCATACCGGGCGGCAGCTGCGACCAGCTTATGCCATCCCAGTGCAGGAGCGTGCCGCGCGTGCCGACGATCCACAGATCGCTGGCCGAGATCCCCCAGACCCGATGCAAGGACGGCGCTGCCCCGAGTCCGCCCGCCCAGCAGTACGCGCCGGCGCTGCCGCACAGCTCGGGACCGGCGGCATGGACAAGCTGCAGCGGCGGCGACTCTTGCGATGCGGGCGCAGGCGCGGACGCAGCGGAACCGGAAGCAGGAGCGGGTGACAGGGACGTATCGCTTGCGCCGCAGCCCGGAGCTATAAGGAGAGTTGCAAGCAGAGAGAACCAGAAGATGCGGAAAAGGGGGCTGCGAGGTGAGCTGCGCATGCTGTGCTCCTTGATGCCGTCCGGTGGACGAGCGTTGGGCGCACAGTAGTTCCGCGCTCTGACAGCGGGGCCGGCGGCTGCAGTGGCCGCAGCGGGGGGGACACTCCCCACCATACAGGGCGCAATCGCGGTCGCTCCCACCCTGGGTGGGGCAGCCGCAAGCGCGCTGCGGTTTGGCCTTGGATAGAGGCTGCGCGCGGGAAAACGGTGCGCTGCAGCGGGCCGGCGCGAAGGACGCGGCATCTCTGGCATGCAAGCTGCAAATAGGCTTTTTCACAGGCTTTTTCATCGGCTTTTTCACCTCACGCTCACACCGATGCAGGGAGATCCTACGATGTCGAACCGCACCGCCCGTTTCACCGCTCTTACGACTCGCTCCGTGGCGCTACTGGGCGCCGCGCTCTTCGTCGGCGCTTGCGGGCAGCCGCTGGAAGACAGCAGCAGCAATAACGACGTGTACTCGGAGGGCGTCCAGCTCTCGGAGACGGCTGCCGTGCGCACGCGCAAGTGCTCCACCCGCGAGGTGAGCGCCGCCGAGGTCGCGCAATCCCAAGAAGAGATGCGCGGCTTTGCCGGCTTTAGCGCCACCACCCAGACCATAAACGTCTACTTCCACGTCATCCGCAGCGGCACCGGTATCGCCAACGGCGATATTCCCGACTCGCAGATCGCGGATCAGATCGCGGTCCTGAACAAGGCCTACGGCGATGCCAACAGCGGCATCCAGTTCAAGCTTGCGGGCACCGACCGTACCACCAACAGCACCTGGTACACGATGACCGACGGCACGGCGGCCGAGACCAACATGAAGAATACGCTGCGCAAGGGCAGCAAGGGCGACCTGAACCTATATACCGCCAACCTCGGCGGCGGTCTGCTCGGCTGGGCGACGTTCCCCTCCGACTATGCGTCCGCGCCCAAGATGGACGGCGTGGTCATCCTGTACTCCTCCTTGCCCGGCGGCACGGAAGCTCCCTATGACCTGGGCTACACTGCGGTCCATGAGGTCGGCCACTGGCTAGGCCTTTACCACACGTTCCAAGGCGGCTGCAGCAACAACGGCGACTCGGTATCCGACACCGCGGCGGAAAAGAGCGCGGCCTTTGGCTGCCCGCTCAACCGCAACACCTGCACCGGCAGCAAGTATCCGGGCAACGACCCGATCCACAACTACATGGACTACACCGACGACGCCTGCATGTCGGAGCTGAGCACCGGACAGGTCGCGCGCATCTCGCAGCAGGTCGGTAAGTACCGGCTCTGAGCGGGAAGGCCCGCGGGCGGCGCTGCCAGCTTACGGCGCCGCCTTTTATGCTACCTGCGGAGGCGCACTAAAGAGATGATAGGGGCATGCGCACTTCATCTCCGACCCATGGTTGCCGCAAGCACTTCTCCCCGCGTACTTCATCGCTGGTTTCTCTTAGCACTGCCCCGTTCCTTCTGTTCTTTCTGGCTCCCCTCACGCTCCTTACCGGGCGGGCGGATGCCGAGCCGCGCCTCATCACCGTCACCGGCGATGCCGATGTGCGCGTCGCCCCCGACGAGGTGAGCATCACCTTCGGCGTGGAGAGCGGCGACAAGGACATCGCCGCCGCGGCCCGTCATAACGCCGAGCAGGTCCAGCGCGTGGTGGCCCTGGCCAAGGAATTCAAAGTCGATGCCAAGGACATCGGCACGGATCAGATCACGCTGGAAAAGCAGATGGAGTACGTAAACGGGAAAAACCAGTTCAAGGAGTTCGTGGCGCGGCGGACGATCTCGATCCGCCTCAAGAACCTGGCGCGGTTCGAAGAGCTGCTCATCGCGGAGATGCGCAGCGGGGCGACCAGCATTCAGGGCGCGGCGTTTTGCACCTCAGAGCTGCGCAAGCACCGCGATGCGGCGCGCGCCCAGGCGATAAAGGCCGCCGCCGAAAAGGC
Organism: uncultured Myxococcales bacterium; assembly: GCA_937879845.1. Classification (GTDB taxonomy): domain Bacteria; phylum Myxococcota_A; class Polyangia; order Palsa-1104; family JAEUJZ01; genus CALFML01. The sequence goes on from CALFML010000902.1 coordinate 14,483, forward strand.
GGTCGACATGGCCCGCGGTCTGGGGCAGCGAGTCGGCAAACCGCACACCATCACGGAGAACTACGACAGCTGGTCCTTTTGGAGCAGCAACTCCCGCGGCGCTCTTTATGGCAACTCGCAGAACATCGCCCAGGCCGGCGGCGGCGGCTCTGCCGACAGCCCGGGCGGCGTCGGCCTCATCACCGTCAACGCCAAGGTCACCGTCGCGTTCGAACTGGAATAGGCAGGCCGTGGCAAAACCGCGATGAGACAGAGGACTCTGCCGGCCCTCCTTTTTCGGCCGCGTGAGCCCGCTCACATTGTTCCCCAGCTTGATATCGCGCGGCAGGTCGGCGAAACTATCCCGGTTGGCCTGACTGCGCCGCCACCATATACGCCTACGGTATCCAAGGAGCACCGATGATCATTGATATTGTTCATCCCGAAAATCTTGCCAATCCCTATCCGCTATATCGGCATCTGCAAGAGCACGATCCGGTTCACTGGGCGCCATCGATATTTTCTTGGTTCGTCACTCGCTACAGCGATGTTGCCGCCTGTCTGCGCGATCCGCGACTGAGCTCGGTGCGCACCATGGCGTCGGCGGCCTTGATGCTGCGCGGGCGCGACGTGAGCATCGTCAAAGACTACCTGCGGGTCACCGAGCAGTTCATGTTCATGATCGACGGTCCGGAGCATGTCCGCTTGCGCAAGCACGCAAGCCACGGCTTCACGACCAGCGCCCTTGACACCTTCCGGCCGATCATCGTGAACATCGTCGATTCGCTGCTGGCGCAGATGGAAGGCAAGACCGGCATCGAGCTCGTGACCGAGTTCGCCGAGCCGCTGCCGGCGATTACCATGGCCGAGCTGTTTGATATTCCTAAAGAAGATCGCGCCAAGTTCCAGGGCTGGACCGATGCCATGGCGCGCTTTTTCGGCGGCAGCCTGGCCGACATCGAGCAGGTCGCGCGTGAAGCCAACGAAGGCATGCTCGGGATGGAGGCGTACCTGACCCACACCATCGCGCTGCGGCGCAAAAACCCCGGACGCGACCTTATCAGCCTGCTGCTCTCGTATGAGGAAGACGGCAAGATGAGCACCGCGGAGCTGGTGGCGAACACGATCGATCTTTTGGCGGCGGGCCTGGCCACGGTAAAAGATCAGATTGGGAATACGGTGTACGAGCTGCTGTCGCGGCCGGAGATCCTCGCCCGCGTGCGCCAGGATCCGGCTCTGCTCAAGGCGGCAATCGAAGAGGCGCTGCGCTGCAACCCGGCGGCGCCCAACACCTACCGCATCGCGTCCGAAGACCTGGAGCTGTGCGGCAAGCAGATCCAAAAGGGCCAGCTGGTCTTTGTCTCCCTGGCCGCCGCCAATCGCGATCCGGAGGTGTTCTCCGATCCCGACCGCTTCGACATCGATCGCCAGCCGAACAAGCACATCGCCTTCGGCGTCGGGCCCCACGCCTGCCTCGGGCTGGGGCTGGCCCGGCGGCAGCTCGAGCTTGGCATCGGCGGACTTTTGCGCCGCTTCCCGCACCTGCACTTCGATCCGCAAAATCCGCCGCAGCCGCGGCGCGACAACTTCGTATTTAGCGGCTGGAACTCCCTACACCTTGTCTTTGCGCAGCCGTAGCAAGCTGCGGGCGCTCGCCGCCCTGTCGTTGGACAGCGCGGCCCCGCGCGCTCCGGCCTGACCGAGCGCGTAGGCGATCCCGCCTTGCAGCGTGCTGAGGGTGACGACGTTGGTGAGCTCGATGCCCAGGCTCACTAGCGTCTGCGCCACCTCGGCGCGGATTCCGGTGAGGATGGTCTGCGTGCCCAAAAGGCGCAGGGCGCCGGCGGCCTGCGCCAGCGTCTTGGCCACCGCCGTATCCACATACTTAAGCCCCGTGATGTCGAGGATCACGGTCCGCGCGCGGTGGATCTCCGCGCCGTTCAAAGCGGTCTCCAGAACCTGGGTGGCGCGCTGGCTGTCCATGGTGCCGATGAGCGGCATGACCATGATCTCATTGGTGATCGGAATCAGCGGAATCGACAGCTCGGCCAGCCGCGCATTCTGCATGCGGATGATCTGATCCTGCAGGTCGGCCCGCTCGTGCTCGGCCTTGATCCGCTCGGCGAGCTCCCGCTCCAGGCGCGCGTTGATGGTCGCCAGCTCCGCATTGGTCTCTAGGAGGGCTTGGCTTGCGGCCTGATGATCATTGAACAGAAGCGCGTTCTGCAGCGAGATCGCCGCCTGCCACGATAAAAGGCGCAGGATCTGGACGCGCTCCGGGTTGAAGGCGGCCACCACCAGGTTGTTCTCCATGTAGAGAATGCCCAGCATCTTTTCGCCCTGGGTGAGCGCCAGACACAGGAGCGACTTGACCTTGTTGCCGCTTATGTAGCGGTCGGCGGTGAACCGGCTGCCGGCGCTGGCGTGGTCAAGGACGACCGTGTCGCGGGTGCGCGCGACGTACTGCACGATCGAGATCGGTAAGTCCTGGCTCTCTTCCAGCGGCGTGGCCAGGCCGACGTGTACATGATCCGGATCCACGGTAATGCTGGCCGCGTTGACCAGCCGATCCTGCCGCGCCAAAACCAGGATGCCGCGCTGGCCTCCGCCGACGCTGAGCAGGGTGCGCAGGATCTGTTCGCTCAAGCGGTCGAGCGCGAGCTGGCTGGTGATCGCCTGCGCCGCTTGGAACAGCGCCGCGAGATCGAGCTCCGGCGATGCCGCGGTCATCGGCAGCGATAGCGATGAGGCCTGCGCGGGGTCGGTCGGCTGGGCCTGCACGACCGGCGGAAGGGGAGTGTAGCGGCGGAGGAGCTCAGGGTAGCGCTCATCGAGCTGGGCGACCTTGGCGCTCGCCTCCCAGCGCTGGTAGCCGCTGCGCGCCTCGGCAAGCAGCCGCCGCGCCGCATCGACGTTGCCGCCGGCGAGCTCGTGCTGCGCCGCCAGCTCATCGGCCAGCGCGGCATCGCGCAGCATGCTGGCCCGGCGCGCCGCGGCGATGGCTTGCTCATAGAGCGCGGAAGCCGACCGCCCGGACAAGGCAGTCAGCTCGGCTTCGACAAGCAGCTGCCAGGGCTGGTGGCTCTCCGGACACGCCTTGGTCCAAAGATCGATCTCGGCCTTGATCGACTCCACCCGCGTCAGGTACTGCGCCCGCTCTTTCTCCGGCGCGGTGCGCGACCGCGCAAGGAGCGTCAAGCAGGTGTAATACAGGATGAGCTTACTCTCAAACAGACCGCCGATGCTCTCGATGCGCGAGAGCGCCTGCTCCGCGACCTCATAGGCTTTTTCATACTCGCCGTACAGATAGTACAGCTGCAGCTTGGTCCCAAGATAGCGGCAGAAGTAGGCCGGGATCCGCTGCTGGTCGCTCTTTAAGAACTGCTCTTCGTCGAAATCGTCGTTGCTCAAGCTGAGGCGCGCGGCGGTCCGGCCCTGCAGGTTGTCGGCCATCTGCTTGAGCAGCCGCAGAAGTCCCAGGGAGTTGTTTTCGCCGACGCTCGTGACAAAGCTCAGGAAGCGCTGGACATCGGGAAGGTAGCTGCTGAGGGCGTCGCCGCGGCTCATGCGCACGAGGCAGCAGATGAAATAGGAATAGCCAAGATAAGCGAAGTCGCCGGACTCCAGCCCGGCGCGGTAGCCGGCCTCGCAGTTCTCGATCACCTCGGACAGCGGCCGGCAGTAGTGCATCGTCATGCCGAACAGCGTGTGCAGCTGGCAAGTAAGCGCCTTGCTCTCGAAGCGCTGGTTCAGGGCGAGCGACAGGCAGCCGAACTGGTAGCCGGCCTCGAACTGCTTCATAAGACCGGCGAGAAGAAAGCCGTAGGAGCCGTACCCGAACGCCGAGATGTCGCTGTTGCCATAGCGCAGCGAGATGTTGACCTGCCGCAACAGGACCACCGGATACAGCGTCGGATCGACGAAGAAGGTCGCCGGCGTCAGGGCGCTGAGCAGGCGCAGGATGACCAGCTGCGCCTGATCGGTGTTCACCGGCGCATCGAGCAGCGAGGCGATCTCGCGCCCGGCCTGGTTGCGGCCGATTTCCTCTAGCTCCGCTCCCATCGCCAGGCGGTTATCCTCCGGCGAGGCGGGCAGCTCGACTCCCATCAGGGCCAGGCCGCGGCGGCCGGCGTTCAGCGCGTCGGGAAGATGACCCTGCGTCAGGTGCATGGTCATCTCCAACAGACACAGACGCGCGTGATCGATCGTGTTCTTGGCTTTGGCGCTGATTTGCTTTATCAGCTCGCGCGACGTATCGAAGTGGTTGCTCAGGCACTCGCAGTCGGCGCGATCGATGAACAGACTGAAGCAGCCCTCATAGTCGTTGTCCCAGCTGTCGGGGCTGAGCAGCGCGCAGGCGGCGGCGAAGTAGCCGGCCGCGGCTTCGTACGCCGCCGAGGCGCGGGCCCGCTGACCGGCGCGCCGGTTCAGCTCGACCAGGCGCGCCTTCTCCGCCGGATCGGTGATCATCGAGACGCTCTGGTTCAGGTGCTTGACGATCTCGAAGACCTGGGCGTCCGTAAGCTCACGGCTCTCGATGGACTGCTTGCGGAAAAAGTCGCCGATGCGGTGGTGCAGCTCGATGCGGCTGCCTTCATCCAGCATCGAATACGCGGCCTGCTGGACGCGGTCGTGCGGGAAGCGGAACCACGGCTTCAGATCGCCGCTGGCCAGATCCTCCAGGCCCTTTTCGTCGGGCGAGCTGAGAAAGCGGTACTCATTGCCGACCGGAATGACGAAGCCTTCTTGCAGCGCCACCCACAGATCCGCGGCGACCTCGCGCAGCGGGCGGCCGCTGACGCTGGCCAGCGTTTGGAAGTCGAAGGTATGGCCGATGACCGAGGCATTGGCGGGGACCAGCTGGGCGCGCGGCGGCAGACGCCGCAGCTGGCTGGCGACAAAGTCCATCACGTCGGCCGGCACCGGGCGCTCGCGGACCCGATCTTCGTCCCACTGCCAGGAGCCGGCGGCGGCGTCGAACCACAGCAGCCGCTCAGCGTAAAGGGACCGCACGAGCTGCGTGGCATACAAGGGGTTGCCGTGCGTCTGATTAAAGACGAACGCCGCCAGCGCATCCATCGATGTCGGTTCGCAGCTTAGCATGTCGCACAGCATGAGCTGGTTGCTGCGCGCATCCAGGGGCCGCAACGTCAGCTCACGCAGCGGCGCTCCGGTCTTGCGCAGCACATCCAGGGTCAGCGTCAACAGGTGGCGCGAGTCGACCTCATTGTCGCGGTAGGCGCCGATGAGCAGGAGGTGGGCGCGCTCCGGATCAATGAGCAGGCTCTGAATCAGCTTGAGCGAAGCCGAGTCGACCCACTGCAGATCATCGACAAATAGGACCAAGAGGTGATCCGCTGAAGCCACGGCGCGGATCAGCGACTGAAACACCAGGTTGAAGCGGTTGAGCGACTCGGTCGGTCCGATGACGGGTACGGGCGGCTGCGGCCCGATGATAAACTCCAGCTCGGGCAGCAAGTTGATGAGCAGCTGGCCGTTGGCGCCGACCGCGCGCTGCAGCTGATCGCGCCAGCGCACAAGCGAAGCTTCGCTCTCGCTCAGGATGTTGCAGAGCAGGTCGCGCAGCGCCCGCGCCACCGATTCGTACGGCGCGCTGCGGTTGAGCTGTTCAAACTTGCCGCTGACAAAGTATCCACCGCGCGATGCTACGGCGGTGCGCAGCTCGTACACCAGCGCCGATTTTCCTACGCCGGAATACCCGGACACCAGCATCAGCTCCGTGGCGCCGCGGCTCACGCGGTCAAAGGAGCCCAGGAGCTCCTGCAGCTCGCTCTGCCGCCCGTAGACCCGCTGCGGCAAGTTGACCTTGCCCGAGTGATCGCCGCGCGCCAGCGGGAACGAATGCACCGATCCCTGGGTCACGAGCTGCCGGTGGCACTGCAGCAGATCCGCAGCCACGGCCGCCGCAGTCTGGTAGCGCTCTTCCGGCTCCTTGGCGAGCAGCTTGTGGACCAGCTCTTCGACGATCTCCGGCACCGTGCCGACCACGCTGCGCAGCGGCACCGGCCGGCGGGCGATGTGGCTGTGAATGAGCTCCATCGGCTCGCAGGCGATAAACGGCGGCGCTCCGGTCAGCACCGCGTACATCAGCACTCCCAGCGAATACAAATCGCTGCGGTGATCCAGCAGCCGGCGCGTGCGGCCCGTCTGTTCCGGTGAGATGTAGGCCAGATCGGGAGTCTGCGCCGTCGGTTGCAGCGTCTGCGCGGTCTCGGTCGCCAGGCGCGTGGTCAGACCAAAGTCGAGCAGCCAGACCACGTTGCCTTCGGCATCACACAGGACGTTCTGCGGGCGCAGGCTCTTGTGCACAAGGCCCTGCTTGTGAATCCCATCCAGCGTCTGGGCGAGCGTCGCGCCGATGCGCAGCGGCGACAGCTCGAGGTTGGCCGCACGCACGGGCGCGCCCGCGAGCGCGAGCACGACGTTGATGCCGACCGTGCGCAAGAAGGTGCTCTTGCCCGACATGTTCGAGCCGCTGATCACGTAGGCGCGTGCGCGACCACCCGCGCCGAGCGAGACGGGGTTGGCGACCGCGAGCGCGCGGGGCAGCAGCGGGTGCGCGAGCGCGTCGCCGATCAGGCGTGGTCCGGCCTCGCGCGTGGACTCGACGAGCGTCGGGAAGGGATCGTCGGGGTTCTCGAACGCGTACGCGGCGAGCGACGCGAGGGCCTCCCACTCGGACAGCGCAGCCAACCATGTGGCGACGCGAGGCCCCTGCGTCGTCCGCCAGCGCTCGATCGCCAGGCCAAAGCCGGGCCCCCACGCCAGCAGCGCTGCGATCGGTGCGAAGAGGCTCGAGTACTGCGCTTCGAACCACCCGATCGTCGCACGCAGCCGCGCGATCGCCTGGCTCCCGCCAGCAAGGCGCGCGTGCAGCTCGACGAGGCGCGCGTCCTCGACGACCTCGAGCTCGAGCCGCGCCATCGAGTCGGCCAACAACCCGAGCTCGAGCGCGCTGCGATCGAGCGGACCGGCGAGGCGCGCCAGCGCGTCCTTGCTGGCGCGCTGCAGCAGCGCGATCGCCAGCGCGTGCACGACCAGCCACCAGACCCCGAGCCCCTGCGACCACGCGAGCACGCCGAGCAGCGCCGAGGGTGGTGCGAGCACGCGGGCGAGCGCCCACGCGCGCAGCAACGCAGGCGCCGGACCGGGCGCGCGCGCCCACGCGAGCAGCTCGCGCACGTTCTTCGCCGGGAAGGCCGGGTGCAGGAAATCGCGGCCCGGGTCGGTTTTGGCAGTGAAAAGTATTTTTCCAGGGCTTTCCGGGTGAAGTTTGGGGTGCCGCCGAGCCGGATTGGATAAGTGTATTTGTATTTTCGCCCGTTTTTTGTTTGTCTTTCATGCCTGCGCTTCGGATTTGCCTCTTTTTACTGGTATGTATCACCTGTGTGTTCGAAACGAACGCCCAGATATACACTGCCCGTGCCCGGCGCTACAGCATTGAAGACGGGCTGCCGCACAGGCAGGTCAATTCCCTCATGCAGGACCGCCAGGGATTTATCTGGGCGGCGACCAACGGCGGGCTGGCGCGTTTCGACGGGCAACACTTCAAGGTTTTCAACACCCGGGAACACGGATTGTCCGGCGACCTTGTGATATGGGTTATCGAGGCGCCCGACGGCTATATCTGGGCGAATCGTACCGGGAGCAACGGTTGGCTGGATGTGCTGGATCCCCTGACCGGAGCGGTAACGCCGGCGTCGGAATTTTTTCGGGAAAACCCGCTCCCGGAAGGTGTTTTGGACGTTTCGTACTGGCCTGTCTACCTGCCCGACAGTACCCTGATATTCACCATGCGTCACCAGGGCGGATTTTGGAAATACCATCCGAAAAACGGCTGGTCGAACACCAGACTGTCCGATTGCCGATTTTTTGGCCCCGGATATGTCACCAAACGCGGTACCATCTGGGGAGTATTTGTCGATGTAATGGATCAGGTAAGCCTGGTGGAATCGGATCCCGACGGTCGCATTTTGTCAAAAATACAGGCCCCTCCCCGTCATGGTTTTATGATGAAAAAAGGAGGGTCTGGTCGCAACGACGGCTTCTTCGTCATGGAAACATTGCCGGTGGACTGGCCTGTTCACTGGGAAATCGATGGCAACGGCAACCGTACTCCGGCGCCGGATTTTGTCGAAAACCCGTTTTTGTCCCAATACGCCCGCCTCCCCAACGGCATCGTGGTACAATTTCCA
>CALFML010000903.1 GCA_937879845.1 uncultured Myxococcales bacterium
GGGCTGAAGCTGCCCTCGGGCTCGCACGTGACGGTGAGCGGCAGCGTGCCGAGCCTGCACGGCGAGCCGGGCCGGCCGCAGCTGGACTCGGCGACCGTCGGCTCGCACCCGGGGCCGCTGACGGTGCGCTGGCTGCACGTCTCGGACTTTCACTTCTCCGACAAGCACCAGTCGCAAGGGGCGGGCATCGTGCTTGAGTCGCTGCTCAACACCCTGGCCGAGCTGCGCCAGCACGGCCGCGGCGTCGACTGCGTGTTCGTCACCGGCGACATCGCCCAGAGCGGCCAGGAGGCCGAGTACCGGCTGGCCGAGGAGTACCTGGGCCGCCTGTGCGAGACGCTGGAGGTGCCGCGCTCGGCGGTGTTCATGGTGCCGGGCAACCACGACGTGGCGCGCTCGCGCGGGTTCGGCCTGCAGCGCACCCTGTCGAGCCACGACGAGGCGACGCAGTACTTCCAGCCGTCGGCCGAGCGCTGGCACTTAAAGAAGCTCGAGGCGTTCGCCAACTTCTATGACCGCTTCTATAAGTCCGGCCATAAGGGCCCGGGCGAGCCGCGGCGGGCGGCCACGGGGCTGGCGACGGCGCAGGCCGAGGTGGTGCGGGTGCGCTCGCTCGATATCGGGGTCCTGCCGCTCAACAGCGCCTGGTTCGCCCAAGACGATCAGGACACCGGCAAACTGTTCGTCGGTGAGGGGCTGCTGCGGGCCGGCCTGGCGCAGATCAAGTCGGCCAAGCTGCGGGTGGCGATGATGCACCACCCGCTCTCCGATCTATCGGACATCGAGCGCCGGCATATCCAAGAGCTGATCCAGGAGCACTGCCACTTCCTCTTGCGCGGCCACCTGCATGACAACGAGGCGCAGTGGGTGAGCAGCGCCTACCGCCAGACCATGGTGCTTGCCGCCGGCGCCGCCTATCAGGGGCGGTCGGTCTACCAGAACCGCGCCATGTTCGTGGAGGTGGACCTCGATGCCGAAAACCGCGTCTGCCGCGTCCGCCCCTACCCCATCCGCTACGAGTTCACCGGCCACGACCGCTGGACGCTGGACACCGGCGTGTTCCCCAAGAGCTACCCGACGTACCTGGAGACGCTGACGCTCCCGCTATGAGGCGCCATGGACCGCTACGGCCTGCCGTCGCCGATGCTGGCAAAGCTGCCGTCGCGCATACGAACTGCAAGTCCACTTTCCCGCGGGCAGCGCGGGTGATATAACCGTCGGACTCACATGAAAGCCAAATACCTAACCTTCGTCCTTCTCTTCCTCCTTAGCTTCGGCCTGGACCAGGGCAGCAAGATCTGGGCCCGCGAACACCTGCGCCCGCAGGGCTATCCCAATGCATACCCGACGGCCAAGGTCGTGGTGAAGGGCTACTTCGACCTGCGCTATTCGGAGAACCCGGGCTCGGCGTTCGGCTTTTTCCGCAACATGAACGGGGCCAAGCACCTGCTGTTCGGCGTGGGCGTGCTGTGCCTGGCGATCATCGGCATGTGGCTGGCCAAGGCGCCGGGCGCGGCCCCGTGGCTGGGGGCCAAGCTGGGGCTTTTGGCCGGAGGCGCGGTCGGCAACATGGTCGATCGCATCCGATTCAGTCGAGTCACCGACTTCATTGTCTGGAAGATTACGACGAGCGCCAATATCCACGAGTGGCCGACCTTCAACATCGCCGATGCGGCGCTGGTCATCGGGGTGGGGCTCATCCTCATCGATCGGCCGCGCGACAGCATGCCGCTCGGCGAGACCGACGGCGCGCGCAAGGCTGCGTAGGTCGTTTGTGAAACCGATCCTGCTCGATTTTACCCTGCCGCTCATCGGGCAGATCACCTTCCCCGCCTACTTCACCATGCTCACGCTCGGGCTCGTGCTCGCGGCGCTGATCACGGTGCGGGAGGCGCGCAAGCTCGACCTGGATCCGCAGGACATCCTCGACATCAACCTGTACATGACCATCTGGGGGGTCATCGGCTCGCGCATCCTGCACGTCATCGCCGACGGCCACTTCATGGACTACGTGAACTTGTGCGTGGATCCGATGAAGGTGCCGGCGATCGATGCGCTGAGCCGCCACTGCAACGTCGCCGCCGAGTGCGGCTATGACTACCTGTGCGATGCGGCGCGGCACGTCTGCTACCCGCCGCGCGACTGTCTGGCCTGGGCGAAGCTGTGGCGCGGCGGGCTGGCCTACTACGGCGGCCTGCTCCTCGCCACCGCGTATGCCTACTACTTCACGCGGAAGCACAAGATCCCGTTCTGGCGGGTCGCGGATCTGGCGGCGCCGCCGATCCTGCTCGGGCTGTTCTTCGGGCGCCTCGGCTGCTTCCTCAACGGCTGCTGCTACGGCAAAGAGACGCACAGCGTCGTCGGCATCCGCTTTCCCCTGGGCAGCACCCCGTGGCGGGCGCAGTACGATGCCCATCTCATCCAGCCGCGGCAAGAGATGATTCCGGTCCACCCGACGCAGCTTTATGAGTCCATCGGCTGTCTGCTCCTGTTCGCCGTCACCTACTATTTCGTTCGGCCGCGCAAGCAGCACGAAGGACAGGTGCTGGGGGCGATGCTCATCCTCTATGGCATCCTGCGCTCGCTGTGCGAGGTCTTCCGCAACGACGAGCGCGGCGTGCTGTGGGGGTGGCTGTCCACTTCGCAGATGATCTCCGCGCCGCTGCTTTTGTTTGGCGCCTGGCTCATCTTCCGCAAGGTCCCGCCCCTGGCTGCCGAAGCGGTCACCTCCGAAGCCGCCGCCTGACCCGCCGCCCGACCGCATCGCCCGGCGCGACATAAAGGTGCTGAAAACCTTGGGAAATCGCGGTACGATACCCAAGTGCCGAAAACCACTCGCATCTATGGTCCCTACCCTGACGGAGAGAAGTGGCGAGTCGTCCTGCTCAGCGACACCGGCAGCCGGGTCGCCCGCCTCCTGCCTACGCGCGATGAGGCCGAGGCCTTCATGCGCGAGCTGGAGCAGGAGGTCCAGACCGCCTACGCCCCGCGCACCGTAAGCGAGGCGCTGACCGAGTACCTGGACGACAAGCAGGCGGCGGGCCTGAAGGAAAACTCGGTGCGGACGATCCGCGACAAGCTGCTCACGTTCTTCCCGCCGGAGGAGCGGCTGACCCTCTCACGCGAGCGGGCGGCGGAGATCTACCGCACGGCGACCACCCGCCTGTCGCGCTACCAGCGAACAGTCACCGCGGCGACCCATCGGGCGCAGCTGCGATGCGCCCGCGCCTTCTACTCCTGGTGCATCGAGCGCGGCTACCTTACTGATAATCCGTTTAGCCGCGTCAAAGGCACCGGCCGCGTCAACTCCGGCAAGCTGCAGCTGCGTCTGGACGAAGTGCGCAAGCTGGTCGATGTGATGACCAGCGAGTCCGCTAGCGGTGACAACGGCGCGACAGCGCTTTTGCTGCAGCTGGTGCTGGGTCTGCGGTCGTCCGAGATTCTCAGCCGGCAAGTGCGGGATGTGGACGACGGCGGGCGCGTGCTGTGGATCCCCGATGGCAAGACCCGCAACGCCCGGCGCCGGCTCAGCGTGCCGGAGGAGCTGCAGCCGCTGGTCCGGCGGCTGATTGACGGCCGCGGGGCGGAAGATCTGCTCTTTGGCGAAGACCGCACGCGCCCCTACACGAGTCCCGTCCTGTGGAAGCGGCTGCGGCGCCTGTGCCAAAAGGCTGGTGTGCGCGAAGTCTGTCCGCACAGCCTGCGCGGCTTGCACTCGACCCTGGCCATTGAGGCCGGCTCGACCTCCGGCGCGGTGATCGCGCAGCTTGGCCACAGCTCATTTCGCACCACGGAGCGGCACTACGTGGACAAGGATCGCTACCGCGACGCCTCCGTAAGGCGCGTCAGCGATGCGCTTACCGGACGCCGCGACGATGTGCTGGGGGAGCTTGAAGGCCTGACCGCGGAAGAGGTTCGCGAGCTTATCACTGCCATACGCGCCCGCCGCAGCAGCGCCTAGACGCCGCATCCTTCCATTCTTCGTCCGCCCGCCGAGCGCGAAAGGCTCGGCGCAGCGCGCCGCTACTTCACAAGCTGAATGAGAGTCCCAATCAGGCTTCCGAGCAGCAGGCTCATATTGGCTATCGAAGTGATGGCAAAGCCCGTGCTGCGCTTGTGCGCCGCCTGAAAATATCCTATCGCATAGACGATGCGGCCGACGATCCAGATAAGCCCGAGGAGCGACGCCCAGACGGGACTTATCACCATGGAAAAAATCCATAGCCCGGGCAAAAAGGTCAGAAGCTGCTCTGCGGTATTCTGCTGCACGCGCAGCACCCGCTCGAAGGCGTCGCTGCCGGTCGTCTGCGGGGCGGGGATATTGTACTTGCCGCGCGCCCGACCGACCAGTCCGACGAAGGCCATGTAGACCAGCAGGGACAGGATGGTGACCAGGCTCGGATACATCAGCTCTTTGTTCATGATGGACTCCTCGATTAGTGAACCGGCAGTGAAGCGGCGGGTCGCAGGACGGCGGCGCTACGGCGGCAGGATCTGCCGCGGCCGCAGCCGGATGCCCGGCGAGCGGCGCCACTGCCGCGGGTAGCCGAGAGATACTTCGCAGAAACGCACCCCATCCACGATTCGCTGCTGCGGCAGATGGAGATGTCCATAGATGACGGCGGCGGCGCGGAAGCGGCGGTGCCAGTCGCGGGTGCGGGTCGTGCCGCACCAGATGCTAAACCGCGGGATCGCCGGCAGCACCGCAAGCTCCGCCAAGAGCGGAAAGTGGTTGATGAGCACCGTCGGTCCGGAGTGTTGCTCCAGGGCTTGGGTGAGGCGCGCCTCGCTGTACTGGCAGCGCGCCGCGCACCAGTCGGCGCGTGACGGATAGGGGTCGGGGTGAAGAAGATGCTCATCGGTGCACTGCAGCCCGGCCGCGAGCGCCCAGTCCAGCGCCTGCTGGACGGTAAGACCTGGGGGACCAAAGGAATAATCGTACAAGACGAACAGCGGCGCAATTAAGTAGCGCTCTTTGCCGTCATCAAAGACCGCGTAGGGATCCTC
>CALFML010000904.1 GCA_937879845.1 uncultured Myxococcales bacterium
CTTCCGATCTACAGGGCGTTGGCGGTGATGCCGAGCGGCGCCAGCTCGAAGGCGAGCTGCCGACAGTGCGACTCCAGCGCCGCCTTGGCCGCCGACACCGCGCCGTACTGCGGGATCACCCGGTGCCCGCCCGCCGAGGTCATGGCGAAGATCCGCGACCCCCGCCCGAGCAGCCCGAGCCCCAGCAGATCCTGGGTCCAGTAGAGCAGCGAGTGCGCCATCACGTCGCACGTCATGTCAAGGTGCGGCTTGCTGATAAGGTCCGCCGCCCCCACCGTGCCGTCGTTACCCACCGGCGGCACGAACGGCCGCAGCGTCCCGAACGCCAGCGAGTGGACGAGCACCCGCACCTTGGGCGCCGCGGCCCCGGCGAGCTCGCCGCTTATGTGCTGGCAGACGTCTTTGCGCTTCTGCTCGTCGGCGGCATTTTGGTTGAAAAACAGCGCCTTTTGTCCGAGCGCTTGGATTTGCCCAACAATCCGTTCGACGTTGGGCATCGTGCTGCGGCGGTCCAAATGTACGCCCACAATGTCCATCCCGCGCCGCGCAAGCTCCAGCGAGATCGCCTCGCCAAAGCCGCTGCTCGCACCCAAAATCACCGCCCAGCCCGACAGCTTGAGCGGCAGATCCGTCTGTGTGGAACTCGAATTTGTCATGACGTTTGAGATACCACGCCGCAAGGCCCGGCAAAAGCCCACAGGTCCGAACCGAACCCGCGAGGCGCCCCCAGAAAGCCGGTCGGACCGCGGCCATCTGCGGACCCAAACAATTTTCCGCGGAGCCTTTCCCGTCGCCAAGCTGCATCACCGAAAATTTTTTGAAAATTTCCGCTTGACCCCAAACCCCATAGGCTGTTAGGAGTTACACCCACCTGGGCGCTTCACCGGGTCGACCTGAGGGCGTATAGCTCAGCGGTAGAGCATCGGCCTTACAAGCCGAGGGTCACAGGTTCAATCCCTGTTGCGCCCACAGCAAAACAATGTAAGTTCGGTAAGTTCGCAGAATCAATATGGGGTGGTAGTTAAGTCGGTTATAACGCCGGCCTGTCACGCCGGAGGCCGCGGGTTCAAGTCCCGTCCACCCCGCTCTTAAACAAAGGTCCATTCTCGAAAGGGAGTGGGCCTTTTTCTTTTGGCGCTTGGCGTTCGCTGAGCGACCCCGGTTGCCTGCCCGGTCGGAGCACTTTCGGGATGCGCTCGCGGTCGTGGGTGGTACAGTGGCCGATGAGGGCTGGCTTTGGGCTGGCTCTTGAAAGGTCGAATCTATGGCTTCTTCCGCAGTCTCTCCCGTCCTGCGCGCTCAGTCGGACGATGGAGGCAAAAGCTCCACCACCGCGGCCCTTGATGGCTACCCGGTGCCGCCTGACTGGATCATCGCTGATCCAGAAGAGAACCGGCGCCACGCTCTGGCAATGATTGAGCAAGGGGAGCGCGCCATTGCGGCTGGGCGCACCGCCGACGGTGCTGAAGTGCAGCGCCGCATGCGCGAGCTCATCGCGGCCCGCAAGTCTGCCAGTTCGTCGCAATAATCCTTCTTTACTGCCCTCACTGGCATGAACGAAAAAAAATTTCGCTTCGCCGAGCCAGCCCAGGTCGCCTATGCCGCTGCCATCAGATATCTCGTAGAGCACAACCTCTTCGCAGCGGAGCGCTTTGTCGAGGAGGTTGACGCAGCGATTGAGCGCGTTTGTCGGTTCCCCGAGAGTGGCTCGGTCATCCGCGAAGACCCCGAGGGGTCATTCCGTCAGGTCGTGGTGAAGCCATATCGCTTCATCTACCGGATCGAGGGGGACGTGGTGCTGATCGTAGCGGTCTTGCACAGTGCCCAACAAACGACGCGGCCGAGCGGGATCTAGCCGACGCGGGCTGGCCGGCGTAGCTCGTCCAGCGCGGCGATGGCGGGAACGGCTGCGCTACTTCGACCAATGAGGAGCTCCGCCCGGGAGCCCGCGGTCTTGGGCCGCTTGGGCTGACTATTGGCGCGCTCTCTGCGACACTAGCGCGATGAGCGGAACGAAGCGGGGACGCAAGGTGCTGCGCGGCATCGGGGTCGCGACGGTTTTGCTGCTGGGCGGCCTGGGAGTTTATACGTACCACCCGCTGCCGGCGCTGCCGGAGCTTGGGCCGTTTTTGGCGCGAGCGCGTGAGTACGATGCGACGGTGGTGCGCGATCGCTGGGGAGTGCCGACGGTGCTCGGGCCGCGCGATGTGGACGCGGCGTTTGGCCTGGGCTATGCGCACGCGGAGGACGACTGGGAGACGATTCAGACGGTGCTCCTGGCGACGCGCGGCCGGCTCGCCGAGCGCGATGGGTACAAGGCGGTGCCGACCGATGTGGTGGTCGCGCTGCTCAAGGTCTGGGACACCGTGGACGCGGGCTACACGGAGAAGCTTTCGCCGGAAGTCCGCCAGCTGGTCGAGGCCTACGCCGACGGCCTCAACGCCTTCGCGGCCCGCCACCCGGACCGCGTCTCGGGCGGACTTTTGCCGATCGGCGGCAAAGACGTAGTCGCCGGCTTCGTCTTCAAGACGCCGTTTTTCTATGGCCTGGACCGCACCCTGGGCGAGCTTTTGGACAAGCAGCGCCGGCCGCACCTGGCCTTGGCGGGCAAGACCGCCCTGCACGTCACGACCGAGCCGCCGACCGAGCTCGGCTCCAACGCCTTCGCCATCGCCCCGCAGCGCAGCGGCGATGGGGTGACGCGGCTTGTGGTCAACTCGCATCAGCCGTTCACCGGGCCGGTGGCCTGGTGGGAAGCGCGTGTCCTGTCGGACGCCGGCTGGCAGGCGGCCGGCGGATTTTTTCCCGGCAGCCCCTTCATGCTGCACGGGCATAACCGGCGCCTGGGCTGGGCGGCGACGGTCAACCAGCCTGACCTTATCGATGTCTATGTGCTGGAGCTCGATCCCAAGGACAAACAGCGCTATCGGCTCGACGGCGGCTACCGCACGATGGAGACCCGGCGGCTGAAGATTCCGGTGCGCCTGTTTGGTCCGTTTGCCTTCCCGCTGCCCTACGATGTCTCTTTCACCGTCCACGGCCCGGTGGTGCGCGGCGAGAACGCGACCTACGCCATCCGCTACGCCGGCCAGGGCGAGATGCGCCAGGTCGAGCAGTACTACCGCATCAACAAGGCGCAAAACCGCGCCGAGTGGCTGGCCGCGATGCGGCAAAACGTCCTGCCGTCGATCAACTACACCTACGCCGATGCCGACGGCAACATCGGCTATGTCCACAACGCGATGATTCCGGTGCGCAAGGAAGGAGTCGACTGGACGCAGGATCTGCCGGGGGATCGCTCCGAGCTTATCTGGTCGCTCAGCGAGCGGGTGCCGTTTGACCGCTTGCCGCAGATCTGGAATCCGCCGTCCGGCGCGGTGTTTAACGCCAACAACACCCCGCTGCACGCCACCGACGGTCCCGGCAACATCGATCCGGCGACGGTTCCCAAGACCTTCGGCATCGAGCAGCGCATGACCAACCGCGCCCTGCGCGCCGAAGAGCTGC
This sequence comes from uncultured Myxococcales bacterium, assembly GCA_937879845.1. GTDB lineage: Bacteria > Myxococcota_A > Polyangia > Palsa-1104 > JAEUJZ01 > CALFML01. Next base: position 3,508 of record CALFML010000904.1, read on the forward strand.
TGCGGGCGACGCCGGTGGTCGATCGCGAGGCGCTTTTGCGCATCAAGTTCGACGATCGGTACTCCAAGGACTCGCGCGCGGCCGCGGTCAAGGCGCAGGTGCTGGCGCTGCCGGAGCCGGCCGATCCGATGTTGAAGGAAGCGCGCCGCGTCCTTGCGCAGTGGGACCTGGGCGCCAGCGCCAACAATCCCGGCGCCGCCATCGGCGTTTTGATCTTCCGCCGCGTCCTTACGGAAGAATATTACGGTCGGCCGGCGCCGGCGCTCGACCGGCTGCTGGAAGAGTCGGCGCGGCGGCTCTTGCGCTACTTCGGCCGCATCGATGTCCCCTGGGGCGAGGTCAACCGCCTGCGGCGCGGCGAGCTCGATCTGCCGCTCGACGGGGCGCCCGATACGCTGCGCGCGGTCTACGGCGAGCTGGCCGATGACGGGCACATACACGCCAACGTCGGCGACAGCCTGATCATGCTCGTGCAGTGGGACAAGCAGGGGCAGGTGCACTCTGAGAGCGTGCATCAGTTCGGCGCCGCCACCCTCGACAAGGCCTCGCCGCATTATGCGGATCAGGCGCCGCTTTTTGCCGAGCGGCGCTTCAAGCCCGTCCCCTTCGATCGCGCCGCGGTGCTAAAAGACGGGGTGCGGACCTACCGGCCGGGACGTGAGTAGCGGCGCGGCGGGGGCGGCACTTGCGCCGTCGGCGTCCGGGCTCGGCTGGCCCAGACGCTGCTTCAGCAGCCACTCGAAAAACGCCGGGTCGGCGTAGGTCGGCTCCTCCGCTGCGTGGCCGACGCCGGGCCACTCCGTGTAGCGGACGATGCCGCCTTGCTGGCGGAGCGCCGCGGCCATGCGCCGGGACTCGCTCACCGGCACAAGGAAGTCGTCGGCGCCGTGAAAGATCCACACCGGCGTGCGGCCGAGCTTCTGCGCCAGGCTGGCGTACGGATCGCCGTCCAGATCGATGAGCCGCTCCCCTTTGGGAATCCGGATCCACGGCGGCGGCCGCACCCCGCCGCAGATCGGCGCCAGCGCCGCGAACCTCCCCGGGTAGCGCAAGGGAACAAACCACGTTCCGGAGCCGCCGAGCGAGTTTCCGGTCAGATAGACCCGCTCCGGGTCGCCGTTGAAATCCCGGATCGTAGTCTGGAGCGCCTCCATCGCCCGCTGCGCCATCTCCGGCTGGGCCCAGAACGCGCCGGCATCGCACTGCGGGAACACGACGATGAACGGGAAGTACCCGAGCGTCCCCTGCACCGCCGGCCCGAGCCCGACTTGAGTCGGCGCCAGACCGTCCATGCCGCGCTCGCCGCCGCCGTGCAGGTACAGGATGACCGGCCACTTCTGCGCCGGCGCCGGCATGTGATGGGTGGGACGGTAGACCCAGTACTTGTGCGTGCCGCGGCGCGACACGATCTGGCGGGCGACGAAGCCGTGGGCGGAATCGGGAACGAAGGCGTGGCGCATGCAGCCGAGCAAGCTGCACGCGCCTAAGCTCAGCGCCTGGACAAAGGCGCGGCGGGTCTGCGGGCGGGCGTACAGCTCAGTTATTCCACTCGCCGTCAGCGCAGCCGCGCTCCGGCTCGTTGCCCAGGACGTAGCCGAACACCGCGCACATCTCGGTCGGGAAGCGCAGCGGCTTGCCGGTCGTGTTGTTCCAGGTGCAGGTGACCGCGATCTTGTCCCCTACGTTGATTTCAAGCGGGGCCGCCACCGGGTAATCGACCGCCGGGGGATCATAGGAAAAGTCCATCGCTCCCGGCTTGTCGTAGTAGACCTTGGCGTTGCCGCTTCCCTGCGTCATGGTCACGACGTTGCGCGTGCCCCACTCATGCATGTGGCCGACCATGCGGACGACCTTGAGCGGATACTTGGCGGCGCAGCTTGCGGTATAGCTCTTGGTCTCACCAGGAGCGATGTCGATGCTGGTGCCGGTTACAAAGAAGCTTGATATCGACGTCGCCGACGGGTCGCCGTAGAAGATGTTGGCCACGGCTTGGCCGTCGATCGGTTTTTGCGTCGCGTTGAGCATGTGGACGTTCATCACCAGCTGCGCGCCGGCCGGTACGTGGAACGCGGTTCCTTCCGGCAGACTGTTGATGATGCCGTTGCCGCCCTCGGCGCCGCCGCCGCTCAGAGCGTGCAGCGAGGTCATGTCGTCTTCGGTGCACTCGTGAATCTGCTCCGACCGGGGCTTCTGCGTCCAGTAGACGACGACATGGTGGCCGCCCGGGGTCTGGTAGCCCTGGCCGGCCTTGATGATGATCTCGGACTTGAGAATCGTCTTTGTGTAGTAACAGAACTCGGTATTTCCGCCCGGCGGGAAGTCCTTGAGGATCGGGCTTATGAGCTGCAGGGCATTATCCGGCTGCGGCGGCGGGTCGAAGCCTTCGGCCAGCGGCGTGCCGTCGGCGGCGACGCGGGGAAGGTCGGCGCCGCCGGAGCAGCCGACGAGCGCGAAACACGCGAGACAGAGGGTCATCAAGTTACGCATCTGCACTGCTCCTTGCGCTGCCGCGCCGCTAGCCGTCTATGCAGCCGCCCAGACGGTCGAAGGGGGTATAGAAAAGGACGAAGTAGCACATCTCGTCCATCGTGCTTTCGCCATAAGAGACAGGGCGCGTGCCGGGGTTGTCGAACGTACACGTGGTGCCGACATACTCGCCCGCCTGCAGCGGCATCGGGAACGGATCGATGGGCTGGGCCCCGAACTCCCACGGGTCGCGCTTGTAGATCTCTTGCAGGGCGGCCGGCCCGGAGCCGCGCTCAAACGTGATCTTGCGGCCGAGCTTGTGCATGTGCGGCTGGACCGCGAATACGTTGAGCTGCTTGGGCAGCGCGCACTTGGAGCCGAGCTGCACCCCGGTGGCGCCGGCCGGCAGGTCGATGCCCATGGTCCCCAGGGCGAAGATGCCCGCCGGGGTGATCCGCGTCGCGTCGTCCGCGTAGTTCATGTTGACGACGATGTGCGACTCCCATGGCTCCAAGCTGGAGTTCACAAGGTGCATCTGCAGGAGCAGCTGCGAGTCGCCGGGAATCTTGAAGCCGGCGCCGTCCGGAACGGTGAGCCCGGCGGCGCCCGTGCCGCCGCCGAACAGCGGCAGCCAGGTCATCTTGATCTGCTGCTGCGTGCAGTCCCAGACGCCCTCCTTCTCCGGGGCCAGCGCCTGGAACAGCTCATAGTGGTGAACCACCGAAGAGGTGAAGGCCTGGAAGTTGGTGACCGCAACCCCCGCCGGCTCGGACAGCTTGACCGTGTAGCAGAGGTACTTCTCCGTGCCGGCTTCCATGCGCAGCTCAGGCGTCTTGAGCTGGTACCCGTGCGCAGGCGGGGGAATCGCGTCGGCGGGCGCGGTCTCGCCGCAGCCGGAGGCGGCGAGTACGGTGCCGGCCAAGCACAAGAAATAGGTAAGACCATTTGTTGCCACGCGAGTAGACCTCTTGAAACGATTGGCGAATTCGTCCGTCCTTATGGGCTATGGCACGGCTTACTCCCGGTTGTAAAGCGGCAAAGACAGGGGCGGAACCAGATCTGCAAAGAGCTGCGAGACTCGGAGCGGGAGCAAACGCGGGCGCCAATGCCTCGCACGAACCAAGCTCAACCGGTGAAACAGGTTGACTGTTTGGCGGGCCGCATGCTTGAACCAGCCCATGTGGAAGCTGGTATTGCTGGTTAGCTTGTGTCTGGGCTCTGCGTGTACCCACCATGAGGACGGTCCCGCCGATATGGCGGTGCCGCCGGACATGACCAAACTCTTGTCGCAGTGCGGGCAGCCGGGCGACAAAGGGAACTCGCTCGGGGTCGGCAAGTTCTGTACGAAAATCGCCGACTGCTTCAGCGATAACGCGCAGACCAACATCTGCTCCTCGCTCGGCAACGGCAGCAATCCCAGCGCCGACGACACCTATTTCTGCACCATCTATCCCTGCCGTAAAGCGGGCGACGGCGGCGCCGGTTCAAGCTGCGGCGAGGACGCCACCTGCACCTGCGGCAGCGGCGGCGGCATGTCGGGTTGCGCCTGCACCCCGAACCGCTGCCTGGGCGATCCAGCCGATGCCGGCGTAACTGACTAAGCGCGCACCTGCCAGGCCGCTATTACGAGGATAGCTCCAGCGAATCGCCGCTGTGCGGTTCGGCTATCTTCCCGTACTGCGTGCGGCATCGCCGGCGCAGGCCGGCGACCCAGTCGCGCGCCTCACGCTCCGTAGCGAAAAAGGCGAACGGAATCGATGGGCGGAGAATCAGGTTTAGCGCCTTGAGAACGATCGTGAGCAGGCTGCGGGCGGCCAAGCCGGCGTTATACAGCCCCATCCCGAGCACCGGCTTGCCGACCGACCACTGCGCGCTGAGGCGGCGCGCGTCGGCGGTGATGCTGCCGAGATCGTGGTTGTCGCTGAGGATCAGGCAGTAGCCGTACTGGCCGATGAGCTCCATCGCGGCTTCGGTGTAGAGCTTCAGCTCGGCGCCCTGGATGTCCCCATGCGGTACGGAAAAGAGAACATCCTCTTCCACGTACAGCTCGTGCTTGCCAAAGGGTCGTGGCTCGCGCATGTCGCTTGACAGCGTAACACAAAAATAGAGACGACAGAGCCCATAGTCTGGACTCCAATCCGCAAGACCCATGAGCACTTGCGCTCTGTCAGGAATGCTGCGCCGTACCATGCCCAAACGTAGCTAGAGTATGAAAAGGTCTTACCCGCCGAGCCGCTTTGGCGCGCCGCTTTGCACGCCGCTTTACGCGCCGCAGGGATGGCGCTCCTAGGCGACATTTACCACAAGCCACCGTCCGGCAGCGCCGCCGCCCGGAGCTTGGTGGCCGACTGGTTCTCCGGCTCGATTCCGCTTGTTCACGGCAAAGACGGTCGGATTTGTGGGGCTCCAGCCGGTAGCATTTTCGCCCCTTATGTACGGCTGAGAAGCTGGGGGCCGGATGTGGTATCCTCCCCTGGGAGGAATTGCAACATGCACGATGACGGCAGTGCCCTGCAGCATTCCGCGCGGAGCCGCGGCCGCTGGAAACGCCCGCTGATCTGCGCCGCCGGGGTGGCTTTGGGAGGGCTTTTTTCTTGTGACTCCGGAGTCAATAACCTACTCATCACGGTCGCCAACCTGCCCGATCGGGCCGTGACGGTGTCGGTCCAGGCGACGCTCAACGGCGAAGCCGCCGACAACACGATGGACTTCACCGGGCCGCTCGACCGTCTGGGTGTCGCGCTGCCGCAGAGCGCGAGCGGCCGCTTGACGCTCGATCTGACCGCGCTCGACAGCGATCGCTGCACCCAGGGGAGCGCTACGGTCACCGCCGATCTGCCCTCCCAGCACGTCAGCGCGCCGCTTGCCGCGACAATCGCTGTCAAGAGCCCGCGGCAGTGCGGGGCGCTGGCCGGCTGCCCCGCCAACACCGTCTGCCCCGTCACCCCGGCGCAGAAAAATCCCATCTACAGCTTGTGGGCGATCTCCCCGACCGATATCTGGGGCGCCGGCGGCAACGGCGTCCTCATCCACTTCGACGGCGCGACCTGGAGCGCGGTTCCGAGCGGCGTTGCGACCAACCTCAACGCCCTGTGGGGCAGCAGCTCCACCGATGTCTGGGTCGTGGGCGCGTTTGGAAAAATCCTCCACTACAACGGCACCAGCTGGGCGCCGGTGACTAGCGGCGCCGTCAATGAGCTGAACGCGGTCTTCGGGGTGAGCGCCAAAGACATCTGGACGGTCGGCGAAAACAACATCCTCAGCGGCGGACCCGGGGAGTTCTGGCACTGGGACGGCAGCACCTTTACCAAGGTCGTCACCGGAATAAACGGACCGCTTTACGGAGTTTGGGCCAGCTCCCCGAGTGACATCTTCACCTGCGGCGCCAACGGCCAGATCCTGCACTTTGATACGCAGTGGCGGTCCAAGGTAAGCGGTACGACGAACAGCTTGTTTGCGATCTGGGGGAGCGCTCCCAATCAAGTGTTCGCGGTCGGTATGCTGGGGACGGTCGTGCGGTATGACGGGACGAGCTGGAAGACCCTCTCCGCGGGCGGCAAGATCGATAATCTGCAGGGCATATTTGGCGACAGCAAGACGGTCTACATCGTCGGAGACACCGGAACGCTGCTCCGCAGCTCGCCGGCCATGGACAGCTTTGCCGTCGCGCCGACAACGATAAGCACGGATCTTTATGCCATCCAGCCCGGCGCCAACGGCATCAACTGGACCGCCGGCTCCAGCGGCACCACCGGCGTCTTGGCTTACTTCGATGTGCGTCCGTGATTAGCTGATTACGGCCGCCGTCCGGAGTCTGGCCGCCGCGGAGCGCCGCGGTGCCTCTTCCTTTCATCCCATCGTTTCCAACCCCCAAGGCCGGCGCGGCCCGCACCGTGGGCCATGCGGATCTGACACATGAGCGCTACGGCCACAGGCCCACGCGGCCGCGGTCCGGACGTGGGCGACGGAGCGGCTCGTTCAGAGCGCTGGCACAGGCGATGCTGCGCATGAGCGCAGAGGGCGCCGCAAGGTGCGCCGCCATCCCAGCCAAGGAGACGTGTCATGACGGAGATTCCGGTCAAGCATAGGATTAAGGCGCTGGATCGCCGCTTCCTGCCCCTGTGGGCGCTTGCGGTCGTGCTTATCGTCGTCGGCTTGGTGCTCGGTCTGCGGCATAATGAGTCCAAGCAGTCGGCTGATTCCGCTCCGGCGGTGAATCGTCCGTGCGGCGATGACGGCGACTGCGGCGACCGCCAGCTGTGTCTGAGCGCGGCGTGCGTTGAGATAAAGCCCGGACTTCCGGAGTGTGCCGAGATCCAGGTTCACTTCAACACCGACTCGGCCGAAATTCGCGAGGCCGACAAGCCGGCCGTGCTGCGTCTGGCGCGCTGCCTCAAAGCGGATCAGGCGATGAAGCTGGCCGTGGTCGGCGCCGCCGATGAGCGCGGCTCCGCCCAGCACAACTTGGAGCTGGGGGAAGAGCGTGCCATGGCGGTGGCGAAAATCCTGCAGCAAACCGGGGTATCCCGGCAGCAGCTAAGCATCGCCAGCTATGGCGAGAACCGGCCCCTGTGTCTGGAGTCGGATCGCGACTGCTGGGCGCAGAACCGGCAGGCCTCGCTGGTTCCCAGAGAGGGAGCCGCGGTAGCCCAGTAACAGCCGACCGAGTCAGCAATAACCCGCCTTCGGGACACGTCAGAAATAGGGGGAAGCGATGTCCAGAGCACAACTGTCAAGACTACAAGACTACGAGCTTGCAGATACGAACCAGGATCTGCGCGGCTGGAAGGTGCAAAGCTCCACCGGCAACCCGCTCGGTATGATTGTCGACATGATCGTTGATACGGATAAAGAGTGCGTCACGGCGATCCTCCTAGACAATCAGACTGAATATTCGATCTACGATTTGCAGGTCGCCGGCCACTCCATCCTGATCGCTCCCGGGGTCGAGCCGATCGCCGAGCCGATCGATACCCCGGAGGTCCCGGCGCGCCGCCGGGCCGACGCTTCCCTGGGCGTGCCGGTCGGCGACACGCACCGATGGGCGGGCAAGCGGCTGAGCGACGTGGGTGAGCTGCGCGTCAGTCGGCGCGGCGCGGACGACAGCGCGCAAGAGCAGGTGCAGGAGCGCGAGGAGGAGGCCGAGTCCCTCCAGCCGCCGGTGGATCCGCTGCTGCGGATGAGCCCTCACCGTCCGGTCAGCGCCATTCCTTGATGCGGGAGCGCTGATGCGGGAGCGCTGATGCGGGAGGCTCGGCGCCCAAAGCGGAGCCGGATAGGGTCTGCGCCTTTCACAGCGGCGCGGTGATCGCGCGGCGGATGCCGGCCAGCGGCGCATCGTCGTGAAAGCGCACCGAGTCTCCCTGGCGGGAGATGCCAAGCCGCCGCCACAGACCGTCGAGATCCACGGGCACCGGCTGGTTGGCCATGCGGGCGTACAGCTCGCTCAGGATTGGCAGGCCGATGCCGCGGTCCCCTTCGCGCAGCACCTGGTCTATCTCCCAGGATACGGCGATGTTGCCGCCGGCTTTTACGATCGCGCGGAAGGCGTCATCGAGCGACTTGCGGTTGCCGGTGCGCTCGCGGATCTCGACATCGGCCAGGAGACAGAACAGCGCCCCGCCCCAGTACAGCCGGCCCCAGGTCGGGGTGTTGTCAAGACCCTGATCGCCCCAGCCCGGCAGACCCTCCTTCATGCTTTCGAGGAAGCGATCCCAGACTCGCTCGACGGGGATCTGGCCGGCGCGGGCGCGGGCGATGGGCTCGACGTAGGTCGCGATGCCCTCTTTGAGCCAGCGGTGGCGGATGCGCAGCGGCGACATCGCCAGGTGGATCATCTCGTGCGGCAGCACCCAGTCATCGCGCAGATCGGCCGGAGCGATCTCGCGCCCGACGAAGATGACGATCGCCGCGCCGCCGTGCCCCATGGTCGTGCCAAGGCCGATCTCCGCGCCGCGCGTCGGCAGGAGGAACAGCGCCAGCCGCGGCACCGGAAACCCGGCAAAGTACGTTCCGACCACCTGCGCCGAGCGGGTGGCCCACGCCAAAAGCTCCTCTTCGCTGCGCTGAAAACCCGGCGGAATCGCCACCTCCAGACGTCCGCCCTGCACATCCGCGGTCACGGTGCGCAGCGGTCCGAAGGCCGAGTACGGGGCGGCGTCCAGATGCCACAGGTCGGCTTCGTACGTATCCGGACCGCCGCCGGGCGCCGGGAACAGCCCCGTGACGAAGCGCAGACCCGGCGGCACGCTGACGTGCAGGCGGGCGCGCGCCTCATCGAAGTCTTGGGTCGGACGCAGCAGCCACAGCGGCGGCGTGGCGAGATAGGAGCCGCTGTGCGCCATCGCCTCGTCCACGTCATCGACGGCGCGGGCGGCCTTGGCCAGCAGGTAGCGGTAGCGCACGCGGCAGCCGCGCTCCGGGCAGGCGTCGGCCCGCCACACCGCGCCGCGGCGGAGCATGGGTTGGAACAGATCCCCGTCGGCGATCTGGACCTCGCGGAGGTAGCGCTCATAG
>CALFML010000905.1 GCA_937879845.1 uncultured Myxococcales bacterium
GGGTAAAGTGGGTGGCGCCGCGCTCCAGCGCCCAGTCTTTCATCGACTGCGCGACCACGTGCGCAATCTCCTGGCTCAGGCGCTCGCCTTTGCGGATGGACTTGCGCAGGGCGCGGAAGGTCTCCTTGGGGAGCCGCTCTTGCATCGTACGCCAGCTGAAGGTGTCGCAGCCGAAGTAGCTGGAAACTTTTGCCTGATCGAGCCGAGTGACGGATTCGCTGCGGTGATTGTGCGTCATAAATGGTTCCCTGAAGGTTCCCTTTTGCCGTGCCCACCAAAAGAGAGGATTCCCTACCAGCGGTACCGGGTACGTGCAATGTAAGTCGGGCTGGTTTCTTGTAGCATGATTGCTTTTTGGCGGCGCGCCAGCGCACTAACACAGCTAGTCGGCCGCTGCCTAGGGTCTCGTGTAATTCTCGCTAGTTGGCGTCGGAGCGGTTTGACTTACAGGCCGCGCGGCGGCCGGGATTTAGCCCGTGGTTAGCTGTTTTTAACCGATCGCTCACCGCAGCGCGGCGATCTGGGCGGGCGGCAGTGTGACGCATGCCTTGACCCGGTTAGGGCCACCCCGGTAGGCTGCGCTCGGCGCATCCGCCTTGCGTGCGGGGCGCTGGGTGCCGACCTGAAAGCGCCCACCTCTCTTAATCTTTTAGACGCTGCCACGGCCCGGAGCGGCCTTGGCAAAAGGACTTGGCATGGACTCGCCCAAAAAACCATCGGCAGACGCTTCCGCCGCTTCGGCCTCGTCGCAGGTCCCGCACTCGCCGGTCGACCGCCCGCTGCCCGGCAGCCAGAAGGACTATCTCACCGGCAGCCGCTTCGATCTGCGCGTGCCGGTGCGCAAGGTGGTCCTCACCCCGACCAGCGGCCGCTTCGGCCAGCGGGAAAATCCGCCGGTATTCCTCTACGATACGAGCGGCCCCTACACCGATCCGGCGGTCAATACCGACGTGCGCCAAGGTCTGACGCCGCTGCGCCAGGCCTGGATCGCCGAGCGCAAAGACGTCGAAACCTACGCCGGCCGCCCCGAGCAGCCCGGCGACAACGGCACCCGCAAGAGCGCCCAGACGGTCGAGCACTTCCCCGGCCTGCGCCGCCAGCCGCTGCGCGCCCGCGGCGGCCACTGCGTCACCCAGATGCACTACGCCCGCCAGCGCATGATCACCCCGGAGATGGAGTTTATCGCCCTGCGCGAAGGGGTGAAGCCGGAGTTTGTGCGCAAGGAAGTCGCCGAAGGCCGCGCCATCATCCCCGCCAACATCAACCACCCGGAGAGCGAGCCGATGATCATCGGCCGCAACTTCCTGGTCAAAGTAAACGCCAACATCGGCAACTCCGCCGTCGCCTCTTCGATCGAAAAAGAGGTCGAGAAGATGGTCTGGGCGACCCGCTGGGGCGCCGACACGGTCATGGATCTGTCGACCGGCCGCAACATCCACACCACCCGCGAGTGGATCCTGCGCAACAGCCCCGTTCCCATCGGCACGGTGCCGATCTATCAGGCGCTGGAAAAAGTCGGCGGCAAGGCGGAGGAGCTGACCTGGGAGATCTTCCGCGACACCCTCATCGAGCAGGCGGAGCAGGGCGTCGACTACTTTACGATCCACGCCGGCGTGCTCCTGCGCTACGTGCCGCTCACCGCCAAGCGGGTGACCGGCATCGTGTCGCGCGGCGGCTCGATCCTGGCCGCCTGGTGCCTGGCGCACCACCAAGAGAACTTCCTTTACACCCACTTCCAAGAGATCTGCGACATCATGCGCTCCTACGATGTCGCCTTCTCCCTCGGCGACGGGCTGCGGCCGGGCTGCCAGGCCGACGCCAACGACGCGGCGCAGTTCGCCGAGCTGCAGACGCTGGGCGAGCTGACCCAGGTGGCGTGGCAGCACGACGTGCAGGTCATGATCGAAGGCCCGGGCCACGTGCCCATGCACAAGATCAAAGAGAACGTCGACCTGCAGATGAAGCTGTGTCATGAAGCGCCGTTTTACACCCTGGGACCGCTGACGACCGACGTCGCGCCGGGCTACGACCACATGACCTCGGCGATCGGGGCGGCGATGATCGGCTGGTACGGCACCGCGATGCTCTGCTACGTCACGCCCAAAGAGCACCTGGGCCTGCCTAACCGCGACGACGTGAAGCAGGGCATGATTGCCTACAAGATCGCCGCCCACGCCGCCGATCTCGCCAAGGGCCATCCCGGCGCCCAGGCGTGGGACGACGCGCTCAGCAAAGCGCGCTTCGAGTTCCGCTGGCAGGATCAGTTCCACCTCGCGCTCGATCCCGACACCGCCATCGCCTATCACGACGAGACGCTGCCCGCCGAGCCGGCCAAGACTGCGCACTTCTGCTCGATGTGCGGTCCGCACTTCTGCAGCATGAAGATCACCCAGGACGTGCGCGAGTACGCCGAGAAGAACCAGATTCCGGTCGACCAGGCCGTGGACACCGGCATGCAGCAGAAAGCCGCCGAGTTCCGCCACAAAGGCCTCCAGATCTACTCGGATACCTGATCCGGAAAGGACGCACCCATGGCCCGCTTTGTCGTTGCGATTGATCAAGGGACCACCGGCTCGACGGTCTTGGTGGTGGATGAGGCGCTCAACGTCTGCGCCCGCGGCTACAGCGAGTTCGCCCAGATCTACCCGCAGCCGGGCTGGGTCGAGCATGATCCCGAGGCGATCTGGCGCTCGGTGACGACGGCGCTCGCGGCGGCGCTCGGGCAGATCAAGCTCGGCGGCGATGAGGTGGCGGCGATCGGCATCACCAACCAGCGCGAGACCACGCTGTGCTTGGATGCGCAGGGCCGGCCGCTGCACAACGCCATCGTCTGGCAGGACCGCCGCACCGCGGACCACTGCGCCCGCATGCGGCAGGACGGGCTGCTGGAGCTTTTCCGCGCGCGCACGGGGCTCGTGCTCGATCCGTATTTTTCCGGCACCAAGATGGCGTGGCTTTTGTCGCAGGTACCGGGTCTGCGCGAGCAGGCCGAGCGCGGCGCGGCGCGCTTTGGCACCGTCGATACGTTCCTCATCCACCGCCTCACCGGTGGCCAGAGCTTCGTCACCGACGGCTCCAACGCCTCGCGCACGCTGCTTTTCGATCTGCACAAGCGGCGCTGGGATCCGGAGCTATGCCAGGTGCTGGGAGTTCCTTTGGCCGCGCTGCCCCAGGTCGTCCCGTCGCAAGGGGTGTGCGGGCAGACGCGCGGCGTGCCGGGTCTGCGCGACGGCATTCCGATCGCCGGTATCGCCGGCGATCAGCAGGCGGCGCTGTTTGGCCAGCAGTGCTTTGCCAAAGGCGAAGCCAAGTGCACCTACGGCACCGGCGCCTTCCTGCTGCTCAATACCGGCGAGCGGGCGGTGCCCTCGCATAACGGCATGCTGACGACGCTCGGCTGGGAGCGCCCCGGCGACTCGGGCGCGCCTGAGGTCTGCTACGCGCTGGAGGGCTCGGCCTTTGTCGCCGGCGCGATGGTGCAGTGGCTGCGCGATGGCCTGGGAATCATCAGCTCGGCGGCCGAGATCGAAGCGCTGGCGCGGTCGGTGCCCGATTCCGGCGGCGTGGTGGCGGTGCCGGCGCTGGCCGGCCTGGGGGCGCCGCACTGGCGGCCGGAGGCGCGCGGTCTTTTGTGGGGTCTGTCGCGCGGCACCACGCGCGCCCACATCGCCCGCGCCGTGCTGGAGGGCATCGCGCTGCAGAACTGCGATCTGCTCTCCGCCATGGAGGCCGATGCCGGGCTGCGCCTGGGCTCCCTGCGCGTCGATGGCGGCGCGGCGCAGAACGATCTTTTGATGCAGCTGCAGGCGGATCTGTTAGGGGTGCCGCTGCAGCGGCCGCAGATGCTGGAGTCCACCGCGCTCGGCGCCGTGCTGCTGGCCGGGCTCGGGGTCGGGGTGTGGCGGTCGCTGGCTGAGGTGACGCAGGCCCGCCGGGTGGACCGGGCGTTCCGGCCGCAGCTTGGAGCGGCCGAGGTCGCGGCGATGAAGGAGCGCTGGGCGGAGGCGGTCAAGCGCGCCTGAGCAAGAGACGGCGGCACACGGTTTTTTCCGCCGTGTACCGCCGTCTTGCAGCGTAACGCGGCGCCGCTACTCCTGCACGGTGCCGTCGCGCAAGAGGGTGAACTTGCGCGCCAGGCTGCCCTCTATCTCCGTCCGCTTGAACAACAGCGGGCGGTGCTTGTTGTCGATCCAGCCCGGCTGCTGATCTTTGTAGAACGGGCTCTGCGGGTTCTCATCGTTGCCGCGGGTGAAGTTGACCAGGGCCTGCGGCGTGCCCGTCTCATCAAACGACGTGATCATGCGGTACAGCGAGCCGGCGTGCGCGGTGAACGTGTCGCGCGGCTTGCTGTTGCCGTCGAACAGGGACGACGAAGAGACGTTCACCGTGCCGACCGAGCCGTCGACCGCCACGACCTCGCCGTTCCACTTGCCGCCGAGGATGTGGTCAAACTCCGCCCCATGCACGTCCTTCCAGGCGTAGGGCTTGTCCGGGGTCGGCAGCACCGTGCCGAAGCGCTTCATCAGCCAGTCCGCGGCATCGGCGAGCGCGCCGACCAGGATGACCCGCTTGCCTTCCTGTAGCAGCCCTTGCGCCGCGGGTACGCCCTGCAGCGCCAGGCGCAGGGGCTTGAACGCGAACCCGGTGTCGGCCTGAAACAGCACCGGCAGCATCGGCCCCAGATCGTCGGCGAGCGCCCGCTGGGTGGCGAAGTGCGCCACCGCAAAGAAGGTCACCGCCGCCGCCGAGTCGCGCCGCATCTGGCGGTCCCAGGTCGATAGCTGCGCGAACAGCTGGATGAGATCCGTCCGCGTGCGGTACTGGGCCAGCGCCGGATCGGTGCCGATCGCGGTCACCGCCTCTCCAAGCGATGGCAAAAGGTCATCGGCCATGGTGATGCGGGCGTCGCCCTGCAGGGTCGCCATATCGCCCGGGGTGAGCTTGCCGCGGGCGATGAGCCGCCGCAGCTCGCTCTCGATGCGGGCGGCGCGGTCGCCCAGATCGTAGAGGTAGCCGTAGTAGAACGGATCGTTATCGACGCGCCCGTCCTTGGTGAAGCCCCAGGGATCGTTGTTGGCGGTGGTGAGGTAGCCGCGGTCGGGGTCGCGGGAGCTCGGCTGGTAGTCTTCGGACAGATATTTGCCGGTCCACAGGGTCCGCGGATCGTTGCCGCTCATCAGCGTCCACGGCTTGATGTCGGTCGTCGGCTTGCCGCGGTCGGGGATGCTGGCGTGCACGCGATAGCGGATCGAGCTCTGGTCGGCGCCGATGAGGTTGACCGCTCCCACCTCCAGCCGCTTGGCCCCCGCCTCCCACTGATCCATGGTGCGCGCCCGATCCAGGCCCAGGTACATCGCCGCTTCGTGCGTCGCGGCAAAGCCCGTCCAGTTCACGAGGATCTCGTTCTGCGAAAGCACGCCGCGCGGCACCGGCCACAGGTCTTCGGGCAAAAGGACGCCGAAGCCCGGCACATCGGTGATCACAAACTCGCGCACCTCGCCGGGGTTCTCATCGGTCGGGATGGGTCCGGCGGCGGCGCGGACGCGGATCTGTTCGTGCCGCACCTGCGCCGGCCGCGGCTTGCCGCCCAAGAGCACCTCCCCCCCGGTGGCCGAGACCGCCCACATGTCCATCACATCGGCGAAGTTGGTCGTCGCCGTCCAGGCCACGCGGGCGTTGTGCCCGAGCTGAATGCCCGGCGTGCCGGTGAAGCCGAAGCCGACGACATCCAGCCCGCCGCCCTTGTCGGCGGTGTTCAGGTGCTGGGCGAAAAAGCGGCTCGGGCTGCCGAGCGGCTGGTGCGGGTCGCCGCACACCATGGGCCGCCCATTGGCCGTATGCTTGCCGGCCACCGCCCAGTTGTTGCTGGCGAGCGGCTGCGACAGCGGCTGATAGTGCGCAAGCGCCCCAGCCCAGGGCTGCTGCGGCGGCGCCGCCGGCGGTCGCCGCGCCGGATGCGGCAAGCGGCCCGCCGGTGCTGTCGTCCGCGACCGCGCCGGCAAAAGCGCGGTGATCTCATCCTTTTCCGGCAGCGTGAACGCATTGCGGGTCGGCATGCACAGCGGGAAGTCGCGCGGGAACTGCGGCGCCAGGATCGGCAGCGCGGTGGCCAAGATCTCGTTGTCCAAGCTGGACGAAAGACCAAAGCTCAGGAGCTTGCCGATGATGTAGGGATCGTCGAGCGTCCACGGCGTCGGCAGGAAGTTCAGCCCGTCGGGACCCATCTCGGCCGGCGGCGGGATGAGCCCCAGGCGCACGCGCGAGATGTACAGGTTGATCCCGTGCACGAACGCCTCAATGAGGCCGGCATCCTCCGGGTAGTCGAGCTGCACCGCGGCGCGGCTCTTTTGTCCGTACTCCGCGAACTGGAAGGTGCGGGCGAGCAGATCGCCGCGCACGCTGCCTTCGCCGAGAACCTCGGCGCTCTTCCCCAGGGCCTGGCGGCGGACCATCTCCATCTGGAACAGCCGCATGCGCGCCATCGTATAGCCGGAGGCGAAGAACGCATCGGCGTCGTTTTTGGCGTAGATGTGCGGGATGCCCATGTTGTCGATGAGCACCTCGGTATCCGCCTGCAGCGGCGAGTTTTCCACCGGCGTCGAGCAGCCCAGGGTGAACAGCGCCGCCGCGAGCACGGAGCGCAGCCGGAAGCGGCGCGGCGGCTTGGGACGGCGGGCAAAAGAGACAGAACCAAAAAGCGACAGGGTCCGGCGCATGGGCGGAACATAGCAGTCACGCCCGACGGGTCAATGCCCTAGGCGCGAGCCGGCAGCTGCGCCCAAGCGTCTGCCCTGGGCAGACGCAGGGTCGCGGGCGCATCTTCGCGAACGACTTTATTTTTTATGGGAGAGCTCGGTTGCGCGGTGCTCAAGACGGGCGGCGCGGGCGAGCAGCTGGTCGGTGAGCGCGGTCAGCTCGCTCTGTGCCCGCTGCAGCGCCTGCAGCTTGGCCACCGGATCGGTGAGCGTCTCGGCGCGCTGCAAGATGTCGAGCGCCGACGGATCGAGCGTGGAGCGGAGGTTGCTGCCGGGGCTTACGATGAGACCGGTGCCCGAGTCCTTATCGAACGATCCGGGGGCACCGGGCGCGGTCGGAGCCGGAGCGCCGAGCGTGGTGGTGGCGACGGATTCGCGAGTGCCGCCGGCCGAGCTTGTGAGGTGGCGCGACCGGGTCTGCTCGGCGAACAGATCCTCATCGACCCGCGCCGCGCGCTCACGCAGGCGCTGGCGGTGGCTGAGCTCATCGCCGCGCACCTTGAGCCGCTGGACCTCGCGGCGCAGCTTGTCGGCGGAGTCGCGCAGCAGATCCGCGCGCTCACGCAGGATCTGCGGATCATCGACCCCGGCGGCGTCGGCGTTGTTGTAAGGGGCGAGCGCGGCTTCGGCTTGGACCGCCGTGCGCACCGCCTGGCCCAAGGACTCGCGCTCGGCGGCGCCGTGCAGCGCCTCGATCTGCGCGGTGCGCAGCCGCAGCCACTCCAGCCGCTGCGCCAGGGGCAGCTTGCCGCCGCTGTCGGCCGCCAGGATCTGATCACAGGTGAGCAGCAGCTGCTCGCGCCCGCTGCGCAGGCTGGCCTCCTTGGTCCGCAGCTCCCCCGCCTGCTGCGCCAGAATGAGGGACTGCGCTTGCGCTTGCGCCAGAAGCTCCTGCAGTCGCAGATCGCGTCCCACTCCGGCGGGCTCACCTTTGAGCCGCTCGATTTCCAAGGTGCGCTGCGCCGCGGCGCGCTCGCTCTGCAGCTGCGTCTTGCGGGCCGCCTGCAGCTCGCCGTCGAGGCGCTGGAGTTCTTCCTTTTGCCGCGCCGCTTGCGCGATAAGGGCTTCCAAGCGCAAAGGCGCCGGCGCCGGCGCTCCGCCTGCCGCATAGGCCTGCCCGCCCGTGAGGAGACCGTGCGGGCTCGCCAAGAGCCCCGCCAGCCCCGCCGCCACCCCGCAAGCGAGACGCACGACCCGGGAAGGTCGGCGGACGAGGCGTGGCGGACAACGGGTCGGCATGGGCGGTGGGGACCTTGTTTTCCTTGTCCCGGGCGGGGCGAGTGCCGCGCGCCCGGTGCATGGAGCCATGAATAAGGCTACACCGCCAGAGGGAGCAAGCGCCATGCCGTCTGCAGCCGCCTGGCCGGTCTCTCTGCGCGCCTGGGTGCGGCCGCCGCGCCGCCTCAGTTTTCTGAGCCCGAGACGCTGCGGCTTGGACGGATGCGACCACGCCCAGGTCTAAATCAACCAGGAAATTACCAGGGAATTAGATCATCCACTGTTTGAACCTGCCGAGCGGTGGACGCCTACTCGATGCGGTATTTGTCGAGCTTGTAGTAAAGGGCGCTCGGCTTTATGCCGAGGAGGCGGGCGGTCTCGGTCTTTACGCCCTTGGCTTCGCGGTAGGCCTTGAGGATGAGCTGGCGCTCCAGGTCGTCGAGGATCTCGGGCAGCGGGAGCTGACCGCTCGGCAGCGGCAGCACCGACGGGTCGGACTGGGCGGCTTTGGGCTCCTCGCCGCGGATGTGGACGGGCAGGGCGGCGGCGGTGATGACGTTGCCTTCGGCGAAGACCAGGGCTTGCTCGATGGCGTTTTCGAGCTCGCGGACGTTGCCGGGCCAGCCGTAGGCCAAAAGGCGCACGATCGCGTCTTCCGAGATCGCATTGACGCCCGGGTTGGCACGCGGGGCGAGCTTGTGGATGAAGTGGCGGGCCAGCTCGGCGATGTCGGCGCGGCGGTCGCGCAGCGGCGGGACGCTGACCGGCACCACCTGCAGGCGGTAAAACAGATCCTCGCGGAACTGGCCTTTTTCGATGAGCCGCGGCAGATCGCGGTGGGTCGCCGACAGCACGCGCAGATCGACCTTGATCGTCTGCTCGCCGCCGACCCGCTCGAAGGTTCCCTCTTGCAGCACGCGCAGGAGCTTGACCTGCATCGCCGCGGAGATCTCGCCGATCTCATCGAGGAACAGGGTCCCGCCGTCGGCGAGCTCCAGCCGCCCGAGGCGCCGCTTGACCGCGCCGGTGAAGGCGCCGCGCTCGTGCCCGAACAGCTCCGACTCCAGCAGCGTCTCGGTCAGCGCGCCGCAGTTTACCTTGATGAACGGTCCGCCGCTGCGGCGGCTCAGGTTGTGGATGGCGCGGGCGACGAGCTCCTTGCCGGTGCCCGACTCGCCGTAGATGGCGACGGAGCTGTCGGTCTTGGCGAGCCGCCCGATCGCGTCGTAGAGCTTGCGCATCACCTCGGTCGAGCCGACAAGCTCGCGGTAGCGGACCTCGTCTTCGCTGCGCAGACGCTCGTTTTCGATCTGCAGGCGCTCGCTGAGCCGGCGCGCCGCGCGCAGCTCCAGGGCGCGCTCGACCTTGAGGCGCACCACCTCGGGCGGGAAGGGCTTGGTGAGAAAGTCCATCGCCCCGAGCTTCATCGCCTCGACCGCCGCCTCGACGGTGCCGTAGGCGGTGACGAGCAGCGTCGGGCAGTCGGGATCGAGCTCGCGGATGCGGCGCAGCACTTCCAGTCCGTCCATGCCGGCCATCTTGAGGTCGGTGATGACGAAGTCGGCCGGGCTGCGCGAAAACGCCGCGAGCGCCTCGGCGCCGCCCGGGCAGGCGCAGACCTTGTGACCCATGCGCCGCACGACCGCCGCCAGCCCCTCGCGCAGGGTGTCGTTGTCGTCGATAATGAGAACGTTGGCCATGGGCGGATGGTACCATCACCTGCATGGAGCCCCTCATCCCTCTTCGCAAGGACCCCGCCGCCGCGCGCGCGACCGCCCAGCTCCCCTCGGACCTCGAGGGCGCGGTGACCCGCCTCAAGGCCGAGCGCAACGCGGTGTTCCTGGCCCACTACTACCAGGACTCGGAGATCCAGGACCTGGCGGACTTCGTCGGCGACTCGCTGCAGCTGTCGCAGGCTGCGCAGAAGACCAAGGCCGACGTGATCCTGTTCGCCGGCGTCCATTTCATGGCGGAGACGGCCAAGATCCTGAACCCGAGCCGCACCGTGGTGG
>CALFML010000906.1 GCA_937879845.1 uncultured Myxococcales bacterium
TTTCCCTACACGACGCTCTTCCGATCTATCATCGCGGAAGATCGTCATCGAGCCGGGAGACTAACCTGCGAAGGACAGCCTGCCAAGCGCGCTGTGCCATGGCGCTATCAAAAGTTCAGGCGTTCTCGCCGCCGCAATAGGTGCTGCGCTTGGAGGCTGAAGGCATGAACATGCCTCCTTCGTTGGTTTTCGCAGGTCAGACAGCCATCACGTTCTTAAGCCCTCCAATCTAACCGCCGGAATGGAGCCCGCTTGGCGATAGTCGCCGATGCTGAAGACGCCCCCGTGCGCGGCAATCACCCCATCCATGATGCGGCACCACTGCGTCATGTGCTCCGGGGTAAAGATGCCACGGAGCCTGGTGATGACCATGTCGTCTTCTATCTCGACCTGATGGGGACCGAGCTGAATCACCATCGCTGCATGATACCACGCATGCGGCGATGCGGCGCAAGCGCCGGCGCCCCGCCGCCTCAGGCGAGCGAGTCGTAGGCAATCGTTCACGCGCCATCATGGCGCTGCCGGCCACCCACGGCCCCCCAGCAGCGCTCTTACACCTGCGGGACAGTGGGCCAGAATGTCATTTAGCGCCTGCTCTGGATCGTTCCCCGGCCGCATGCGCAGGAACTGAAGCTGCGGGTCTTGCTCCAAGAGCTTGGGGACCGCACCGGCCAGCACGAGGGAAGACTTTCCCGTTCCCGATGCGCCGGCGACGATGAGAAAGCGCTCCTTACCCTAATCGATGAGCGCCTGCAGGTCGGTCAGGATTTCTCGCACTTCCCTATCGCGCCCAAAGAAGATGTAGTCCTGCGGCCCGAAGCGGAAGTCATAGGGATCGTCCGCCTCCCGCACCCGCAGGAACTGGATGAGGATGCGGAGCGCGTCGCTTCCGTCATTCATGCTTCATGCGGAGCGAGGGGTTCATGCATCGCCTAACCGCCACCGCCCTTGTTGGCGCTCCTTACGATTCGACCGCCGCGGGCGGAAGCCGGATTCACCAGCCGGCGCGACCCCTCAAGCAGGCCGAATACGGTGGCGATCGGGTCTTCCTTGGCCAGCGCGGCCTCCCGACGGGGGAGCGACTTACCGCCGATACTCCCCGGCCAGGTTCGGTTGAACGCGGCCAGGAAGATGGAGCGTCCGACATCGGTCCCCGGTGAGAGCCGGGCGTTGATCTTGGCGTCGAGCCGGGCGCTGCTATTCTGCAGGTAGGCCTCGGCCAGCACAGGGATCCGCTGCTCGCCGGCAAGCTCGCTCAGGAGTTCATTGAGGTTGTTCGTTTGGCTCGTGTAGACAAAACCAGCTTCGATGCGCGCTTCGGTCAGAGGCTGGCTCGGTTCCTGGGCGTAGAGGGTGAGGAGCTGGGTCGCGCTCTCTTCCAGATCGTCGGGAAGATCAGGCCACTTGGCCAGCGTATGCAGCAGCTCATGGGTCAAAAGGAGTGCCAGATGCGGATCTTCGGCAATGGATTCGCGGACTCGGATGGCCGGGGTCCGGCCGAGCGCGTAGGCGTAGGTCCCGCGGGCGCTCTGTGGCCTGCCGCCCGGCGTCTGGTTCTGCGAGATGCGAGCGAGTCCGCTTTCAAAGTCGCGATCCGACTGGTATTCGATGTTGTTTCCCTCATCGGCCGCCAGGCTGGGCGACCGGGTCGGGTCGGCGGGAATGTAGGCGGCGAAGGCGCGCCTGATCCAAGACTGGGCCAGCATCAGCGCCTGATCGCGCGTCTCCGACGCTAGCTGCGTCAGCTCCCTGCCGCCTCCGACTCCACCGCCGCGGGCTGCGTCACCGCGCCCCCGACCCGAGTCAGCGGCGCCCGTCCCAGCGTCGCGCTGTACGCTCACAGCCGGCGCCGGGGCGGGCGCGCCAGCGGGACGCTGGTCGGGGCGGTTTGCAATCATCCGCTGCAGCGCGACCAGCTCCGCCGGCGGCACGGCCTGCGGCAGCGCCGCTTCCGGAATTCCCAAGACCGGCGGACGCTTGCCCTCCGGCGCAGCAGCGGAGCGCTGCCGAGCATCGACGCCGGATGACTTTACGACAGAAGTCCGCATGAAGCGTTTCTCCCGCTACGATCGCAGGCGAATGCAGACCGGATGGGCATGCCCCGAGCCCGTTTCACATCCAGTTCCATTTCTATTTTGATCATACTTGAACTCACCGCGCCGGCTCAAGACCGGCGGGTCAGGAGCCCCCGGAGTCTGATCGTCTGGTCGCGAGCGCTCTGTGCTGGTGTAGGTGATCGCCAGCCAGCCTCCGCTTACGCGCCGCGCCGAACATGAAATTCGCTCGCCCAAGCTGCCGGATTCGCGGGCCTCTCCTGTCCGCCTGCACTGCGCCATGGAAGTTATAGTAAGCTCAATGAGGCGGTATCCAGTGATCGCGATCGCCCGCGAGGTTCCACGCAAATGAGGTCCATCATGCGACTCCGCTCTGAACAATCCGGGACAAAGACCGCGGAGCGTCCCCGGCACTCCATGCGCACAAGCAGTGCGGGCGTGTCGGACAGCCAGACTCTGACGCAGAATGCGGCGCTCCCGCGGAGCGAGCCAGCCGGGGGTCTGCTCGCCCTGCAGCGGCTGATCATTCAGCGCGACGCAGCCCCTGCGCGCCGTGATCCCGAAGCTCTTGGCGCGGCGCAGGTGCACGAAGCGGCCCAGCGCGGGACGAGCGGGACGAGCGGGCCCCTCCCCTATCTTGACATCATTCAGAAATCCTTCGGCAAACACGACGTATCCCAGATAAAGTCGCACACCGATGCCGCCGCCACCGAGGGCGCGCTGGCCATGGGAGCTGATGCGTTCGCTACGGGAAGCAGCGTGGCGTTCGCCGGCAGACCGACTCTGCACACCGCAGCGCACGAGGCGGCGCATGTGATTCAGCAGCGCGCGGGCGTGAGCCTCCCCGGCGGCGTAGGCAGATCCGGAGATGGCTACGAGCGCCATGCCGACGCGGTGGCGGATACGGTGGTCAATGGCCGCTCGGCGGAGTCGCTCCTAGATCGGCAGATCGGCGCTCCTTTTTCATCTTCCGTGCAGCGTGAAACCGGCCTGGATGAAGAGGATGAAATCGGCGTCCAGGCCAAGGCCGCCGTGCAGCGCGAAACCGGCCTGGATGAAGAGGATGAAGTCGGCATCCAGGCCAAGGCCGCCGTGCAGCGCGAAACCGGCCTGGACGAAGAGGATGAAATCGGGGCCTAGGCCAAGGCCGCCGTGCAGCGCGGCCTCTACTGCGATGACCGCTCCCGCTCAAGCGGCGGCCCTGGCTGCATCGGCGTAACCCCAGGGGCGCAGTGCGAAGGCGCAGCGCGAAGGACGGCCAGCCGCAGTCAGCCGGATTTGCCTTCCTTGGTATATTCGCGCTGAATGCCAAGCAGCAAATCTTCCTGCATGATCGGACGCTCGCCGTCTTTGATGGCCTGGAGGGAGGCATACCGGATCACGTTCATGATCGCGCCCCCGGACAGCGCGTGCTCCCGCGAGAGCTTGTCCAGGTTCACCGAAGCGGCAAACCTGGCCTTGGGCGAAAATCCCTGCCGCCACAGCACCACCCGCTCCTCCGGCCGCGGCATCGGGAAGTAGATGACCGACTCGAACCGCCGGGCGAAGGCGTCGTCCAGATTATCCCGCAGGTTGGACGCGAGGATCGAAATGCCATCGAACGTCTCGATACGCTGCAGCAGAAACGCGACTTCCTGGTTGGCGTACCGGTCGTGGGCATCGCGCGTCTCGCTGCGCTTGCCGAACAGCGCGTCGGCCTCGTCAAAAAAGAGAATCCACCCGCGGTGCTCCGCCTGATCGAACACCTTGCCCAGGTTCTTTTCCGTCTCGCCGATGTACTTGGAGACGATGAGCGAGATGTCCACCTTGTAGACCTCGCGGCCGGTGCTCTTGCCAAGGAGGCAGGCGGTCATGGTCTTGCCGGTGCCCGGCGGGCCGTAAAAGAGAGTGCGATAACCCGGACGGAGCTTGGCCGCCATGTCCCACCCCGCCATCAGCGCTTCCCCATGCTCGATCCAGGTCTGTATCTCTTCGATGCTCCGGCGTGTGGTCGGGTGTAGCACCAGATCGTCCCAGCCTAGGCGCGTCTCGATCTTCTGCGCCGGAAATCCCGAACCGAACACCGGACGCCGCGGCTCGCCGGTGGAAAAGAGGCTGAGCAGATCCTCCGAAATCCGGAGCGGCGCCTTCATGAGCGGCCCGTCTTCGCCCGGCGGATAGGCCAGCCGCAGGAGGTTATGCTTGGCAAAGACGTGCTCGGGCCCAAACAGGAGCTGAGCGGAGAAGCGGCGGCCTAGGTCGTTGCCGCCAAGGAGAAAGGCCAGCGTCTCCCCTGTAGGTAGAAACTCGCCCTCATTTCTGGACGGGCCGCCGCCAAATTCAGTGAAGCGGCGATCGATCGCCGTGTTGCGGGTGAAAAACACGTCCAGCAGCTGCGGCCGCAGGTGCGGAACCAGCGCGAGCACGAGGGCGAGCCGCTCGGCAAACGCAAACGAGTAGCGCTGAAGGAAGCTGGCATAATAGGAGTGCGAGCCGCTGAGATCGGCCGGCGCCGTGCCGATGTTGACCAGCTCGACGAACTCGCC
>CALFML010000907.1 GCA_937879845.1 uncultured Myxococcales bacterium
GGCGGCAGGGTGGGCAAATGTCGCAGCCTCAGCTCCTTTGCCAGGCGACTATCACCGATCTGACGCGAACTAAAGTCCAGCGTGAGGAAAATCAAATCCCCGCATGATTATTCGGTAGACTGGTATGCGCGCCATAGTTTTTGGAATCTATGATTCTGGGGGGCATGCTTGCGAATCGATTTTTGGGGGACCCGCGGCTCCATCGCTAGACCCGGGCCCACAACGGTCCGCTACGGCGGCAATACTTCCTGTGTCTCGATCCGTGCCGGCGATGGCACGTTTCTCATCCTAGACTGCGGTACGGGCCTGTTCAGCCTGAGCCAGGCGCTGATGGCGTCGAGCAAAGGCCCGATCCGCGGTCATATCTTCATCGGCCACACTCACTGGGATCACATCCAGGGCCTGCCTTTTTTCGCGCCGCTATTTGTCGCCGGTAATGAGTTTGATATCTACGCCCCGTGCGGCTTCGGGCCGCAACTGCGTGAGACGCTCGCCGGGCAGATGCAGCACAAGTATTTTCCCGTCGCGCTGGCGCAGCTCGGCGCCACCATCCGCTACCACGATCTCGGCGAGCAGGTCATCCAGGTCGGCGCGGTGACGGTGCGCACCCGCTATCTGAACCATACGGCGGTGACGCTTGGGTACCGCATCGAGGCCGACAGCGTCGCCGTGGTCTACGCCACCGACCATGAGCCGCACGACCGTCCGATAGGTCCGGGCGGCATGCCGGTGCATAAGCCGCTGCGCCATCAAGAAGATCTGCGACATGCGGGCTTCCTCGCCAACGCCGATCTGGTTATCCACGACTCGCAGTACACGCTGGCGGAATACCCGGCCAAGGTCGGCTGGGGCCACAGCACCATCGAGTACGCGCTGGATGTCGCCGAGGCGGCGCGGGCCAAGCGGCTGGCGCTGTTTCACCACGATCCGCTGCGTTCCGACGATGCGCTGGATGTGCTAGTCGATGGGATGCGCGCCGAGTCCAAGGCCCGCGGCAGCTCGCTTGAGATCTTTGCTGCCGCCGAGGGGCAGAGCATCGAGCTTGTCGGGACCAATACGTATGTCCCGCCGCAGTCGGTGCTGGAGACGGTCGAGGTCGGGCCACGGCGGGTCTCGCAGAAGCGGGTGGTGGTCGGGCTGCGGGATTCGGCGCTCATCAGCGCCATCAGCAACGCCTTGCTCCCCGAGGGCTTCGCCATCGATGTGGTGGACGATGACCAGCAGGCTGTGGCGCTGGCAGAGCGGGAGGCCCCAGCGCTGCTCATCTTGGCGCGCCGCAGCCCGCACTACGACGGCATTGCCGCCACCGCCCGCATCCGCCGCCATCCGGATGAGCAGGTCGCCGCCATCCCGGTGGTGATCGTCGCCGGAGCCGAGGACCATGCCGACTCGGAGCTGGCCTTTGCCGCCGGGGTGACCGACTGGCTGACGCGGCCGTGCTCTCCGGCGTTCATCCAGTCGCGGCTGCGCTCTTGGCTGCGCCGGATGCGGGTCGGCTGGCTCAAGCCGCCGCTGCCCCCCAATGAGGAAGAGCGCCTCGCGGAAGTGCGCTCGCTGGGTCTGCTCAACACGCCGAGCGAGGAACGCTTCGATCGCCTCGCCCGGCTTACGGTGCGCGCCCTGGGCACGTCGCTGTGCTACATCAGCCTGATGGAAGCGGAGCACCAGTGGTTCAAGTCGTGCGTCGGCCGGCAGCTTCAGGTGTATCCCCGCGACCTATCGCTGTGCGCCTACACCATCCTGGGCGATAACGTGCTGGTGGTGCCCGACGCCACCGAAGACAGCCGCTTCGGCGACAACCCGGCGTTCCACAATGAGCTGAACCTGCGCTTCCATGCCGGAGTGCCGCTGCGCGGTCCGCGCGGCCACAATGTCGGCGCTCTGTGCGTCTACGATCCGCGCCCGCGGCAGTTCCAGCCGGAAGAAGAGACCATCCTGCGCGACCTCGCGGTGCTAATCGAGCGCGAGATCAGCGCCAAGCCCAAGTGATCCCGCTGCCTATTTAGGCGGACCGTCCAGCCAGAAATCGAAGAAGCCGCTCGGATCGAACTTGTCGTTGACGATGTGGCCCTGCTCGGGGAACTCGACGTAGGTCGAGCGCAGGCCCAGACCCTCCAGGCGGCGCTGGGTGGCCTGGACCTCAGGCTTCCAGTCCGGATCGGCGGCGCCGACGCCGTTATATATGGGCCGGCCGCGCAGCGCCGCGGTGAGGCGTTCATCGCTGAGCTTGATCGGAAAGACCCCGGGGGCGCCAAGCAGCGATGCGAACCGCTCCGGGGCCGCAGTCATGAGAAAGAAGGCGTGGCGGCCGCCGTTGGAGGTTCCGCCAAGATGCACACGCTCTTTCTTGCCGCCGTAGCAAGCCAGCGCCTCTTCGCGGATGCGCAGGGCGCGGACGGCTTCGGCGCGCGTCATGTGTTCCTTATTCGGGAAGTAGGGGACGATGACGCGGACCTCGGACAGCCGACGGCCGCGCGACAGCCAGTTCTTCCAGATGAAATCCTGCGCAATGGTGCGCGTGCCCGAGCCGCCCGGCAGAAACAGCACGGTAGGCGTTTCGTCGGTCTGCTGCGTCGGATGATGGACGAAGTAGGGCGCAGCCGGACTGTCCGTTATTTCCTGCAGCGTCCCCGGCGCCATCTTCGGGCAGCGCCCTTGCGCGGCGGCGCTGGCGGCTTCGGCGGCAAGCTCCGGCTCCGGCAAGATTACCGGCGCGTGAGCACAGCCGGCCAGCCCTAGCCCCAGCCCCAGGGTCGGCCCAAAAAGTGACAGCCAGCGCAGACCGCGCCTGGCACGGACTATCCGCGGTAGGGATATTTGCGACGATCTCATCTCAACCTCCGACCCTTATTGCTGAGCGCCGGATGGCGCGTGGGGCCGGAGCATACCAGCGATGAACGTTTTGCTACAGCTCGCGGCGGCGGCCAGGGCTCCAGTCGCGCTCCTGATCGACGCGCGGCTCCAGAAATCGGGCCAGGCGGTGGAAATCGGAGCCGGGCTGGATGTAGCGGATTTCCGTCTTGAGGTTCTTTCGGTTTATGAGTTCACCGAACGGGACGTAGTGAAGCTCCAGCTGTCCTTGGACGCTGACCATGTGGCCGTCGAGGTTTTCCTCGATAAGGGCGCGGTAGGCGCCGATGCCGAGCTGGCTGCCGAGCATCACGTCGAAGGCATGCGGCGGCGCGCAGCGCGACTCATAGCCGAGCTGCAGGCCGGTGAACTTCTTCTTGCGGCCGGTGCGCTCCTCATAGCGGGCGGCGACCGTCTTGGCGAGCAGCTTGCCAAGCTCCACTTTGCCGAGGAACGCATGGCCGTGCTCATCGCGCCCCGAGTTTGCTAGAATGTTGTCCGGCAATAGCTCCGCCAGCCCTTCGGCGATGACGACGGTCCCGTAGTGTTTGTCGTAGCGGCTCTCGCGCAAAAGCGCCAGCTCGACGATGCGGCCGGCGAGCTTGTTCAGATCGAGGCGCCCCCCGGTCTGCAGCGCCTCGCCCACGTCTTCCGGGGCGATCACCAGGTTGGCCTCGCCGGCGATGCACACGCCGTAGCTCAGCCAGCCCGCCTTGCGGCCCATGGTCTCGATGATGTAGTAAGCGCTGGTGGCGATGGCATCGGCGCGCAGGTTCTGCACCTCCTTGGCCATGAAATCGACGGCGGTGAAAAAGCCGAAGGTGAAGTCGATGCCGCTATAGTCGTTGTCGATGGTCTTGGGCAAGTGGATAATCTGGACGCGGCGCGCTTTGGGGGGGAGTCGCTTCTGGTACTCATATAAGAGGTTTGCGGTCTTGAGCGTGTCGTCGCCGCCGATCGACACCAGGGCATCTATCTGCATGTCGATGAGCGCGCAGTAGACGTTGCGCAGCCGGGCGGTCTTGTCGGGATCATTCAGATCCGCGGAACTGTCCACCCCTTTGCCGGGGTTGGCGCGCGAGGTCCCAATCAAGATTCCGCGGCTGTTGCGCAGCCCGCGCAGATCCTTTTCGTTGAATTCGCGGTAGTGGGAGTCGGGAACCAGGCGGTAGGTGATCGGGTGGTAGTCCTGCAGGTTCGAGTAGCCGTGGAAAAAGCCTATCACCTGGCGGTCATCCTCCAAGAATGAGTTCGCGGCCGCGCCGATGACGGCGTTGGCGGCGGGGGCCGGACCTCCGGCGAAGATGATGCCGATCCGCTTAATATGATCGCCCTTTTTACTCATGCTTAAAGTGTACGACACGGTTTTTGTTTCACACGTTGAGGACCCTGATTGCCGGACCATTCTCGGCAGCTGCCATCGCCAGGGCGGTTGCTGTCTGCCGCCCGCAATCGACTGCAGACAGCAGCCAATGAGCAGCAAGCTGATGTCTGTTGGCAGCAATCGCCGGTTGGCGAGACTGAGTTTTCAGGGGTTTAGCGACGCCGCTGCGCTGGCATGCAGGTTGCGATAGGCAGTGGTCAAGCCAAGCAACTCAAACCTCGGAGAAAGATCATGAACGCTCACGTCACCAGCAAGTCTCTGTTCTGCGCCGCCGGTCTCGCCCTTGCCGCCACCGCGTTTGTCGCTGGCTGCGGTACCGCCGATGACCCCGAGCTGTTTCCCGAGCCGGTCGCGGTGACGCCGGATGAGGCGCCCGCGGCGCTGACCTCCGCCCTGACAGCGACCGACACGGAAACGCTGCGCGCCCAGATCCTGGTCGAGATCAATAAGGCCCGCGCCGTGGCTCGGGTTTGCGGCACCAAGTCGTATCCCGCCGCGCCGCCGCTGCGGCGCAACACCAAGCTCGACTCCACGGCGCAGGCGCACAGCGTCGACATGGCGACCAAGAACTACTTCAATCACAATAGCCTTGACGGACGCACCCCCTTTGACCGCATTAGCAGCACTGGCTACAACTGGAGCGCCGCCGCCGAGAACATCGCCGCCGGCAACTCCACCGCCGCCGCGACCGTGCAGCAGTGGATTACGAGCGCCGGCCACTGCGCCAACCTCATGAGCAAGACCTACGTCGATACGGGCATCGGCGTCGGCTACAGCGCGACCGCTAAGTACAAGTATTACTGGACGCAGAACTTCGCCAAGCCGCTGTAAATAAAGCGCCGTCCGCTCTGCTTTGATTTTCCTCACAAGCCGGACGATCATGTTAGGTCGGGCGGCATGCATCAGCTGTTTGACAGCGAATTCCTCACGGCCGAGTATGATCCGGAGCGCGATATGATCTATCTGCGCCGGACCCCTACGCCGATGCCGGGGCCGGAGGAGCTGCCGGAGCTTTTTTCCCAGCTGCTGTTTGCGCTGTCGCAGTGCCCAGGCCGGCCGCTGCTTCTGGACCTGCGGCTCGGGCGCGGCAACAACCACCCCGACTTTGAGCGGGCGATGAAAGAGCAGTCGCTGCGCTTGCACACGGCGTTTACCAATACGGTAACCCTGGTCCGGACTCCCGCCGGGCTTTTGCATGTGCAGCGGATGGCGCGCGAGCGCGGGGAGCGCTCCCCGCGCATCTTCATAGATGAAGCCGAGGCGCTAGCCAACCTTGAAGCCGGACGGTGACTAGCAGTTCTGCTGGCCGACAAACTCGGCGATGGCGGAGCGCAGCGAGGTGCGGGTCGTGACCTCGGCCAGCGGGATATCGAGCTTGATGAGCGCGCGGGCGATCTCCCCGCGCATACCGGTGAGGATGACCTGCGCGCCGACCAGCCGCACCGACCGCACCATGCGCAGAAGCGCCGCGGCGGCACTTTGATCCACCGAGCTCACGCCGGTCAGATCGACAATCACCCGCCGCGCCCGCATCGCTGTCACCGAACCCAGGACTGTTTCCAAGGCATGCTGGGCCCGTACCGGATCGAGCGTTCCAATCACCGGCATCACCAGCACGTCATCGCTTATCGGAATGATGGGCGTGGATAGCTCCAAGAGGTGCCGGGCTTTTTCCGCCAGCTCCTGCTGGATGGCGATGCGCGCCTGCTGCGCCTCTTGAAAGGCCGTCATGTCGAGCGTCAACCCGTACATGCGGATCGGAACGCCGTTGGCGTCACGCTCAAGCCGCATCTGGCTCTGGATCCACATGATGCGCCCGGAGCTGGCAAAGATTCGGTAAGGTCCGATCGGGCGCTCTTTGGTCATGGCTTCGGGCACGGTGGCCAGGATTTGGTCGCGATCTTCGGGATGCAGGATGCTCCGCCAAAAGCCCGGCGTCTCCAGCCACTGTTTCGCGGTGTAGCCGGTGACGCGGAACAGGTAGTCGCTCATAAACTCGACATGATAGGACGACAGGTCGGGCTTCACCGGACCAAACCAGATTAATCCGGGCGTCATCTCCACAAGATAGTCGCGGTGCTTGGCGGCCAGCTCGGCGCGCGCCAGCCGCTCGGCATAGGCTGCGTCCGCGGCGACTTCGGTCGTGATGTCGCGGGCAAAGCAGAGGATCTGCGGCGCATCGGCGCTCGGCTCTGCTTCACCGCTGGGTGCGTCCGCGGCGAGGAAGCGCAGGAGGGCCTCAATCCAGATCACCTGACCATCGGGGCGCCGGTACAAGAAGCGGAGCTGCTGCTCGCTCTGGGTGCGGCAGACCTCCGTCCAGACACTGCGCACCCGCGCGCTGTCATCCGTTTCGATGAGCTCCAAAAGGCTCTTGCCAAGAAGTTCACCCGAGCTGCGGCCGAGCAGCCGGGTGCAGGCGGGGGAAAGCGCGAGAAATTCCCCGCTGTTGCGGTGCTGCGATAGACCCAGCGGACAGTGCTCGATGAGAGTTCGCATGGATGCGTTCGTCATCATCAACAGTCCATAAGATCTGTCTCGCGCTGGGCCAAGACCAACCAAAAAGTAGGCTAAAACATACTTAAGCGCTTAGCCTCCGGATCATGCCATACTGCAAATCACAGGTGTGACGTTATTCTTCTATTCCTAGGGGGAAAGGGGTATCGTTTACATCCTGCCACTGCGGTGCACTAGCTGAGGTATTTGCATACATACTGTGATAGAGATCGCAGTCTGCCGGGGGAACTATTCCTTGGCTCGAAGCCAAGTTTTAGTGTGGGAAATCTGAGATGAAAGGAACGCATTATGTCCGATGACATCCAGGCGATCGAAGTTCTTAAAGCCAAGTATGCCCGCTATGCCGACGAAGTATTTCGCAGTGGCGGCAGCGCCGCCGCCGCTACGGCTCTGGCCGATCTGTTCACCGATGATGCCGTCTTGGATCTGGGCCCGTTTGGCCGCTACGTCGGCCGCACGCAGCTGCTAAATGCGTTTCAGACTACCTTGCCCGCCGCCACCGCTTGGAGCACTCACTATATCGTCAGTCCGATCATCAATGTCTCCTCGCACGAAGCTACCGGCGACTGGTACTTTCTGATCTATCTTGTGCCCAAGGTCCCCGCTCATTCTCCGGTGAGCACAATAAACGGCGGCTACAAAGACAAGTACGTAGAGGACCACGGCCAGTGGAAGATCAAGGAGACCATTTCCTTGTTCTTCCTTCCACCGACGTAAGCATCTTTTCCGCTGCAATCCTTCCGCATCAGATCCCCCGCAAAATGCCCCGCTGGAGCCGTCTACATAAGCTAGAGTCAGTACTATGCCGAATAAGCTGCTGCTGCCCGGCTGGAAGCTCGGGGCGCTCATCACGCTAGGGATGGTCGGGCTGGTGTGGGTCGCGGTCCTGATTCTCCAGCCGCTGCCGACGCGGCGTATCGTGATGGCGACTGGGCCGCGCGGCAACGCCTATTTCGCCGATGGAATGCGCTACCGGACAAGCCTGGCTCGGCACGGCGTGGATGTAGTCATTCTGGCGACCAACGGCTCTATAGAGAACCTGGCGAAGCTCAACGACCCTGCGGGCAGCGTCGATGCCGCCTTTGTCCAAGGCGGGACGACGACCGAGGATGAGTCGCCCAATCTCACCTCGCTTGGTACGGTGAGCTACTCCCCGCTGTGGGTGTTCTGCCGCGGCGTGCCGCAGGGGATCGAGCTCACTTCGCTGCCGGGGCCGCGGCTGTCCATCGGTCCGGAGGGAAGCGGTACGCGGCAGCTGGCGCTGCAGGTGCTGCAGGCCAGCGGCATCGACATCTCCAAGCTCGATCTGCGCGGCTATCCTCCGGAGGTCGCGGCGGATAAGCTCGAAGCCGGGGAGATCGATCTATCCTTCATCTTGACGGGATGGGAGTCGCAGCTGGTGCGGCGTCTGCTCGCCCGGCCCAATATCGGGCTTATCAACTTCTCCCGCGCCAACGCGTATATTACGCGCCAGCCCTCGCTCAATAAGGTCGTGGTGCCGGCCGGGGTCGGGAGTCTGGCCAACAATCAGCCGCCGCAAGATGTGACGCTCATCGCTCCCAAGACGAGTCTCATCGTGCGTAAGAGCCTGCATCCGGCGCTCCAATATCTCCTCCAGCAGGCGGCGATCGAAATCCACTCCGGGCCGGGCGCGTTCCACCGCTCGGGTCAGTTCCCCGCGCCGGAGGTCACCGACTTGCCGCTCAGCGAGGAGACGCGGCATCTGTACAAGTCCGGTCCGTCGCTTTTGCAGCAGTACCTGCCGTTCTGGGCGGCAGAGCTCGTGCACCGCCTGCTGCGGATCGGCATTCCGCTGGCCGGCGTGATCTATCCGCTCATCCTTTTGCTGTCGCGGTTTTATAACTGGCAGATCCAGTATCGGATCTCGCGCCTGTACGGGGAGCTGCGCGAGATTGAAACCGGGCTGCGCACCGCCCCGCCGGCAGAGCGCGAGGCGCTGGTCCAGCGGCTGGCGGTCCTAGAGAAGCGGACCACCCAGGCGCGGATTCCAAACCGCCTCTCGCACCTGAGCTACACGCTGCAGTCGCACGTGGTTCTAGTGCGCGAGAACCTGGACGCCTCGCAGGCCGGTCAAGCAGGCGAGAAAAAATCGTAAGCGGCAAAGCCCGCTGTACGGATGCGCCGTGCCCTGCCATACGGCGATGGTTGCGCTGCGAAGAATCGTTATTATGTTTACCGCATGCGCAACGTAAGTCTAAACAGAGCACCGCTTTCTCTCTCGCTACTTTCCGTCGGATTTCTCACGCTGGCGCCGCTTGCGTCCGGGTGCGGGTATAACTCCCTGGTCGGCTCGGAGGAGGCCGTCAAGTCGGCGTGGGGCCAGGTGGAAAATGTCTACCAGCGACGCGCCGATCTGGTGCCGAATCTGGTGGCGACCGTGAAGGGCTCGGCCGCGCATGAGCAGAACACGCTGGCGGCCGTGGCGCAGGCGCGCGCCGCGGCGACCCAGATAAAAGTGAACGCCACGGAGCTGTCAGACCCGGCCAAGCTGCGGGCGTTTGAGCAAGCCCAGGGCCAGCTGTCGCAGAGCCTGGGCCGCCTCCTGGCGGTGACCGAGAACTATCCGGATCTCAAGGCCAACGCCGGCTTCCGCGATCTGCAGTCGCAGCTCGAAGGCACGGAGAACCGCATCGCCGTGGAGCGGCGGCGCTATAATGAAACGGTGCAGCAGTACAATACGCTGGTCCGTTCCTTTCCGTCGCTGGTCTCGGCTAAGCTGTTCGGGTTCCAGACCAAGGAAGTCTTTCATGCCACCACGGCGGGGGCCGACCGGGCTCCTGAGGTCAAGTTTTGAAGTCTAGACCCCGCATCGCCGCCCGGGCTGGCTGGGCGCTTTTGACCCTGCTGTTGACCGCGGGGACGCTGGCGGCCGCCGAGGTGCCGGTTCCGCCGAGTCCCCAGGGCCGAGTCAATGACTATGCCGGCGTGTTGAGCGCGGCGGAGCGGTCCGGTCTGGAAGCGCAGCTTACGCGGTATGAGCGGGGTGAAGGCACGGCGGGGCAGGGGGAGCCGGCGCAAACCGGAGCGCCGCAGATTGCACTTGTGGTGCTGCCGACTCTGAACGGCGACTCGGTGGAAGACGCCGGGCTGCGTTTCGCCGAGCGGTGGAAGATCGGCTCCAAGGCGGATGATGGCGTGATCCTGCTGGTCGCCGTAGCCGAGCGCAAGATTCGCATTGAAGTCGGCTATGGCGCAGAGGGGCGGCTGACGGATGCTCTTTCGGCGCGCATCATCCGGGAGATGATCGGGCCGCGGCTGCATCGCGGCGAATACGGAGCGGGTCTCCGCGCCGGCAGCGCTGCAATTCATCAGGCCCTTTCTGGGCTGCCGGTGACGGGCGTGGATCTGGCCGCTGGCGCCGGGCCGCTGCCGGACCGCGGCGGCGGCAGACGTGGTACGGGCTGGGGGCTTGGCAGCGGGGTGTTTTTTCTGCTGTTTCTCCTATTCGTTCTGGGCGGCCGCGGGCGCGGCGGCAGCTTCCTGGGCGGCATGCTGCTCGGCTCGTTTCTTAGCGGTCGCCGTGATGGGGACGGCGGGGGCGGCTTCGGCGGCGGAGGCGGTGGAGGCGGCGGCTTCTCCGGTGGCGGCGGCAACTTCGGCGGCGGCGGCGCGAGCGGCGACTTCTAAGGCTGGCGGTCCCGCTTGGGCTGGCTCTTGGCCGCTGCCGCGCAGCGATTGATAAACGGAGCGATGTCGGCCAGGGGAAGGATCTGGTCGGCGGGGGTCAGTGCCAGCGCCGCCGCCGGCATGACCCCGTTTTCCGCGGTCTGCGGATCCTGCACGATCAGGATGCCGCCCCGCTCTTTGATGTGCCGCGCCCCCTGCGCTCCGTCGTGGCTGGCGCCGGTCATGATCACACCGAGCAAGCGCTCGCAGTAGGAGATGGCGGCGGATTCGAACAGTACGTCGATGGACGGTCGGGCGTGGCACACCCGATCTTCGGTATCCAGGGCGAAGGAGCCGCCATCTACGAGCAGATGATAGCTCGGCGGCGCCAGGTACACGCAGCCCGGAAGGATGGGCTGCTTGTCTTCGGCTTCTTCCAGCGGCAGTGAGCTGTAGCGCCGCAGGTGGGTGAGCAGGGCCCCATCGGACTCTCGGCTGCGATGCTGGACGATGGCGATGGGCAGCGCCAGATCCGGTTCCAGACCGGCCAAAAGCACCTCCATGGCGTTGAGTCCGCCAAGAGACATTCCAATGACGACAAGCTCCACCGCCATCAGTCGCGCTTCCTGTAAATCCGCTCCCGGCCGTCCAGCTCTTCGTAGCTGGCCTCGCGCACCGTTCCCTTTAACGACTCTTTATGCCCGAGCACAAGGACGCCAAAGCGCCGCAGGCTCTCATAAAAGAGGTTGTGGACGCGCGTTTGGAGCGTCGGGTTGAAGTAGATCATGACGTTGCGACACAGGATTACGTTGAACTCGTTGAACGAGCCGTCGGTCGCCAGGTTATGATGCGAAAAGACCACGTTCTTGCGCAAGGACTGGCGGAAGATCACGTGATCGTAGCTGGCTGAGGTGTAGTAGTCCTCAAGCGTCGCCTTGCCTCCGGCCAGGGCGTAGTTTTCGGCGTACTCCTTCATCGACTCCAGCGGGAAGATGCCGTCGCGGGCCGCCTTGAGCGCGATCTCGTTGAGATCCGTGGCGTAGATGCGGCAGCGGCGGTAGAGATCTTCTTCTTGCAGGAGGATCGCCATGGAGTACACCTCCTCGCCGGTAGAGCAACCTGCGTGCCAGATGCGGATGAAGGGATAGGCGCGCAGGAGCGGCACGACTTGCTCGCGGAAGGCGACATAGAACGTCGGGTCGCGGAACATGGCGGTCACGTTCACCGTGAGCTGCGCCAGGAACCGCTCCATGCAAGCCGAGTCGTGAAGGACGCGCTCCAAAAGGCCGGTGACTGTGCCCAGGCGCTCAGATCGGACGACGTTCCACACCCGCCGCCGCAGCGAGGCATAGGCGTAGTTGCGGAAATCGCAGCCGTAGTGCTGATAGACGCCGTCGACCAGGAGAGAGATCTCCAGTCGCTCCAGCTCATCGTCCTTTTTGCTGCTGGTCATCCTAAGGAGAACAATGGATCGCGGTTAGCCGTAGAGCCACACCCGCATGAGGGAGATCAGCTGATCCGGATCCACGGGCTTGGTGATGTAGTCGGAGGCGCCGGCTTCGAGGCACTTCTCGCGGTCGCCTTTCATCGCCTTGGCCGTAAGCGCAATGATCGGCAGGGTGCGGAAGCGCTGATTCTTGCGAATCTCCTTCATCGTCTCGTAGCCGTCCATCTCCGGCATCATGACATCCATGAGGACGATGTGGACCTGCGGGTTGCGCTTGAGGGTCTCGATGCCTTTTTTGCCGTTTTCGGCGTAGAGCACGACCATCTTGTAGCGCTCCAGCGCCGCGGTGAGGGCGAAGATGTTGCGAACGTCGTCATCGACGATGAGCACGCTCTTGCCGGCGAACACCGGGTCGGAGTCGTGGACCTGCTTGAGGATGCGGCGCTTGGGCTCGGGGAGGTTGGCCTCGACGCGGTGGAGGAACAGCGCGGTCTCATCGAGCAGGTGCTCCATCGAGCGCACGCTCTTGACGATGATGGCATCGGTGAAGCGCTTGAGCTCCAGCTCTTCTTCCTGCGTCAGCTCGCGGCCGGTGTAGATGATGATCGGCAGCTCGGCGTGGTTTGGCTCCTTGCGGATGCGGTCGAGCAGCTCAAAGCCGCTCATATCCGGCAGCCCGAGGTCGAGCACCATGCAGTCGAAGTGCTGCGCCTGCAGCACCGAGAGCGCGTCCTGGGCCGTGCCGACCGCGGTGCTCTTGACATCGCCGTTGCCGATAAGGGCGACGATGCTCTTGCGCTGGTTCTCATCGTCTTCGACGACCAGGAGGTTCTTCACCCGCCGCTCGATGAAGCCGCGGACGCTGCCGAAGGCGTCGGCCAGGGCATCGCGCGTCACCGGCTTTTTGAGGAAAGCGATGGCGCCCTGGCGCAGGCCGCGGGTGCGCTCATCGGTGGCGGAGATGAGGTGCACGGGAATGTGGCGGGTGCGCGAGTCGTGCTTGAGCCGATCGAGCACCGCCCAGCCGTCCAGCACCGGCAGGCGCAGATCCAAGGTGATGGCATCGGGGCGGTGCTTGCGCGCCAGGGCCAGGCCGGTGTCGCCGCGCAGGGCGACGATGCCCTTGAAGCCCTTCTGCCGCGCCATATCGAGGAGGATGCGGGCGAACTCGATGTCATCCTCGATGATGAGCACCACCCGGTCGCCGGACTGGATGTCCTCGCGATCGTCGCCGACCTCGCTGCGCGCCGGAATCGCCGCTTCGATCTCGGGCTCCGGTACCAGGGAGCTGGCCGGCGCCTCGGCGGTTGCCGCCAGCGCCGCGGCGGTGAGGGTGCGCGGACCGCTGGCGGGCGGCAGCACGGGCACGCGCGCGCTATCGAGGTTGCCGTTTGGATTGAGCGGCAGATGCGGCAGGTAAGTGTGCGGCAGGTAGAGCGTGAATGTGCTGCCCTTGCCCAGGGTGCTGCTGACGCGGATCTCGCCGCCGAGCAGGCGCGCGATCTCGCGGCTTATGGACAGGCCAAGGCCGGTGCCGCCGTACTTGCGGCTGGTGGTGCCGTCGGCCTGCTGGAACGCCTCGAAGATGATCTTCTGCTTGTTCTGGGCGATGCCGATGCCGGTGTCGATGACGGCGAAGGACAGGACGACATCGGCGCCGTTCAAGGACTTGTTGTCCAGGGTCCAGCCGGTGGTCACGCTCTCCACCCGCAGCGCGACGTGGCCCTGATCGGTGAACTTGAAGGCGTTGGCGAGCAGGTTCTTTAGCACCTGCTGCAGGCGCCGCGGGTCGGTGTAGACGGCCTGCGGCAGCCCCTCGGCCAGCTCGATGCGGAAGTCCAGGCCCTTGTCGATGGCGAGCTGGCGGAACGACCGCTCGACGAAGTCGCGCATGTGGGCGAGCGGGTACTCGTCCACGTCCACCGCCATGGTGCCCGACTCGATCTTGGACAGATCCAAGATGTCGTTGATGAGCGAGAGCAGATCCGAGCCCGACGAGTAGATGGTGTGCGCGAACTCGACCTGCTTTTCGTGCAGGTTGCCTTCGAGGTTGTCGCTGAGAAGCTTGGCGAGGATGAGCAGGCTGTTGAGCGGCGTGCGCAGCTCGTGCGACATGT
>CALFML010000908.1 GCA_937879845.1 uncultured Myxococcales bacterium
CGCTGCCGAGGAAGCCCGAGATCACCGTCACCCCGACTTTCGGCTCTGCCATGTCTTTACCTCCGGACCTCCGACGGCGGCTCGGCAAACCAGAGCCGCAGCCCCCGCCGCAGCTACTCCGCCCGCACCACCGCCGTCGCCGGCTCTTCGAGGTAGAGCCGCCGCCCGCGGTAAAACTCCAGGCTCGTTCCGACCACCGAGATCGCGCACGCCGCATACATGAGCGGCGCCGCCAGGCTGCCGCCGCGCAGCGCCAACCCGCCGAGCAAGGCGACGAGCCCCGTCCGCACCCCCCAGACGAGCGCCGAGCTCTGCGCCCCGTGCACGCACAGCAGGTTATCGAGCCCGCCGGCGGCAAGCTCCAGGCCCATGGTCAGCATGATCGCCCAGGTCGGCAGCTCGCCGCCGGCTTGGGCGACCAGGAGCACCACCGGCACGACCATCCCGCCGAGGATTCGCACCCAGTCGCTGGCATCGAGCTGGCGCCTTACGAGCAGCGGCCAGACCGGCGTGAGATAGACCCACCCCGACATCCAGGTGATGACGATGATCGAGCCCATGAGGAAGTTGGTGGTCGCCCGCGACCCGAACAGCGCCTGCGGCAGGAGCAGCGCCGCCACCCAGCCGCCGAAGATCAGCGCCCCCCACCAGAACACCCGCTTTATCGCGTAGCGCACGACGATAAACAGAAGCGCCACCCCCGTGCCGGCCAGGAGAGCGACGAACATCGCCCGCTCCGGCACCATCTGCAAAATGAAGATCACGCCGCAGCCGGCCATCTGCGCCCACGCCTTGATCTTGGCCAGCAGCGTCGTGCGCGGCGAGATGTGCCGTCTCTCGTACGCCGAGCGCAGGCCGGTGATCACGTACTCGCGGGCCAGGAAGATGCCGATCTGCCACGCCGGCAGCCACTTCAGATCGATGAACGGCATGTAGCCGACCATGACGAAGACCTTGTCGGCGATCGGGTCCATGAGCCGCCCGAGCTCCGTCGAGCCGTAGCGGCGGGCGAGCCAGCCATCGACAAAGTCGGTGCAGCCGAGGATCGTCATGAACCCCAGCGCCGTCCACTTGGACGCAGCTCCGCCGTACATGAGGAGCGCACCGATAGGCAAAAGGACCAGCCGGAGCAGCGTGACTTGGTTGGCGGTGATCGGGGGCTTAGCCATTTTCGAGCGAACCATAGGCGAGTGCCGCCCATTGGTCAACGCCGCTTGCGCGCCCGGCAGACGCCGGGCCTTGTCGTAGGTAATCGATGGAGGATTTCCAAGCGCCCGGGCGGGCGCTCGACCGCCGACGCTAGTGCAGGATCATGCCGAACTCACCGACGACCCACATGTCGCCGGGGCGGCTGCTCCACAGGCCCTGCAGGGTCTTTTTAGTCGGGCTTAGGATCTTGGCCCAGGTCGTGCCGCCGCTCCAGTGCAGGATGACGCCGCCCGAGCCGACCGCCCAGACGTCGAACTTGCCGTTGCCGAACAGGCCGTACAGATCTTCGGTGGTGCCGCTTGGGAACTCGCTGAAGGTCCGGCCGTTCCAGTGCAGGATCCAGCCGCGCGCGCCGGAGGCCCACACCGAGTCGCCCTGGCTGCCGTAGAGGCTGTAGATCGCCCGCGGGTTCGGGCTCTCCACCGGCACTTTGGCCCAGGCGCTGCCGTTCCAGTGCGCCAGGTAGCCCTGATCGCCGCCGGCCCAGACATCCTTGTGCTCGATGCCGAAGACCGCGGAGAGGTTGATCTCGGTCTCGCTCGGCACCGCCGTCCAGGCCTTGCCGTCGTAGTGCAGCACCGCGCCCTTGTCGCCGACCGCCCAGATGTCGCTCGCATCAAGGGCCGAGATCGCATGCAGGTTGGCCTGCGAGCCGCTCGCCACCGCCTCCCAGCCCTTGCCGGTATAGTGCAGGAGCGAGCCCTTGTCGCCGCACGCCCACAGGTCGTTGGTGCCGCCGGCGGTGACGCCGTGCAGATCGTTGGTCACGCCGCTCGGCATCACCCCCCAGGCCTTGCCGTCCCAGTGGGCGATCGTGCCGGCCTTGCCCACCGCCCAGACGTCGGTCTGGCTCGTGCCGAAGACGTGCTCCAGGCTCTGGCCGGTCACCGCCGGCATCTGCAGCCACTGCTTGCCGTTCCAGTGGCGCAGGAGGCCGCCGACCGCCACCGCCCACACATCGTTGGCGCCGGTGCCGTAGACGCCCTTGAAGGTCATCTGGGTGCTGCTCACCGCCTCCGCCCATACCGTGCCGTTCCAGTGCAGGATGGTGCCGCTGTCGCCGACGATCCACACGTCCTGCGGGCCGGAGCCCCAGATCGAGTTGAGCCACGCCGCGCGCGGGATGCGCACCTGCTCCCAGGTCTTGCCGTCCCAGTGATGCACGGTGCCTTCGGGACCGAAGCGCCCGCCGACCGCCCAGACCGAGTCGGCCGACGAGCCCCAGACCGCGTTGAGGCGGGTCTCGGTCTTGCCCCAGGGCTTCCACGCGGTGCCGTTCCAGTGCAGGATGATGCCGTCGCTGGCGTCGCTGCCGCCGACCGCCCAGATGTCGCTCGGGCCGCTGCCCCAGATGCCGCGCATTTCGATCTCGGAGCCGCTCGACATCGGGCTCCAGTCGTTGCCGTTCCAGTGCAGGATGACGCCGGCCTCGCCGACCGCCCAGACGTTGTCGCGGCCGGAGCCCCAGACGTCCTTGAGCTGCTCGCGGCTGCCGCTGGCGACCTCGGACCAGCTGACGCCGTTCCAGTGCACGGTCACGCCGTCTTTGCCCACCGCCCAGATGTCGTCGGTGCCGGAGCCCCAGATGGCGTTGAGGATGGCCTTGGTCGGCACCCCCGAGACCTCGGCCCAGGTGGCGCCGTTCCAGCGCAGGATCGTGCCGCTCTTGCCGACCGCCCACAGGTTGTTGGAGGCGGTGCCCCACACGTCCTGCAGGTTCTGGGTGGTCGAGCTCGGCACTTCGTTCCACACCATGCCGCTCGACTCGAACTGCGTCTGCACCGGCGCCGCCGGCGGGGGCGGCTGCTTGCCGAGGATCTTCACCCCGAGGGCGACCATGGCGACCACGCACAGGCCGATGACGACGTACAGGGCGCGCCGCTGCAGCTTCTCGGTGCCGCTCGGCGCGCGGGCGTTGGCGCCGGTGTTGTCGCTGACCTGCTCGGCGGCGGCGACGCTCGGACCGGCGCCCATGCCGCCGGACTGGCGGCTCGGCATCGCGCCGAGCTGCGAGCTGCCGGCAAACTGCACCTGACCGATCTGCGACGATGAAGCGTTGCCGGCGGCCAAAAGGTGGCCCATCGGCCCCACCTGCGAGTTGCCCGAGCGCGCTCCCGACATCGCCGACGGATCGAGCAGCGGGTTTTTGACCCCGCTGAGGCTGTACTCGATATTGACCCCGGCCAGCCGCCGCAGCTCGCGCGCGACCTGGATCATCGTCGGACGCTCCGGCGGCGACTTGGCGAGCATCTGATGCAGGAGCGCCGCCACCTCATCGGGCGTCAGCGGGTTCAGATCGCGGATCGGCCGCGGCGCCGCCAGGATGTGCAGCGCCATGACCTCGCTCGACGAGTTGGCGATAAACGGCGGCTGCCCCGCCAGCATCTCGTACAGGATGACGCCGAGCGAGTAGACGTCGGCCTTGTCCTCCACTTCGCTGGCGCCCTTCCACTGCTCCGGCGCCATATAAAGAGGCGTCCCCATCGGCACGCCGATCTGGGTCTTTACCAGCGTCGGCCCCAGGCCCTGCGACTCGGCGACCTTGGCGATCCCGAAGTCGAGGATCTTGGCCTGCTCGCGGCTGGCGTCGTTGGGATCGCCAACGATCATGATGTTGTCGGGCTTCAGATCGCGGTGGATGACCCCTTTGCCATGCGCCGCGGCCAGGGCCTCGGCGATCTGCCAGGCGAGCTGCAAGGCGTAGTTGACATCCAGATGGCCGCCGTGTTTGGCCAACCGCTGCGTCAGCGAGTCACCGTCGAGGTAATCCATGACGATGTACGCGCTGCCGTCGGGCAGTCGATCAAACTCGAAGATGTTCACGATGCCCGGGTGCTGCACGATGTTGGCAGCGCGGGCCTCGTTGAGAAAGCGCACGGCCATCTCGGGATTCCGAGAGAAATCCGCATGCAGCACTTTGACCGCGGCGCGGCGGCCAATGTACTCGTGCACGACCTCGAAGACGACGCCCATCCCGCCCTCGCCGAGCTTGCGCACTATGCGATAGTTACCGATTCGCTGGTCGACCATGCAACGACCTTGTGGCTTGTCCTGAGCGGCAGGGCTGCTGCCAGTTTATGCGCTGTCTTGCAGTCATGTAGAAGCGGCGCGGAGCCTTCAATCAGCTTTTAGTCAGCCATTGTACCCTAGAACAGACCGCACTCAGGGCAGATATGCAGAAACTGTCGGACATCGTTACGGGCAAAATCAAGAAGCTTTTGCCCGGCTCGGACCGTGGCCACGAGAGGAACCGAGCTCAAATACTGCCGAGCTCACCCTTATAAGGCACTTTTAGCCTCGTTTTAAACATGAGCTCGTTTTGAAATTTGTCTCGCCGGTCTCGTGTGAATCGGCATGAATCGGCGTAAATCGGCGTAAATCGGCATGAATCGGGCGGCGCGCGGCCTGGCTTTGGTCGCCGTAACCTCGCCCG
Source organism: uncultured Myxococcales bacterium (assembly GCA_937879845.1). GTDB lineage: Bacteria > Myxococcota_A > Polyangia > Palsa-1104 > JAEUJZ01 > CALFML01. The sequence continues at coordinate 4,643 of CALFML010000908.1, forward strand.
GGTCGGGGCTTAGGCCATACAGCATCCGACCTCGGCGACAGGTGGTTACAGTCAGCTACTTGGGCGTTTTTTATTACAGGCGGCTGCGTTCCCCCACAGTCTCTGCTGTCCTATCCTTTAGCTCTTCTAGAGATCCAAAGATCGGCCCAAGTCTATTTAAGGAAAAAGCGCTGGGCAGAAAGGGCTGACCCGCCCGAGCAGCCGAGCGGTCCCCAGCCTGATTCGTCCTGATTCGGTCCCGGATCTTGCGACCGCAACCGGCCGCGGATGAGGCGGCAGCGACCTGCGGCGGCGGGGCGAATTGCCGTCGCGGGTGGCGACCCATCGGCGGTATACTGTCATCATGCACCCATCTGGTTTTGATTCTGATTCAGGCTCTGGTACGGGCGCGAGCGCCGGGGCGACCGGGAGCGGCGAGGACGCGCCGGCCGCGGCGGCTCCGCAGGCGGCGGGCGCGGCGGCCACCGCTGCGCCGGTCGCTGCCGCAGCCGCTGCGGGGAGCGCGGCCCCGGCCGACGCCCTGAACGCCCAGCCGGTCGCCGCCAGCGGTGCGGCGAGTGACGCGGCGAGCGACGCCGCCGATGACGCCGCGGACGAGCCGCCCCCCGAAGCGCACGAAGACAAGCCGATGCTGCGGCCGATTGACGCCTACCCGGTCGATCATCCGAGCGGGCAGAAGCTTCTGGCCTTATACGATCCTTCCGGGATCGCGCCGGGCGTGCTCACCCTGCCGCCGTTTGGCGCCGCCGTCATCGACCTGTTCAACGGCGAGCGCACCCGCCCCGAGATCTGCGCCGAGTTCGCCGCCCGCTACCGCCGGCCGCTGCCGCTCGAATCGCTGGAAGCGCTGCTGCAGAAGCTCGATGCCGCGCTGCTCCTCGACTCGACCCACTTCCGCGTGCACTGCGCCAAGATCTTCGCCGAGTTCGCCGGGCAGAGCGAGCGCCCGCCGCAGGCCGCCGGCAGCCGCTACCCGAGCGATCCGGCCGAAGTCACCAAGCTGCTCAGCGGCGCGTTCGCCCCGCCCAACGGTCCGTCGCTTACGCCGCCTAAGACCGCCGACGCCGCGGCGCCGCGGACGATCCTGGTGCCGACCGTCGAGCTCCAAAGCGGCGGCCCCGCCTACGCCTGGGCGTTCCGGGCGCTGCTCGATGCCAAGACGCTGCCTTCGCTCATCATCATGATGGGCTGCGATCACAGCGCCCAGGATCCGCTGCTCACCTTCACCCGCAAGCACTACCAGACGCCGCTCGGCCCGCTTGCGACCGATCAGGAGCTCATCGATGCGGTGCTCAGCGATGCCGCCGGCGTATCGAGCGAGCTCGCCGAGCTCCTGTGCCGCGACGAGTTCCATCACCGCGCCGAGCACTCGCTGGAGTACGCCGCGCTGTGGCTGCGCTTCGTCATCGCCGAGCGCAAGCGCCGCGGCATCGAGGAGCCGGAGCCCACGGTCGTCCCCATCCTGGTCGGCTCGCTGCACGAGCTGGCGAGCCTGCCGCCGGGCAAAGAGGGCGCGGCCCACAACACGCACGCCATCGATCACACCCTGCCGCTGCTCCAGCAGCGCGTCGGGGAGCGCATCGCCAAGGGGGCCCAGGTCCTGTGGCTCGGCGCCGGCGATCTGGCGCATGTCGGCCCGCGCTTCGGCGATCTGGAGCCGCTGTCCGATGACGACCGCGACTCGCTGGAGCGGCGCGATCAAGACACCCTCAAGCCGGTGCTGGCCGGCGACGCCCCAAGCTTCCTCGCCGAGATTCGGCGCGAGCGCGATCGCCGCCGGGTGATGGGCCTGGGTACGATCTATACGCTCCTGCGCGCCAGCTGCGCCACCTCCGGCCAGCTGCGCTGCTACGCCCAGTGCTCGGTCGGCCCGGGCTCGTACATCTCGACCGCCAGCATCGTTTATCCCTAACCAAAATCAAACACCGGCCGCCCTGGAAACGGCGGAGCCCGGGCCGGCTAGAGCCTAAACCCGGCGGTGCCGGCTGTGATAGGGTCTGCGCATGGCGCACCGTCCACGGCCCCGCTGGCTGACCGAGCTGCAGCCGGCCGCCGCCCGCGCCGTTTTGCCGCGCGTCGCCGCCGCGGTGCTGTTCCGCTACGCCTGCTTCGTCGTCATGCTGGCGCTTTCTCTGTGGGCGGAGAACCGGCCGGCGCCGCACCTGCCGGATCTGGTGATGGACCGCCTGCCGTACGTGCCTTTCGTCGATCGCTACAACCACATCTTGCTCACGCTGGCGTACATCCCGCTGGCGCTGCTCCTGCTCGCGGTCGATGCGCGGCGGTTTGTCCGCTATAACGTCACCTCGGGCCTGTTATCGCTTTTGCGCGGGGTCTGCATCGCCGCCACGGGTCTTGGGCCGGTGCGCGGCCCCGACCTGCACGCCGGGATGTTCTTTGCCCAAGGCGGCCGGCCGCAGGCCGCGTTTTTCCAGGCGCTCGCCGACTTGTCGACGCCGGGCGGGCTGTTCGCCAAGGACGCGGCGCACGTGTATCTCACAAAAGATCTGTTTTTCTCCGGGCATACCGGGGTGACGTTCCTCTTGCTCCTTTATGTATGGCCGCTGCGCTGGCTGCGCCGCCTGATGCTGGTCGGGCACCTCGTGGTGGTGGCGAGCGTGCTCCTTTCCCACCTGCACTACACGATCGACATCATCGGCGCCTACGCGATCGCCTTTGCGCTCTACGTGCTGCGCGAAGGCTGGCCGCAGCCGACGGCGGCACCGGAGCGCGTCGCGGTTTAGCTCTGCGGCGGCCGCCGACCGCGGCGGCGGACCTAGCTGCTGGCCGAGGTGTAGCTGGCTAGCGCCCGCCGCCAGACCCGCCGCGACAGGTAGAAAAGCGCCGCCGCCCCGATCACCGCCCATCCCGCTTCCCACGATCGCAGCCGCCCGAGCAGCGCATCGGCAGGGAACGAGGTCATCACGACCAGCGGCAAAAGATAGGTAAACACCACCGCCAGCGCCCCGCGAAACACCGCCCGCGGCCAGCGCGCGAAGTCGAACAGCGACGAAAACAAATACGACAGGTTGTCGATGCGCACGACATAGAACGCCGCGCACACAACCAAGAGCCACACCGAGTACAGCATCAGCACCGCGCAGCCCAAAAGCACAAGCGCCGTGCCAAGCTCCCGCACGCCCGGCAGCGCCGCTCCGGTCGCCATATGGTGGCGATGCACGGCCAGCCCGATAAGCCCCAGCGCTCCCGCCCCGTCGATCACATGCCACGGCTCAAAGCGCGCGGTCGATACCAGGAACTGCGCATCGGCGGGCTTTAACAGCACGAAGTCCAGCGTCCCCTTGCGAATGTGCTCGACCACCGCGAGCAGCGACGGGTTTATCGCCCCATCGAGCACCGCTTTGAGCAGGCAGAAAAAGCCGAACACGATGGCGGCGGGGTAAAAGCCCCAGCCGCCGATCTCGATGGCGGTAATCTGGCTGCCTTGCGCCGCGGCGCGGGCCTTGTAGGCGACCAGCAGCGGCAGCGCCGACATGAACAGCCAGATAAGCTGCATCGCCCCCTGGGTCAAAAAGTCCCAGCGATACTGCATTCCGGCGAGCAGCGACACCCGCAGCTGCAGCCGGAGCAGCCGCCCGTACTGCCGCGCCGCCGGCCGCAGACGATTGAGGCCTTCCACCCTACGCTCCAAAGGCGGCGAAGCGCCGCAGCCCGCGCCGCCACAGGAGCGCGACCAGGACCATCAGCACCGCGACGTAGGCGTACTCGATGCCGAGGCTGATAAACGCCTGCTCGCGTCCCGCTGCGGTATCGCGCGCCCCGCCGACGATCGGCCAGCCGAGCAGCATCTTGACCGGGGCATCGAGCATGTAGCGAAACGGCAGAAAGTCGCTCAGCTTCTGCATCCACAGCGGAAACAGCGACAGCGGCATGAGATACCCGGAGAACAGCGTGTAAATCCCCGTCCAGACGTAGAACAGCCCGACCGCGCTATCGATATAAAACGCCATCATGCCGAGCAGCGCCATGGTCAAAAAGTTGATCGCCCACGCCCCCGGCAGCGCCAGCACGAACGCCGCCACGAGCCACGGATCGCCGGTGAGCTGGGTCCGCGCCTGGGTCAGTAACAAGGTCAGCGACAGCGGCGCGACCAGCGCGGCGCGCATCGGCACCGGCGCCAGCTGCTCGGCGGTGTAGACAACGAGCGGCGGCACCGGCCGCAGCAGCCGCTGCGCCAGCGTGCCGGAGCGGATGTCTTCGCTTATCTGCCACAACACCCACGAGCCGGTGAGCAGCCGCAAGAGCAGGGTGATCAGAAAATATGCGGTCAGCTCGTCGCTGCCAAGCTGCTCCGGGCCCAGGCGCACCCCCTCCGCGGCGCTGGACCAAAGGACGATGCTGACTAGCGGCATGGTCATGGTCAGCATCCACACCAGCATCTCCGCCCGGTAGGCCACGGCCTCCGCCAAGCCGATGCGCAGGAGGGTGGGATACGCCTTGAACCACAGGGCCAGCTGCCGCGGTGGACGCGCGGCGGCGCCGGTGGTGGCGGACGCCGCGCTCAAGGGGAGTCCTTGCCCGCGGAAACGGGCTTGGGAAGGGCGAACAGGTCGCGCATGACCTCCTGCAGCGGCGGATCTTCGACCGTCAGATCGGTCACCGGCAGGCGCTCGAGCAGGTGCGCCACCGCGGCGCGCAGCTCGCTGTGGGCGATCTGCAGCACCACCTGGTTCGCGCCGCTGCTCACCACCGTTCCCAGGCGCGCGAGCTCGCCGTCGGGCACCGGACCGGACAGCCGCACCGTGACCCGCTTCTCGGGCCGCAGGAGGTGGACCAGCGCCTTGAGCTCGCCGTCGTAGCGGAGCTGGCCCTGGTCGATGACCAGCACGCGCGGGCACAGCGCCAGCACGTCCTCCATATAGTGGCTGGTGAGCAGCACGGTCGCCGCGTGGCGCTCGTTGTAGGCGCGGATGAACTGCCGCAGCACGACCTGCATCGAGACATCGAGCCCGATGGTCGGCTCGTCGAGAAACAGCACCTGCGGGCGGTGCAGGAGCGCCGCCACCAGCTCGCACTTCATGCGCTCGCCGAGCGACAGCTGGCGGGTGGGCGTCTTCATAATCTGCGCGAGATCCAAAAGCTCCGTGAGCTCGCCGAGCATCTCCAGGTACTGCTTCTTGGGGATGTCGTAGACGGCGCGATTGAGCTCGAAGGTATCGGCCGGCGGCAGATCCCAGAGCAGCTGCTGCTTTTGCCCCATCACCAAGGTGATGCGCTTGAGAAAATCGATCGCGCGGTGCTGCGGCGTATGGCCGACGACCTCGACCCGGCCGCTGGTCGGGTGCAGCAGGCCGGCGAGCATCTTCAGGGTGGTGGTCTTGCCGGCGCCGTTGGGACCGAGGAAGCCGACCCGCTCCCCGGCGGCGATGCGGAAGGTGATGCCGCGCACCGCCTGCTTGTCCTCATACTCGCGGTGCCACAGCGAGCGCATCGCCGCGTAAAGCCCGGGCGGCCGCTTGAAGACGCGGTAGTGCTTGTGCAGGGCCGTCACCGCCACCGCCGTTGCGCCGCCGGCCAGGCTCGCCGGCGCCGACCCCGGGCCGGCCCCATGAGGCGTCGCGGCGGCGCCCGCCGACTCGACTTCTTCGGTACTGTTTGCAGCCGCCATCCGAGCGCGTCGATGCTATCACAACCCTCTGCCGAGATCAGCGTCCACTACCCCACATCTCCGACGGTGGATGCCGCTGCGTAGGGGGTTTGGCGCTGCTATAGTTTGATAGCATGAGGCCATCTTTTGCCCGGCGCCTGCCCCGACCGATCTATTGGTTCTGCGGACTCGGGTTGGCGGCGGCGCATCCGGCCGGGGCGGCGGAGGTGCCGAGCCCGACCCCGTCCGCCGCCGCCAGCGCCGCCGCGGCGCCGATCGCCGATGCCCAGTGGTGCGGCATCGATTCGGCGCGGCCGGCTCCCGAGCCAGCGCTGCCGTGCAAGCTGCCCGGCCTGCCCTGCGGCCCGGTCGCGGCGGAGCAGATCCGCGGCGGCGGCAGCGATCCCGCCGAAGACCTCGACGGCGACGGACAGCCCGACCTTATCATCGGCGGCCGCCGCGAAGTCCCGAAGCCAGAGATCTACGCCGCCATCTACCGCGCCACCGAAGCCGGCTATGTGCTCGCCGATTATCGGGCGGTGCCGCCGCGCGCCGAGCCGACCTTCGCATCGGTGGTGCAGGCGACGCCGGGCGCCGCGCCGCTCCTGCGCGATGGCTACGACCTGCTAGAGCCCGGCGGTCGCACCCTGAGCATCGCCCGCCTGCGCCGCTTTGACGGCCAGCGGTTCCGGACGCTCTTGACGTTCTGCGCCCACCGCAGCGAACCGAGCGCCGCCCAAGGCCCGCGCGAAGGCCTGAACCGCGTCGAGTTCGTCGATGTCGACAAGGATGGGACCAAGGAAGTCGTCGTGCTTGGTCTTATCCGGCCGACCGTGTTCCGCACCAGCGACAGCGGGCTCGCACTCACGGAAGACGCGGCGCTAACTCAGCTGTTCCTTCAGAGTAATCCTGAGGCCGTACGCGCTCGCACCCTGCGCGCCGAGGCCGCCCGCCTCACCGCGGCGGCGCAGGCCCGCCGCGCCGCCGATACGCTGCAGCGCGCCTATGCGCTCGCGCCCTACGATGTTGATCTCGGGATCGAGCTTGCGAACGCGCTGCTGCGCAGCGATCAGTCAAGCCGCGCGGCGGAGCTTATCGTCCGACTGCAGAACAAAGCCCCGGAGCGCGGGGCGCTCTCCTGCGCCATGGCGGCGGCACAGCGCGCCCTGCGCAACCCGGCGGCGGAGATGACGGCGCTCAAGCTTTGCAGTGAGCGGGAGACCGATGAGACGCTGCGCAGCGCCGCTCTCACCCGCCTGCGCGAGCTGCAGCAGCCTCCGGCGCCGCCCAGCCCGCCCGACAGTCCACCGCCGCCTGCCGCCCCAAGTTCGTCAGCGTCATCTCCGGCGCCATCGCCGGCATCATCGCCGGCGCCATCTCCGCTCTCGCCGTCGTCTCCCTGACTCCGGCGGCTTCGCCGCGGGCCGCGACTGACTTTCCAGTTCGGGGTTGCGCGGACCGCTCGTGGGCGCTAGGGTTCGCGCGCCTTTTACCCCACCACAAAGCGAGCCCCCGTGATCACAGATCCGGCCGATCTTCCGGCCCCCTCCGCCTTTTCCAGCTCTTCGCAAAGCTCTGCGCCCAGTACGTTGGACGATGCCGATTCCCTGGCCGATACCGACTCCCTGACCGATGCGGCGGAGCACATCCTCCCCGCGGCGACCGGCTTCACCGATCTCGCGCTGCCGGAGCCGATCCTGCGCGCCGTCATCGATAAAGGCTACGAGCAGCCGACGCCGATTCAGCGGCTGGCGATTCCCCTGCTCCTGCAGGGACGCGACGTGATCGGCCAGGCGCAGACCGGCACCGGCAAGACCGCGGCGTTCAGCCTGCCGCTGCTCCAGCGGATCGATCCGCAGCTGCACGCGGTGCAGGCGCTGGTGCTGGTGCCGACGCGCGAGCTGGCCCTGCAGGTCGCCACCGCGGTGCACGCCTACGCGCAAAACCTGCCGCGGGTGAGCGTGCTGCCGGTCTTCGGCGGCGACTCGATGGAGCGCCAGATCTCGCGCCTTGGCCGCGGCGTGCACGTCGTGGTCGGCACGCCGGGCCGCATCCTCGATCACCTGCGCCGCGGCTCGCTCGATCTGTCGCAGGTCCGTTTCCTCGTGCTCGATGAGGCCGATGAGATGCTGCGCATGGGCTTTCTCGAAGACGTCGAGGCGATCCTCGAAAAGACTCCGGCCGAGCGCCAGACCACGCTGCTGTCCGCCACCATGCCGCCGGCCATCCGCCGCATCGCCCGCCACCACCTGCGCGAGCCCGAGCACGTGGTGATCGCAGCCCAGACCATCACGGTGGAAAATACCGACCAGCGCGTCGCCATCGTGCCGGAAAACCTGAAGCTCGAAGCGGTGGCGCGGATTCTGGAGAGCGAAGAGCCGGAGGCGACGCTCATCTTTACCCGCACCCGCATCGGCGCCGCCGATCTGGCGGAGCAGCTCACCGCGCGCGGCTTCCCCGCCGAGTCCCTGCACAGCGATTTGAGCCAGACGCAGCGGCTGGCCGTCCTCGCCCGGCTGCGTGCGCGGCGGGCCCAGGTCGTGGTCGCCACCGATGTCGCGGCGCGGGGACTGGACATCGATCACATCTCCCACGTCATAAACTACGATCTGCCGGGCGATGCGGAGACCTATGTCCATCGCATCGGCCGCACCGGTCGCGCCGGCCGCGCCGGCGTGGCGCTGCTCCTGGCGACGCCCTACCAGCGGCCGGTGCTGCGGACGATCGAGCGCTTCACCCAGCGGCCCCTGACCCTGCTCACCCTGCCGACCTATAGCGACGTGGCGCAGCGGCGGCGGCAGCGGATTCAGGCGGCGCTCCTCCCGGAGGCGCAGAAAGACGACCTGGCCAGCTACCGTAAGCTATGCGGCGAAATCGCCGCCGCCGCGGAGCGCGAGCCGCTTGATATCGCCGCGGCGGCGCTGCGTTTGCTGACCGCGGAGCGCCCGCTGTTCGTCGATGCCAAGGCCTACGATCCGCTGGCCCGTCTCGCGCAGGCAGAGCGGCCGCGGCCTGAGCCCGGACGCGGTGCGGGCAAACGTGAATTCGGCGCCGGAGCGCGCGCCTCCCAAGGATCAGGCGCCGCGCCGCATCCAGCGCGCGCGAGCGGCCCGCGCTGGGAAAATCCCCGTTCCCAAGCGGGCCCCAGCGCCGGCTCTGGCGACCGGGCGCGCATCGTCCTCGCGGTCGGCCACAGCCACGGCATCCGACCGGGCGATATCGTCGGCGCCATCGCCAACGAAGCCGGCCTGTCCGGCCGCGACATCGGACGGGTCGAGATCCACGACCACGAATCGGTGGCCGAGATTCCGGCCGCATCGCTGTCGCAAGTGCTGACAAGCATGCGCAACGCCACCGTGCGCGGCCAGGCAGCCCAGCCGCGCGTCTTCTCAGCGTCCGGACCCGAGCGCGCACCGCGCCGCTCTTTCTCCGAGTCCCCGTCCGGCTTCGAGCGCGAGCGGCCGCAGCGCCACCCCGCCGCTGACTCCGCACACGGCGCGGGCCACGACCGTCCCCAGCGTCGCTCCTTTTCCGACTCTTCGCACGGCGCGGCCAATGACCGTCCCCAGCGCCGCTCTTTCTCCGATTCTCCTCCCAGCTCCGGCTACGACCGTCCCCAGCGCCGCTCCGATTCTCCCTCCAGCTCCGGCTACGACCGTCCCCAGCGCCGCTCTTTCTCCGATTCTCCTCCCAGCTCCGGCTACGACC
>CALFML010000909.1 GCA_937879845.1 uncultured Myxococcales bacterium
CCTTGGGCGCTGGGGTGTTGGCGGTTGGCATCGGCCTGACCGCCGCCGTTTGGACCAGGAGCAAGTCATGAGCCGTAGTGATGCAGAGGTCTGGCCCTGGATGCTCGCCGCGGGCGTCGTAGGCGGGGGCGTCGTAGGCGCGTCCGTCGCGGCAGGCGGCGGCGTCACCGCGGCGTCAGGCGGAGGACTCGGACGATTGGCAATCGCCGGCCGAATGACACCGGTACGGACAGCCGGTGCCTCAGGCTCCGCCGATGGCGCTGAGGACGTTGATGACACTGGTCCTGCTGCTGGTGGTGCCTGGGCCGCGACCGGCGCGACCGGGGCCGGCGTCAGCCGCCCGCCCAGACCCTGGGGTGTGGCGGTCGAAGCCGGAGCCGCCGCCGCAACAGGTGCCGGAGCTGCCGCCGGCTTGGCCGCCGGGGCCGGAGTCACCGCCGGCGATGACACCGCAGCCGCGGCTGCCGGAGCCGCCACGGCCTGCACTGCCGGCGCCGGGGTCGGACGAGCCGCCGGGGCCGCCGCCGCCGCACCAGCCGGACGGCCGCGCACAAGGCCGTTCACCTTGTCGATAACCGACTGCGTATCAAAAGGCTTTACCAGGAACGCATCCACGCCGCTGCGCTGGCCGCGCCCCTCGTCGTACGGGTTGAAGTTGCCGGTGAGCAGGAGGACGGGGACGTCCTTGGTGGCCGGATCCGCTTTGACCGCCGCCGCCAGATCGTAGCCGGACTTTCCTGTCAGACCGGCGTCGGCGACGACGATATCGGGACGGCCCTCTTTGAGCCGGCTGAGCGCCTCATCGGCGCTCGTCGCCGCTCGGATCTCGTAGTCCTCTCGCGCAAAGGCGATCTGGACCACCTTCTGCATGGTCACGCTATCCTCGACGAGCAGGATTTGCTTAGGCATCTGAAACCTTCTCTCCCTGGTCTTCCTGGTCTCTCTCGTCTCCCCGGCCCCCGCCAAGGGGCTCGGGCTCAGGCGGCGGGCGGTCCCGCGTTTACCTTTGCGAGTATTGAGCGTGCCTGTGCAAGGCTCCGCGCAGCAATTGTAAGAAGTCCGCTATGATTGAGTACCACGCCTAGCGCCCGCCCGTCAAACTTCGTCTGCGAGGCGGATGTTTTTTAGCAAGTAGGCCCTTTAGCGAGCATGTGGGCGGCGCAGACTTACTTTTTAGGCGGCGGCGGCTTGGATGCTGGCGGCGCCTTGGATGCCGGCGGCGCCTTGGATGCTGGCGGCGCCTTGGATGCCGGCGGCGCCTTGGATGCCGGCGGCGCCTTGGATGCCGGCGGCGCCTGGCGCAGGTTGCACCGCAGGGCTGCCGCCTGAAGCGACTTTTCGACGAACGGGGCCTCGTAGTTGAGAAAGGCTTCGATCGGCAGCCGCAGGCGCGGGTCGACCAGGTAGTGGGCGCTGTAGGTATAGCTTGGGGTAAAGCCGCGGACGAGCTTCTGGTCGCCCCCGTGCCCCGGCTCGAACGCCGACAGCCCTTCGCTGATGCAGCGCTCGATCGCGTGGTAGTAGCAGACTTCGAAGTGCAGAAACGACACCGGACCGGCGCCAGCGATGCCGGCTTCGGTCCGTTCCAGCGGCGGCTCGCTCGCGGCGCGAGCCAGACCGTGGGCAGCGCCGTCCTGCGGCCCGGCAGGCAAGCTGCTGTCCAGGCCGGGAAGCGGCTCGACGTCGAGCTGGCGTCCCCAGTACCGGCCGTAGAGCCGCCTATCGCCGCGCAGGTTCCACGCGCCGCCGATGATCTCGCCGCGGCGGTCGCGGGCCAAGACCAGCTCCAGCCGGCTGCCCAGCCGCTCCGCGCAGAGGTTGAAGAAGCGCTGGTTGAGAAACGGCGGACCCCCGGTGTAGCGGTGCGAGGTCCCCACGTACATGGCAAAGACGCGCGCCAGCTCCGCCCGGCTGAAGCCGTCGGCGGTGTCGAGCCCGCGGTGGCTGCGCACCGTCACGCCGGCAGCGGCCAGCTCGCGGCGCTCGCGCTTTATCGCGGCCCGCCGATGGCTGCGCAGCCGGGCGAGAAAATCGTCGAAGCTGCGGTAGCCGTCATTGTGAAAGTGGTACTGCTCCTGCCGCCGCAGCATGAAGCCCGCGGCCGGCATGTCCGCCGTCTCCGGCGAAAGCTCGCCCGGCGCGCTGGAAGCCGCCGCGCTCCCCGGCGCACTCCTACCGTCATCGCCTGACTGGGGCCCGGACGCGGCAGCCGCTTGATCAGGAGGCGCCGCCAAAGGCCGGTCGGCAAAGCCCGGCCCGCGCGGAAACAGCACATGCGCGGAGGAGAACCCGGCCCGCTGGCAGAGCGCTTTCGCCGCCTGCAAGAGCCCCGCCCGCAGCGCCTGCCGCTCCCCCGCCGGAAAGTCCGGGCGCGTCAGCAGCCGCCCGCCGGTCACCGGGTTGAACGGCACCGCCAGGACGAGCTTGGGGTAATACGCCAGGCCGTGCTGCTGGGCAAACTCCGCCCAGTCATAGTCGTAGACCCACTCGCCGTCGCTGTGCGTCTTTACGTAGGCCGGAGCCGCCGCCACGAGCTCGCCGGCCCGCGGCCCGCTCCGCGGCCGCAGCAGCAGATGCGCCGGCAGCCACCCCACCGCCTCGCCCACGCACCCCGCCTCTTCCAGGGCCTGCAGGTACTCCCACGTCAGAAGCGGCGCGTCATCCGGCCCTAGCAGGCGGTTCCACTGCTCGCCTGCGACCTGCGACAGCTGGGTGCAGACCTCCAGCTGCAGCTCACCGAGCTGCGGCGCCACCTTCGAGCGAGTCTGTGCGGGGACCTTGGGCATCGGCGCGAAGATCTAACGCCAATGTAGCGCCTCTACGCCGCGCTGCCAAAACCAAGACGGCTAGAAATCGTCACACGGGGTGCCGAGCTTCTGGCCCGTATAGACGCCCAGATCGTTGTAGATGAGCTGCAGGTTCTGCGGCACCGGGATGAGCTTGAGCGGGCTGCGCTTCTCCCCTTCGACCCACAGCGACTCGCTCTTCTCCAAGATGAGCCGCAGGCTGCCGCCTGGCGTGGAGAAGATGTCGCCCTCGGAGTCGGAGACCACGTTGGTCATCTTGAGCGGCTTGACGCTGCCCTTGGCGCCGGCGAAAAGGCGGAAGTCCTTCTCGGTCTTCTCGGTCGCGCCGTGGTCGACGTAGTAATAGGTGCCGCGGTCGTCGCGCGCCAGGGCGTACGGCACGTACTTTTGCGGATTGGGATAAAACGTCGCCTTCTTGACGATCTCGCGCGCCTTGTCCGCCGAAAGCAGGGTAAAGGGCATCGTCTTGGTGCCGCAGCGCACGGCGCAGGTCTGCTTCTCCACGTCGAGCTCGACGTCGGAGTAGTTGCGCACATCGACGCCGCGGAAGTTCGGGTTGGCGGTCTTGTTGTAAAAGCGCGGATCGAGAAAGCTCGTCCCGCTGAGCATGCCGTGCGGCTCGCCGGGCACGACGTTGAAGCGCAGGGTCTTGGCGTCGCCGTAGTAGACCGTGTGGATGACCCGCTCATGCGGGCCGACGACCACGTAGTGCGCCGACTTGCCATCGACGCACACCACCATCTTGTCGCGCGCCGCCGCATCGACCTCTAGCGCCTCTTCCCCCTTGGCCGCATGGGCCGTAGGCAGGGGCCGGGGAAAATCGACTGCAGCCGCACCCAAAACACCAATTGCCGCGGCCCCGGTGAGGGCCAGCGAGTAGAGGATATGTTTCGCCATAACACGACATCATACCCCAAGCCGCGGGCGCAGGCGCAGCTCCGATGTAGATATTGAGCATTCTTGTCAGGTGCCGTACCGTAGAAAACGATGCCCCCGATGTCGCCAGAGACCTCCACCCTGGAGGAGAAATCGCTCAGCGCCGAGCCGAGCAGCAACAGCGAGCCGCCGAGCGCGGCCGGTTTTCATGAAGCTCCCGACCCCGCGCGGCAGCTCATAGGCAAGGTGCTCAAGGGCCAGTACCTGATAAAGAGCGTCCTAGGCCAGGGCGCCATGGGCCTTGTGTTCCGCGGAACGCAGCAGGGCCTGGATAAGTCCGTGGCGATCAAGGTCATGCACCTTGACGGCATGCACACCAAAGAGTGGCGCGATCGCTTCGAGCGCGAGGCCACCGTCGTCAGCAAGATCCTCCATCCCAGCATCACCCAGGTCCTGGACTTCGGCATCGAGGGCAACATGCCCTTTCTGGTCATGGAGTTCATCGACGGCGAGGAGCTGACCGACGTGATGGCCCGCGAGGGGCCGATGCCGCCGGCCCGCGCCGTGGCCATCGTCCGCCAGCTCGCCTCGGCCCTGGAGGAGGCGCACCGGCACGGCATCGTCCACCGCGATATCAAGCCGCAGAACCTGCGCCTCATGCGCTACACGCCCGGCGGCCAGATCTTCCTCAAGGTCCTGGACTTCGGCATCGCCAAGCAGATGGGCGAAGCGGCCGGCAAGGGCCACCTCACCGCCACCGGCGCGGTCATGGGCACCCCCATGTACATGGCGCCGGAGCAGGCCGGCGGCCACAAGGTCGATGTCCGCGCCGACCAGTACGCCGTCGGCATCGTCCTTTACGAACTTCTCACCGGCACCGTGCCGTTTACCGGCGAGACCCTCACCGGCGTGCTCGTCAGCCACCTGACCAAGCCGCCGCCGCCGCTGCCGCGCCAGGTGCCCGAGCCGCTGCAGAAGCTCGTCATGCGCCTGCTCGCCAAGACCCCCGGTGAGCGCTTCGCCGACATGGGGGAGCTCGACCGGGCGCTGGCCGCGTGCGAGCCGGCGTGCCGCGACGTGCAGCCGCTGCAGCTCGGCCGCGTGCAGGCGCATGTCGCCGGCGGGGAGATGCCGGCGGCGGCCTCGGCGCCGGGCGGGCGGCCGCTGTGGGTCGCCATGGCGGCGGCCGGCGGCGGGCTGGCGCTGGTCTTCACGGTGGCCCTTTTAGGTCCCCGGCTGCGCGACCGCAAGCCCGGCGCCGGAGATGCAAACCCGCCGATCGCCGCCGTAAAGCCCGCTGGCGGCAGCGCCACCGGTCCAGCCGCAGTCACGGCGGACAAGCCCCAGGTACCGCCGCCCGCTGCCACCGACTCCGCAAACAAGCAAGACCCGCCAAACTCCGGCGCCGCCAAGGCGAACACCGCCGATACGCCGACCGGCAAGCCCGAAGCCGGCGCCAACGAAGGCCGCAAGCCGCGCAGCAAGAGCGCCGCCAGCTCCCCGCCTGCCGCCTTCACCCCCGAAACCCCCGAGATCAAAGAGCGCCTCAACGAGGCCCAGAAGCTCCTCGACAGCGGCGACGGCATCGCCGCCCTCGAGCTGGCCAAGCGCACCCAGTCCGACGGCCGCTTTGCCCGCGCCTACCGCATCATGACCCTGGGCAGCTGCCAGGACGGCAACATCGGCATGGCCCGCATCTCCTTCCCCAACGTCGCCCCGCGCGATCGCGCCAAAGTCGTCAAGTTCTGCCACGACCACGGCAAGGATCTGACCGAGGAATAGCGCCGGCCTAGCGGCCCCGCTCCGCTTGATACAGCCCCGCAAATTCGCCACCACCGCGACGCTGGGCCGGGTCTGTGGCGCCCCCGCTTCGCCGAGGGCAGCCCCGTTCAAGGAGCTCGACTTAGGGGCAGCTCTGCTGCTGCTTGAGCGCCTGCGCCTTGCGCCGCTGGTTGCTGTCCGGGTAGTCGCGTAAAAGACGCGCCAGGTAGCCGCACGCCTGGCCGCGGTGGGCCGGCGACGGCGGCGCCAGCTGCAGCGCCGCCTGCGCCATGAGCAAAAGCGCATCATCGCCCAGCCGCGAGTCCGGCTGCCGCGTGAGAAGCAGCATGAGCGTCTCGATCGCCTGCTGCGGCCGGCCCAGGTCGCGCAGATACACCTCGCCGAGCATGAACATGCCCTCGATGAGCCGCTCCTGATGGTAGTGCCCGATCATGAGCGAAGAGGTATACGCCTTGGAGAGCGCGGCCAGCCGCTCCGCCGCCTCCGCGCTCCGCCCGCTGCGCCGCAACAGCTGCGCCGCGGCGACCAGCGAGTCATCAAACAGCGGCCCGCGCGGGTAGCGCCGCCAGATCTCATCGTAGCGTCGGACCGCCTCCGCCGGCTGCCCCCGCCGCTCCGCCGCCTGCGCCCCGTAGAACCAAGCAAAGCTGGCGATCGTCTCGTGCGGCCGCAAGCTCTCCGCCAGCTGATCCAGCTCCGTCGCCAGCTCGCCCGCGGCGCCCCTCTCAGGCTCCGCGGCCCGGCGGCTGGGCGGCGCGCCCGCTGCGCTGCCGGTTGGCGCTGCGGCCCGACTGTTTGGCGGCGCGCCGGCCGCGCTCTGTAGGCTCGGCTCGGCTGCAGCGGCGCGGTCGTCGCGCGGCTCCACTTGGTCGGTGCGCAGCCGGACAAGGAGCCGCAGCGCATCCTCCGCCGCGATCTCGGCCGGAGCTTCGGCGATGACCTGCCGGCACAGCCGCAGCGCGTCCGCCGGATCGCCCAGGTGCTCCGCCTGAAGCAGCGCCGCCCGCACCTTGGCGCGGGCGATCTTTTTCCGATCGTGGCTCAGCGTCCCCAGGGATAAAAAGACCTGCGCCGCCTCGCTGTAGTTTTCCGCCCGCTCCAGGCTCTGCCCCAGCCGGAAGGCGACGGTGCCGCAGTCGTCTTTGGCGGCGACCAGCTCAGACGCCGCACCGCTCTGGCAGCGGGCGTACAGCTCCTTATATTCCTGCACGGCCACCGCCGGCGTCCCCTCATGCTGCTGCGCCTGCGCCAGCACCGTCGGCAGCGGCGGCGGCGTCGGCATACACCCGCCCGCTGCCGCCAAGAGCGCCGCGAAACGGGCCGCTACCGGCCGCATAGCACCGCTTGCAAGATCGCCACCGCCCGCCGGCAAGCCGCCGCGTCCACATCCAGGTGCGTCACGAGCCGGATCCGCCGCGGCCCGAACGCCCCGCACAAGAGCCCGCGCGCCTGCAGCGCCGCCACCACCGCGTCCCCATCCGGCAGCGGCGGCAAGACATCGAACAGCACGATGTTGGTCTCCGGCGGGACGACCGCTACGTGGGCAAGCCCCTGAAGGCCGCGGGCGATGAGCTGAGCGTTTTGGTGGTCGCCGGCCAGCCGCCCGTAGTGGTGCTCCAGCGCATACACCCCCGCCGCCGCCAGGATGCCCGCCTGCCGCATGCTGCCCCCGTACATCCGCCGGAAGCGCCGCGCCCGCTCGATGTCCGACCGGCGTCCGCACAGGAGCGATCCCGCCGGCGCGCCCAGCCCCTTGGACAGGCACACCGCCACGGTGTCAAACGGGGCCGCGACCACGCTCGGCTCTACCCCCAGCGCCACCGCCGCGTTCCACAGCCGCGCCCCGTCCAGATGCAGCTTCAGCCCGAGCCGCCCCGCCGCCGCGCAGACCTCCTGCAGCTGGCCAGGCGGCCAGACCTTGCCGCCGCCGCGGTTGTGGGTGTTCTCCAGGCACAGGAGCCGCATCGGCGCATAGGCGTGATCGGTGCGCTCGGCGTGGTGGGCGTCCGCGAGCTCGGCGGCGGAGAGAAAGCCCCCCTGCCCTACCGGGACGAGCTGCACGCCCGACAGCGCCGCCGCCGCCCCGCTCTCATACCACTTGATGTGCGCCCCATCGCTGACCAGCACGTCGTCGCCCGGCTGGCTGTGCACCCGCAGGCCCAGCTGGTTGGCCATGGTCCCCGACGGCACGAACAGCGCCGCCTCCTTGCCCACAAGCGCGGCGATGCGCTCCTCCAGGGCCTGGACCGTCGGGTCCTCGCGGTACAGATCGTCGCCGACCACCGCCGCGGCGATGGCCGCCCGCATCCCCGCGGTCGGCCGCGTCACCGTATCCGAGCGCAAGTCAATCGCCGCGCCCGCCGCCGAAGTCGCCGATGAAGAAGTCGCTGCAGTTCCAGGTAATGACATGGGCGCAGCATACTCGAATGCCGAGCGCCCGCGCAGGTCTGACGCAGCGGACTAGAGCGACCGCAGGACCTCGCGCGCCGCGGTCAGGGTCACGTCGATGATGTCGCCGTCGTGCCGGGTGGAGACGAACGCCGCCTCGAACTGCGACGGCGGCAGGTAGACGCCGCGCTCGAGCATGCCGCGGAAAAAGCGCCCGAAGCGCGCGGTGTCGCTGCGCTTGGCGCTCGTGTAGTCGGTGACCGGGGCGTCGCTGAAAAACAGCGTGAACATCGAGCCGACCTGGTTGACGGTGGCCGCCACCCCGGCCTCCTGACACAGCGTCAACAGGCCCTGCGTCAGCCGGGTCGTCTGCCGCTCCAGCTCCTCATAGAGCTCGGCGCCGCCTTGCTGCAGCAGCTGGACCATCTTTTGCCCCGCCGCCATCGCCAACGGGTTGCCCGACAGCGTCCCGGCCTGGTAGACCGGCCCCACCGGAGCGATGAAGTCCATGATCTCCGCCCGCCCGCCGTAGGCCGCCGCCGGCATGCCGCCGCCGACGATCTTGCCCAGGCACACAAGGTCGGGGACGATGCTGTAGCGCTCCTGCGCCCCGCCCAAGGCGACGCGGAAGCCGGTCATCACTTCATCGAAGATAAGGACGATGCCGTGCTCGCGGGTGAGCGTCCGCAGCCCCTCCAGGTAGCCGGGGCCCGGCGGCACGCAGCCCATGTTGCCGCACACCGGCTCGACGATGATCGCCGCCAGCTCGCTCTCGCCTTTTTCGTTTCGGTGCTGCTGGCACAGCCGCTGCACGGCTTCCAGATCGTTCCACTCCACGGTCAGCGTGTCGCGCGTCGCCCCCGGCGTCACCCCCGCCGAGCCGGGAATCCCCAGCGTCGCCGCCCCCGAGCCCGCCGCCACCAGCAGCGAGTCGGCGTGCCCGTGGTACGCGCCGTCGATCTTGATGATCTTGGGCCGCCCCGTGTACCCGCGCGCCAGGCGCAGCGCCGACATCGTCGCCTCGGTGCCGGAGGAGACCATGCGCACCCGGTGCAGCGCCGGCAATAGCTCGGTGAGCAGCTCGGCGAAGCAGATCTCGCGCTCGGTGGGAGCGCCGAAGCTCGTGCCGGCGTAAGCGGCTTCGGTGATCGCCGCCAGCACCTCCGGATGGGTGTGGCCCAGGATCATCGGTCCCCATGAGCCGACGTAATCGATGTAGCGGTTGCCATCGGCATCGTAAAGGTACGCGCCGGCCGCGCGGGCGAAGAACACCGGGTCGCCGCCGACCGCCTTGAAGGCGCGCACCGGCGAGTTCACCCCGCCCGGGATGACCCGCTTGGCGCGCGCGAACAGCGCCGCGGAGGCCGGCCGCAAGCTTTCGGATGCCGGGCTCGCGTCTACCTTACCGGGGGATGAGACAGGTTCGCTTTTAGTCGTAGTCATACCCTCGTTTGTGCCACAGCTCGCGGCGCCGTAAGTAGGGAAAAGTCCCCAGCTCCGCTCCGCCTCCCGCTGCCTCCTTTGCTGATCGCTGACAAGCGGCGCCGATCGGGATAGCATCCCCCACATGACGAGCTCAAAAGATCCTTTTTCTGCCTATGCCCAGCTTGACACTACCCACGGCAAGCTCGGTTACTACCGCCTCGACGCCCTGCGCGGGGCCGGCGTCGAGCTGGCCCAGCTGCCGTATACGATCCGCATCCTTTTGGAGTCGCTCCTGCGCAACTGCGACGGCTTCGCCGTGACCGAAGAGGACGTGCGGCGCCTGGCCACCTGGAACGCCAAGGCCCCGGCCCAGACCGAGCTGCCGTTCCTCCCCGCGCGCGTCATCCTGCAGGACTTCACCGGGGTGCCGGTGCTGGTGGACATCGCCGCGATGCGCGCCGCGGTGGCGCGCCTGGGCGGCGACCCCAAGTCGATAAACCCCCTTGTGCCGGTGGATCTGGTGATCGACCACTCGGTGCAGGTCGACCACTTCGGCTCCGCCTCCGCCCTGCACCTCAACGCCCGCATCGAGTTCGCCCGCAACCGCGAGCGCTATGCCTTCCTGCGCTGGGGCCAGAACGCCGTCCGCAACTTCCGCGCCGTGCCGCCCAAAAACGGCATCGTCCACCAGGTCAACCTGGAGTTCCTCGCCCAGGGCGTGCTCACCCGCGACCACGCCGGCGCGACGCTGTGCTTCCCCGACACCGTGGTCGGCACCGACTCGCACACGACGATGATAAACGGCCTCGGGGTCCTGGGCTGGGGCGTGGGCGGCATCGAGGCCGAAGCGGTCATGCTCGGGCAGCCGCTGTTCATGCTCACGCCGCAGGTCATCGGCTGCAAGCTCCACGGCCGCCTGCGCGAGGGCGTCACCGCCACCGATCTGACGCTGACCCTCACCCAGCTCCTGCGCAAAAAAGGCGTCGTCGACAAGTTCGTCGAGTACTACGGTCCGGGCCTGTCCAGCATGACCCTGGCCGACCGCGCCACCATCGCCAACATGGCCCCCGAGTACGGCGCCACCTGCGGCTTCTTCCCCTTTGACGAGGTGACCCTGGGCTACCTCCGCACCACCGGCCGCTCCGCCGCGATCATCGAGCGCTGCGAGCGCTACTACAAGGCCCAGGGCCTGTTCCGCACCGACGGCTCGCCCGATCCGGTGTTCACCGACAGCGTCGAGCTCGACCTTGGCTCCGTCGAGCCGAGCCTGGCCGGACCCAAGCGGCCGCAGGACCGGGTGAGCCTCGCCAACATGAAGACCGCCTTCCGCAAGGCGTTCTCCGCCCCGATCAAGGAGCAGGGCTTCGCGCTCGCCGACACCGAGATGAAAAAGACCGCCGACGTCGAGCTCGCGGGCAAAAAGTCCACCCTGGGCCAGGGCGCGGTGGTCATCGCCGCGATCACGAGCTGCACCAACACCTCCAACCCCTCGGTGCTGATCGCCGCCGGCCTCCTCGCCAAAAAAGCCGTCGCCGCCGGCCTGCACGTCGCCCCGCACGTCAAGACCAGCCTCGCCCCCGGCAGCCGCGTCGTCACCGAGTACCTGGGCGCCTCGGGCCTGCTCCCCTCCCTGGAGCAGCTCGGCTTCTACGTCGTCGGCTACGGCTGCACCACCTGCATCGGCAACAGCGGCCCGCTGCCGGAGGCGGTGGAGAGCGCCGTCAACGGCAACCAGCTCGTCGCCGCCGCGGTCCTGTCCGGCAACCGCAACTTCGAGGGGCGCATCCACCCCGCGATCAAGGCCAACTACCTCGCCTCGCCGCCGCTCGTGGTCGCCTACGCCCTTGCCGGCACCGTCGACCGCGATCTGACGACCGAGCCGCTGGGCACCGGCAAGGACGGCCAGCCGGTGTTCCTGCGCGACCTGTGGCCGACCCAGGAGGAAGTGGCGGCGATCGTCGAAAAGACCATTACCCCGGCGATGTTCGACAAGACCTACAGCGATGTCTTCGACGGCGGACCCGACTGGAACGCGGTCTCCGGCACGGCCACGGATCTGTACGCCTTCGATGCCTCCTCGACCTATATCCAAGAGCCGCCGTTCTTCAGCACCATGGAGCTTGAGCCCGATCCGGTGCGGCCGATCGCCGGGGCGCGGGTGCTGGCGCTGCTCGGCGACTCGGTGACGACCGATCACATCTCGCCCGCCGGCGACATCCCGGAAAAGGGTCCCGCCGGCGAGTACCTGCGCGGGCACGGGGTGCAGAAAGCCGACTTCAACTCCTTCGGCGCCCGCCGCGGCAACGACCGGGTGATGGTGCGCGGCACCTTCGCCAACATCCGCCTCAAAAACCTCCTTGTGCCCGGCGTCGAGGGCGGCGTCACCACCTACCTGCCGTCGGGCGAGATGATGAGCATCTTCGACGCCGCGCAGCGCTACCAGCGCGAAGGCATCCCGCTGTGCATCATCGCCGGCAAGGAATACGGCACCGGCAGCTCACGCGACTGGGCGGCCAAAGGGGCGCTGCTCCTGGGCGTCCGCGCCGTCATCGCCGAGAGCTTCGAGCGCATCCACCGCGCAAACCTCGTCGGCATGGGCGTCCTCCCCCTCATCTTCGAGCCCGGCCAGAACGCCGAGAGCCTGGGCCTGCTCGGCCGCGAGCGCCTGACTATCCACGTCCCCACCGAGATCCGCCCGCGCCAGAGCATCTCCGTCGAGGCCCTGCGCGAAGACGGCAGCAAGCTGACCTTCACCGTCCGCTCGCGCCTGGATACGCCGATCGACGTCCGCTACTACCAAAACGGCGGCATCCTCCAGACCGTCCTCCGCGACCTGATCCGCAACGGCGCCCGCGCCTAATCCCCCGCAACGGCGCCCGCACCCGACCCTCGCAACGGCGCCCGCGCCCAATTCCCCCAATCGGCCACGGCACCGCGCCGAGTTCCCTCGGCTGCGGCGCCCGCCTCTGGCCCGCGCCAAACCGCACCCGCGTCCTCCTCTCCCGCAGAGGAGAGGGTGCCCAGTCCTCCTCCCCTTTCTACACTAAGCGCTGAACAACGCAGCGAGCGACGGCGTCGTCACCGCCGCGTCCAGCCAGCGATCGAGCTGGTCTTGATCGCGGCAGGACAGCACCGCCTGCCGCTGCTCCTCGGTCGGCGATAGGTTTCGCGCCGCCAGCACCCGCAACAGAGCCTTGGCCGTGGCCTCAACGCTGCCCTCGGCCTTACCGCGATAGTACGGAGGGCTGTCGAACTCGGTGCGGGGAACGAATCTTTTCATGGGGTTTAGCATGATCCGCCTCTGTAACTCGTTGAAGACTTCTAGCGGCAATATGCCGCCGAGAAGCCCGAGCAGCCACCAGATTCGATCCAGTCCCTCTTCCGGGCTCGGGGCGGCATCGTTCACCGCCCGCAGCGTCCGGTAGCAGTCTGCGAGGTCTCCCTCCGCTCCCGCATGCAGCAGCGTCGCCGGACGGTCGGCCTATGGCAGCGTCAGCACCGTCGCGACATCGGAGAAGCTTCCCACCGCATCGTCTTTTTTGAGGTAGCGCAGCCGGTAGGCGCGCGTCTCGCTCTGCCCCGCCTGGAGCGGCGGCCGCGTGTCGGCGTAGGGGCTGAAGCGATCGTCGTCCAGGCGCGTCCACTCGGTCTCCGCGCCGCGCTTGCTCTCCACCCGCACTCCGTCGAGCTTTCCCTTTATCCAATCGAGCCGGACCTGGCTGCCGGGGAGCGCGGTTGCCGCAAACACCGGCTTTGCGACATCGCCGGCCAACGTGCGCGCGGCCGCCGGCAGGATGCCGAGATCCGCCCCGATCGCCTGGTTATAGCCGGGCGCGTTCTTGATTCGCTGAACCAGGCTCAAAAGCCGCGGCATCACCCCGGGGAGCACGGCGGTCGGCGCCTTGGGCGTCGTCGGCGCAGCCGGCAAAGTGCCCGCAGGGGAGCCGAGCGGTCCGTTGCGCATGAGATCTTTGTAGGCGGTCACCTCTTGCGCCTTGGCCCGGTACAGCGGTAGCAGGTCGCGCTGCAGGTACGAGAGAAACCCCACATCGTCCTGCACCGCGGCCAGCTCCGCCGCGGTAACGCTTACCGTGGCAGCGTGCACGCTCAGCTTGGCAACAAAGTTGGTCATCCATGAGATTTGGTCTGCTTCGGAGGTCGGTAGGTAGGTCATGTCAGGGGCTTGAGCAGAAACCATGCCGGTGGCGAAAAGGCGGCGGTATTGGCCCGAAGAAACATGCTCAGCGTCGGGAGATTCATTTCCGGCCGCAGCAAAGACACCGGTGCTCAACCGGCAATTCGTCCGGGTGCCGGACGCCGTCCGCCGTAATCCGGACACCGTGCCGGCCGCGCTGTCTATTGTTGCGATTGCGCTGGCCGCCGTCGTTCTGGCTCCGGCCGTCGCCGTTCTGGCTCTAGCTGCCGCCGTTCTGGCTCCAGCTGCCGCCGTTCTGGCTCTAGCTACCGCCGTTCTGGCTCCAGCTGCCGCCGTTCTGGCTCCAGCTGCCGCCGTTCTGGCTCCAGCTGCCGTCGTTCTCTCACCGTCTACCGCGACAGTCGCGCTATCTACCGCTGCAGTTACGCCATCTACCGCTGCAGTTGCGCTATCTACCGCCGCGGTAGCCAGGGAGAGAATGGAGATCGGAAGAGCGTCGTGTAGGGAAAGAGTGTCTTCGCCTGTGTAGAT
>CALFML010000910.1 GCA_937879845.1 uncultured Myxococcales bacterium
CACACTGTTTTGCAGTGTTGCGGCAGCCCGCGTACCAGGCAGCCAATTGTTGAAACGCAGAATGATGAAAAGCGATAGAACGAAGATTGTAAACGCGAGGGCGAAACGGACAGCACGCGCCAAGAATTTATTCCGACTTGTAAACGATTCAGAAGCATGGATGGTCGTCATTTGGTTTTCTCCCAGTGAATAGGTCCATTTCTTCGTGCCATAACAAGCACGCCATGACGCGTAGGGATCGCGCAAAGTTGCATTGAAGTTGGAATTGGAAAAGAAAGCTTCGTAAGTCGGCTGACGGATTATAGGCAGCGGGACAGAGTAGAGTAAATTGAAGCCTGGGATTCCGGCGGATTCGTGTTGCAATTCAACGATCCGTCAAAACATACGGCTTGAAACTGTAGGGTGGCTACGTACAATATGGCTGTCTCTTTATCTTGGCGATTGCCGCTCGCACCATTGCATAGCTGTTTCGCCATCTCCGGTAAAAGAATCGGCAAGACCAATCCCTGAGCACCGATCGGGTGAATAACAATGCCTGATTTGACCAATCTTTATGCTGTGTTGGGCATCAACCGCACAGCCAACACAAATGAGATCAAATCGGCCTACCGCCGCTGCGTGCGCGAAGCGCATCCGGACCATAACGGAACTCGGGAGAGGTTCCACGCGGTGCAGGCGGCGTATGCCCTGCTCAGCGATCCAGACAAGCGCGCTCGCTACGACGCAGAGCGGCGAGCTTGGATGGCGCGCATCGGGGCGGTGGAGTGCTTGCAGTGCGGCCATCCGAGTCGCCTCACGAGCCGCCCGCCCCAGGGATATCAGGCACGCTGCTGGCATTGCAAAGCGCCGCTCGCCGTGCGCGACGAACAGATTCGACACGCGGAGCGGCAAGCGGTCGCCCAAGAAGTGGTGCGGTTCCTCGACGAGGTTGCGCCCGACCTGGCGGATCTGGCCGTGGATGGAGTGCGGCGCGGGCTCGGCCGAGTGCGCCGGGCGCTGGGCCTGGGGCCGGGCGCTCGCGGAACGAAGTAACCCAACACTGGGGGGAGTCCATGTGGAAGTCACGAGAAGACAAGCTGCCGCCATCTTCCTATTTTTCGATGATCGTGGCGTATCTGCAGAAAGCGCATGAGCACGCGCGGATCTCGCGGGAGCTTATGGATACGCTGCGACCGTACTTTATCGAGGCGTGGCGTAACGGCAAGAGCGCGGAGGCCGCGGCGCAGACCACCTGCTCGTGCTCGCATGGCCAGGTGGTGCCAAGCCCCGTCGTTGGGATTCACCTGGCCAAAGGCAGCGTGCGACCGCCCAAGGAGGCGCAGCGCGGCGAGGTCTTTGGCGCCGAGGCGCTGCGCCCGCCGGCCGCAGTGGAGCGCCTCATGCGGCGCCTGAATCGGCTCGGGCAGGAGCAGGCCAAGCAAGAGCAGGTGACGGCGCGCTGGGCTCAGCGCGCCCAGACTGCGCGCAAGGAATCGACTCAGCGGGAGGCGGCCCAGAAGAAATCGGAGTCCGTCACCAAGCACATGACGCTGATGACGGAAGCGCGGCGCATCGAAGCCGAGATCACGCGCCTGAAAGGAGAGCTCCGTCGGTCGGCACGCAGGCTTCCCCTGGTCGTGGAGCTCTCCCCGGCGGAGATTGCTCCGCGGACGGTCGCCGCTCCTATCCAAGAAGGCGCACCCGCGCCCGCAGCGGCCCCGGACAAGAAAGAGCGCTCCCGGCCTGGGCGCAAGCGCAGCGCGGAGGCCACCGCGCCCGGCCAAGCCGCGTCCGGCCCCGCGTCTCCATCGGCTGAGGGCGAAGCGATGCTGCGGGCGATTCAAGGGATCATGCCGGAGCTGGCCGGGCAGCTGGCCTCGGAGATGACCAAAGCGCGGAGTGCCAAATGAGCCTGACCGCGCACACCTTTGCCGAGCGCGGTGTGGACCTGCTCGCGGCGACGTTTCAGCGACAGCCGCCTCCTGGGGTCACCGCGCCCTACGTCAACCAGTTCTTCGCAGCGTATCGCACGCAGCTCGTGGACTCGCTCATGCAGCTTCTAGAGCAGATTGCGGCGCAGCGCGAGCCTCCACAGCCGGTGGTAACGCAGTCGGTTGCGGATACATTCTCGGGGGACGATGTGCCCCCGGAGGATTGGCCGCCCGCCGCGCGCACGCAGGCCAACCTGGCGGCGCTGCGCATCATGGCCTCCGGCGCCTCCATCGGCCCGGAGGAGCGCACGGCGCTCTTGCGATACTCCGGCTTCGGCGGGCTATCGCTGGACGCGGTCGCCGATCAGCTCCCGGTGGGCTGGCAGCCCGAAGCGCGGGGCCTCATTCACGAGTATTACACCCCCACGAAGGTGGCGCGCGAGATCGCGCGGGTGTTGCATCCGCACATCCTCGGTTTGCCCAGCACCGACGGAGTGGTCAAGGCGCTGGAACCCGCGGCCGGCATTGGACGGCTCGTGCACGCTTTCGCGGGACCCGGCTTTGAAGCGCTGCGCTGGACCGTGGTGGAGTATTCGCATGTCTCGGCCCAGATGCTCGCCGCCGTCCGGCCCGAGCTATCAGTGGTCGAAGGACCCTTCGAACGCTGGATTGCGAAGAACGAGCTCGCGGAGCGCGGCACTCTGGGCCTTGTGGTCAGCAATCCCCCGTACGGCGTGCGCGGTGCGAGCCTCACCGAGGATCCGAACAAGGGGTACCGCGAGAAAAAAGCGTATGCGTACTTCCTCCGGCGCGTGCTCGATCTTCTCGCGCCGGGCGGGATCGGCGTCTTTCTGGTTCCCTACGGGTTTCTCACCGGCACGTCCGCAGCGATGGTCGCCCTGCGCGAGCGAGTGCTCAAGCGGCACCATCTGATGGCGGCGTTCCGGCTGCCTTCGCGTCTGTTTCCGGGGGCCAACCTCGTGACGGATCTGCTGTTCTTTCGGGCACGCGGAGGCGAGCTTCCCGCGGTGCTGCCGGACGACCTGCCGGTGGCGCACGGACGCTACTTCGAGCAGTTCCCGCAGCACATCCTGGGCACCGAGCGCGGGAAGCGAGAGGACGAAGACGACACCACACGCAAGCCGCGCCGCGGCTACGAAGTGGACGGCGAGTTCACGGCGCTTCCCGACTTGGTGGAGCGCGCGATGTGCACGAGCTGCGCCGTGACGCCGTTTTACACGGCTGCGGATCGTCCGCGAGCCAAGCCCTCGCGTACCGAAGCGCTGCCGGTGCACATCCTATCCGCCCTGACGCTCGGCGAGCGGGTCGCCTACTACCTGCGTACGCTGGCCCGCGAGGAAGAGGCGAGCACCCAGACCGCCGCGGCCCTTTACCCCGAGCTGCGCGAGGCGCTGCTTGCCTGGAGCGCAGCCCGCGCGACCGAAACCAAGCGCAGCGGGTCTCCCCACGCGGACCGGGCGCTCGTTCGGGCGTCGAAAGACTACTCGGAGCTCGTGGCCTTCCTGTCAGCCTTCACGGAGAACAGCGAGCTGGTGCCTGCGCTTGAGAAGCCTCCTGTGTACACGCCCCGCTTTCAGGGTCGTCTCGACGATGTGGCGGCCCAGGCCGACTTTTTGTATCGCACACGGCGACACCTTTCGATCGAAGTGCTTCGAGGCTTTCGCACCGAGCTTGGGGTCGCGGATCTCAACGAGCCTCTGCATACCGCGCTCATCACGGCCGGGTGGTGCTTTGACCTGGGGGAGTGGCATCCTGCACGCGCGTACTACACCGGGTCGCTATGGCCCAAGTACGACCGCGCCAAGGCTCTGGCGGATCAAGGGGACGCCCAAGCGGCAGCGCAGGCGGCGCAGCTGCTCGCTACGATGCGCCCGGCGCGCTTTGCCGAACTGGCGGCCGAGCCGCGCATGCCCTGGGTGCCCCTGCCGATCCTGCGGGCGTGGCTGGAGGAGTGGATCGACGCGGCGGTCCCACCGCTTATCCGCGACAACGGTCTGGTGCGGCTGGAAGAGTCCACGTACACCGACACCAAGGACGTGGCCGGTCAGCGCTTGGCGGTGGCGCTCGGCTACCTCAATCACGACTTCACGTTGTTTACGCCGCCGACGGTCAAACGTGTGGATCCCGCTACTGGGGAAGAGGAGAGCTCTACGCAAGCGCTCAGCCGCTCGCGCCTGGAGTATGGCGAGCGCGCCCGCCGCGGCTTCCTCGATTTCGTCGCGCTCCGGCCCGAGCTCGTGACGCAGCTGGAGGAGTCCTACAACCGCCTCTTTCGCGGCTACGTGCCACCCGACTACAGCGCTGAGGAGCTGGCGATTGCCCGGTGGCGCGGTCGGATTGTACTCAAGCCCCATCAGCGCGCGGGTGCGCAGCGGCTCATCGCCAACCATGGGGGGCTCCTCGGCTTCGATGTCGGAGTCGGCAAGACCTATACCGGCATTGCCACGATCGCCGCGCTGCGGCAGTCCGGCCGCGCTCGCCGACCGGTGGTCGTTGTCCCCAACACGCTCATCTGGAAGTGGCACAAGGAGCTGCGGGCGGCTCTTCCCGACTACCGAATTGGCGTCATCGGCTCCGAGCGTTACATCGGGCGCAGTGGCGTCTACACAAGCCGCATCGACACCCCCCAGGAGCGCGCCACCAAATGGCGTCAGTTTCAGGCGGGCGACTTCGATGTGATGCTCACCACGTACTCGGTCTTTGCCAGAAACAGCCTGCGGGCCGAGAGCGTGCGCGCCTGGGTGCTGGAGACACCGGCGCTCCTGCGTCTGATTGGCCTGAACGCCCGCAACCTGCTGGCCGGGATCAAGGAGCCCGAGCCGGAGGGAGAGGCGAAGCCTAAAAAAAAACGGCGGCCACCGGTCAGCGCCGCCGCCATCGAGAAGCTAGTCGGCGCCGAGAAAGCGCAGGCGCTTAGCGATGAGGCGCGTGCCAAGCTGGCCGAAGAGATCGCGATGCAGCGCGAGCAGTCGCGCGACGCCGCGAACGCGCATCTGCTCGCCCTCATTGAAGCGCTCACGGATCGTTCCGAGCGGGAGCGGGCCATCTTCGGCGAGGCCCTGGAGCGCTGGATCGCCGAGCGGCTGGAGACCGCGGAGGAGCCCGACCCCGGCATCTACTGGGAGGATCTTCAGTGTGATCTGCTCGTGCTCGATGAGGCCCAGAACATGAAGAACCTGTGGCCGGTGCAGCAGCGCGAGGGCGGCGTGCCCAAGTACCTGGGCGCGATCACCGAAGGCAGCGACCGCGCCTGGAGCTTCGCCATCCGGGCGGCGCTCGTCCGCATGCGCACGGGCGGCTCGGGGGTGGTGCTCTTGTCGGCGACCCCGGCCAAAAACTCCCCGCTGGAGTATTACACGCTGCTCGGCTACGTGGACGGGCAGGCGTGGTCGCGCCTGGGCATCACGGACCCGGAGATCTTCATCGATCGCTACCTGCGCCTGGAGATGAGGGACATTGTCGGCACGGACCTCAAGCCGCATCTGCGCTCGGTGGTCGCCGGCTTTCAGAACCTCGACGAGCTGCGCGATGTCATCTTCCGCTATGCCGAGTTTCGCACGGCCGAAGAGGTGGGCCTCACGCTCCCGGAGACGCAGGTCGAGCAGATCCGCGTCCCCATGTCCGAGGCCCAGCAGGAGAAGTACGAGCGATACCTCGAAGACTACGAGCAGGCGCTCAAGCGCAGCCGGGTGGACCCGCGGATGCGCCTCCGGGCGCTTGGGCTGCTTCAGCGCATGGCGCTCGTGGCGATTCATCCCGAGCTGGATGCGGGGCCGCTCAACAAGGACGGCAGGCCCGAGTGGACGTGGCAGAACGCCCGGCAGGTCAAAGACCCGGAGTGCCCAAAGCTCCGTGCGGTCCGCGATCTGATCCTGGCCAAGCCCGACTGCGGACACTTGGTTTTTTGCGACAACGTCGCGGTGCATGCGTGGCTCTTGGCGCTGCTCATGGCCGCGGAGTTTCCCGCCGAGCGTGTCGCGATCTTCAACGCAGACCAGGCGCCAAACCCGGCGCGGCGGCAGGTGCTGGCCGAGCGCTTCAACGGCGTGCCGCCGGTGCTCGATGAAGACGGCAACGTCGAGCAAGAAGGGATTGCGCCGCAATACGATGTCGTGATCGCCAACGCGACGGCGTATGAGGGCATCGATCTGCATGTGCGGACCTGTCAGGTCTATCACCTCGACCTGCCCTGGGAGCCGGCGACGCTGCAGCAGCGAAACGGTCGCGCGGTGCGGCAAGGCAACTTGCAGGCAGTCATCCGCATCTTCTACGTGCTCTCCGAGAAGAGCATGGACGCGGTTCGCTTCTCGATGATCCTCGGGAAGCTCGGCTGGATGAAGGACATCTTGAAGAGCGCGGACCGCGAGACCAATAACCCTGGGGCGCAGGCGGAGATGAACCCGGAGGAGCTGCTGCTCTACCTGGCCCGCGATCCGGAACAGGCGCGGGCGGCGATCGAGCAGCAGAAGAAGATGCTGGCGGAGGAGTCGCGGCAGCGGGTGCGGCGACAGGCGTGGACCTCGCTGCGCGGGCTGCTGATGCGGACGCAGTCGCTCGCCCGGGTGATCGATGAGGTGCAGCGCGCGCAGATTCACCGCGAGCAGGAGGAGCTGCGCGGCTACCTCGCGCAGGTGCCCCCGGAGACCTGGCCGTGGTTTTTCCTCGTGGACCTGGCGCAAGCCGGCGCCCCGATGCTGTTCGGGCCGGACTGGGCGCTGCCGCAAGGCGGGGCCTTCTTCCGCGAGGGCCAGGGATTTGAGCTGGGCGAGGTGCGTGGAGACTTCATCGGCGTCCGGCTCTTCGGCGATTTCCACTGGCACGGGCTCTCGGTGGAAAAGCTGGCGACGGCAGAACCAGGCTCCGCGCTGGAGCGCATCAAACCGCTCCTCGGCTCGCTGGCTCCTGAGGATCTGCGATATGCCACCGCGGTCTGGAACCGAGCGACCGACGAGCAAGCCCTTGCGCCGGGACTGCGGGGTGCACTTGAGGGCGTGCGCCGCGGGGACTTCGATGCGCTCGGCCTGGATCTGGCCTCGCCGCGCTGGCGGTCCTGGCTCTGGGAGAACCAGGGGCGTGCGCTGCTCGATGCGCTGGGACAGGCCCCTGCGTCTCTGTCCTTTCGGATTCCGGTCGCCCCTGGGGCCGCGCGACCGCCGCTGCAGCTCGTCCACGGAGCGGAGCTGCGGAGCCGACTTGGCGATGTGCTGCCGCTCGAGCCGGCGCACTATACGGTCTACGTCGATCTTGCGCCGACGAGCGGTTACAAGTGGGGGGAGCTCAACGCAACGTCGCTCGCGTGGTGGGGCCGACCCTTTCCGCGCGGCATCTTGCGAGAAGCCGAGGCCGGTGCCCTGATTGATATCCGCACCAATGAGGGCCTGCAGAAGGTGCGTGCGGTGTGGCAGTCGCAGCACTTCGCGGTCACGTACTCGCAAGGGCGCGGACCGGACCATCCCGACGGGCCGCTGTTTGGTGTGACCCACCTGCCGAGCGGGACGAGCGCCGGGCAGGCGTTCTTGACGGCCGATGCAGCGCGGGTCGCCGCGCAGTATCTGGACACGTTTGCAGTCGGCTGGGAGTCGGAGCGACCGGAGACCTCCCGGCTTCCGGCGAACGTAAATGCCACGCTGGCCTGGATTCGCAGCCAGAAGGAACCGCCGACGCTGGCGGACGTAATCGAGCGCGCCGCAGCGTAGGCGGCGAGCAGCAGGCCCCCAAGGGCTTTTTTGCGGAATCGAAGATTCCGAACAGGAGTGATGCGCCATGACCACGACCAAAGACCCGCTGGAGAGAGCCAAGCAGACCTTGGACAAGCTGCAGGAGCAGAACGCGAGCTTGCAGAAGCAGATTCAGGCCAGCTCGGTGCTGGAGGCCGAATACGAGCGGCTCGCCGATAAGCAGGCCAAGACCTCCAGCCGCTACGACAAGCTGCTCATGCGCGTAGGCGACAAGCACGGCAAGGCCCACCGCGTCGCGGTGGACATGGGCGGCGGCAGTATCGCGCAGGCCTCCACGGAGCTTTTCAACTGGGGCATGCGGGCGCTGGGCCGCTGGTCCAAAGATGGCTTCTTCGCCAACAACGTGGACCTGCTCCAGGGCGGCCCGCACTTCTTCCTGGGCCTGGGCCTGTACATCTTGGAGATGGCGACGCGCAAAGACCCGGCCGACAACAACGGCGAGCTGCCCAGCACCACGCGCGAGGTGATCTCGGAAGCGACCAAGGTCTTTTCGCAGCTGGGCTTTAACAACGTTGTGCGGGCGCTGCGCGTCCGCTACGCCGATGGGAAGCGGCAGGCGCTCGACTACGACGCGCTCCTGGCCGAGAAGCAGGCGCTGGAGCAGAAGCTCAAGTCGCTGGCCCCCGCGCAGAACGAGAAGAGGTAGCCGATGGACCTCTTTTCCAGAGACCTGGGGCCTCTGTATGTACCGGCATTTGCCGGGCGGCTGCTCTTGGCCATGGCCCGAGGCATCGCCCGCGCGCCGGACCGCATCAAGGGTGCGTTCATGGACGAGGACGCAGAGGGGATGTGGACCCTGGCGATGGTGGTGGTGCAGTGGTACGCGGACAACCTGCCTGCGCCGGAAGCCAAGGCGGTCGCGGCCGCCCTGCAAGAGTTTGGGGTGGCCTCCTTGGCGTCGAACCTGAACTTCTTCCGGGACCGGCTGCTGCCGTTTGTACGAACGGCGCACCAGGCCCAAGGCGACGCGCAGCTCGCTGCGGCCGGCGTCTACTTCATTGGGGCGGTTGAGCAGCTCGGGCTCTCCCTGCTGCAGACCGCGCTCAAGGCCGGGCCGGTGCGAGGGATGCAGCAGAAGATCCTGGCCCGTCTGCCGCTGCCGGAGGATCTGAAGGCGGACTACTACCAAGTGCTCGGCAGGCAGCCCAAGGGAACGACGGTTCTACCGTCCGCCCCGCCTCCGCCTTCACGCGCCGAGCGCTTTGACCGGGCCGATTTCGCACCGCGCCAAGCGCAGCGCAATCAGAGAGTGGCATTCGCGCAGACAAAGCCTTCCGACCCGGCATCTGCCCGGGGGCCTCGTCCTCCGACGCCACGCCTGGCCCAGACGGATGTGACGCGCGCCTACTTGTTCACGCTCGGCTGGGAGGGCGCAGAGGTGGACCGCTTTCTGGAAGGACCGGACGGCAAGAAGCGCGCGTAGAGGAGTACACCATGGACTTGTTTTACCGAGACTACGACCCCGCCGCTCCCATCACGAGCGGCGCGCAGCATCTGTCCGCAGCCGCGGCGCGGTTCGCGGTGTCCATCGTGCGGAGCATCCCGCATCTGCCCGAAGCCGCGTGGGCGGAGTTCCAGCGCCTGCTCACGGTCCATGCGCTGTGGAGCCTGTGTGTGATCTTGGCAGGCTGGCTCATCGCGACGGTGGTAGGAGGCCTTATCGGATTGGCCGTCAACGCGCTCCTCGTGGTCTATGGGCTCTTCGAACTGTGGCAACAGATCCAAGAAGTGGGCAGCGCGCTTCGGGCTTGGGCGGTGGCTGCGTATGAGGCGCATGACGATTCTGAGCTGGACGCCGCCGCGCAGCTCTTCGCAACCGCGCTGAGCAAGGGCGGCATCACCCTCTTGGAGGTGCTCGTCACGCACCGCGTATTTCGCACGGTCGAGGGCACGATCCGCGAGCGCTTCCCGACGCCGGAGTGGCTCAGCAAGCAGTACGAGCAGGCCGCCAAGCTGCGCGAAGAAGCGCCGCGGCCGCGTGAGCCGGAAACGAACGTGGACAAGGTCCGCCGCGCCGCGGAGAGACTGGCGGACGTGACCACGAGCGGCGTGCGCTACGAAGGCGCCAAGCGAGCCGCCGAGGAATTTCCGACCCTCGCCGTCGCGATCAGCAGCACGCTCTTGGTCGCGGGGACCGTGGCGGTCGCAGCCTGGGCGAGCGCCGCCAGCGCACGCAAGGTGCGGCCATGAAGCGGCAGGCCGCGGGCGGTGAGGGCTGGCTCGTCGGCGCCGCGATTGGGGGTACAGCACTTATGGGCGGGGTGCTGCTTACGCTTGCGGCCTGGCCCCGCGCCCCGCAGCGTCCGGCCCGTCCCGGCTCGCTGCCGTCTGATGACTGGCAGGGGGGGCCCAGCTACACCGAAGCCGATGTGGAAGCAGCCGCCCGGATGCTGGCCAGCGAGAACGCGCGCGGCAGCCAAGCGCTTCACATTGAGCTCATCCATGCGGAGTTGCGCGCCCGCAAGCCGGGGCAGGATCTGTTCGACCGCATCACCGCGGGCTCGGGCTGGGGCCCGCAGGGCGAGCGCCGCCTCGGAGGCCGAGTGCGCCCGGTCTCGACGCAGGAGCCAGCGACTCCGGCGTTGCGGCAGCTGGCGCGGGAAGTCTTAGAGGGGCTGCACCCGTCCACGCTGCCCACGGCGCGCAAGTTCTTCGAGCCGGCGCAGCAAGACCGCGCGCTGGCGGTGGGGATTCGCGCTCGGCAGAAACAAGCGGCGGGACTACCGCTCAGCAAGCAAGAGAAGCGGCTGATTGGCTACTACCACTCCGCGGAAGAGCAGAGAAAGCGCTGGTTGTCCGACGGCGCAAAGTACATCGGATCGGTGGACGGAGTTGAATTTTACTCGTGAACAGGGGGAACCAAATGCAGAACACAGAAAGACATATCGCCGCATTGCCGACGGGTCACTGGCTTACCCAAGAACGTCAGCGGCTGCGCAAGACGCTGTCCGATGTGGCCAAGGCGGTGCACGGTCACAGCTCGACGGTGCGCTCCATCGAGCAGAACAATCGCGTCATCCCGCCGGGCTGGTACGACGCTCTGCGCCTGCTTGGGATGCCCATCCATGAGCCGGTGTGGCCCCTCGAAGGGCGGCCCTACTGCGGTGCGGATCTCGACCGCGACCTTCGGACCCGTGTGGGCTTTCAGCACTCGCGCTATTGGCTCAGCAAACAGCTGTGCATACCAGAGCGCGAGGTGCTGGAGGTGGTACGCGACAACCTCCGCGTCCCGCACAGCTGGCTCCTGAAGCTCGCGGAGCTTGGAGCGAATGTCCCTACGTCCGTGCGGACCGCTCTGTATGAGGCGACCTATGGGGTGCAGAGCCCTGCATCGACCGCACCCCGCGTTTCGGATTCGTTGCACGTGAATGCCCCGAGTCTTGACGATTCATTTTGGACACACGCAGCTCCAGACCCGAGTTCCGTCCCAGGAGAAGCCGAACCGCAATTTCCCCTGGGCTCCGATTCACCGTCTCAGCAATACGGCGATTCCGCGAGCGAGCCCAGTGCAGACCCGGCGCAAGCACCCAGTCCCGCTCTGCCGAAAGCTGCGGTCGAAGATCCGATTGCCCCCGCGGCGCGGCGCGAGCGGTCGTCCATCTACTTGCACTGGACGCAGGACGGAGGGCTCCACTTCAGCGTATCGGCCGCGGTTCTGGACAAGATTCCGGGCGCGCTCTTGGATTTGCTGGTTCTGCTCTCTAGTAGTGGCGTTCTCGGACCCAAGCCGGGGCTGAGCGGGCCCGCCGCTCGGATCTAGGAGGGCAGTCATGTCCAAGACGGAATCCTTTGTCTGCTCCGACTGCGGCACGGCGTTTGGCTCCAAGTGGGCGCGCACCGACCACGAGAAGCACTGCCCGGTGAAGCAAAGCGCCGAGCTGCGGCGCGTGCACGAGCAGCTGGAGTGGAAGCGCTCGCGCATCGAGCGCTGGATTCACGAGAGCTACCAGTACGCCGCACGTGCCTTTGCCGCCTACCACAACGGCGAGGTGGAGCATGGCAGACGCATGCACCAGTGGGTCGCGGAGGATTTTTCCAGCACCGTTCACGAGTTGGAGGGGCTGAGCGAAGGGGTGACGCAGGCCCATAAGGCGCACTTCCCGCGGCTGAGCAAGCTCCGCTCGGACGTGGCCCTGCTGTTGGAACAGGCCCAGGAGCTCACCGCCATCCTGGCCACGCTCAATCGAGACTATGGAGTCAGGACATGAGCCGTGCGGACCGCTTTGATCGCGGAGACTTCGAGGCGCGTTATACGACGCCAAGCCGAGCCCCTGATGCGCTCGGAGCCAAGCCGAGTGCTGAGGCCCACACGAACTCTGTGGGGAGCACCAGAATCCAGACCGCGGTTACGGCCCCGCCGCCTGAGCAGGTCCCAGCGCGTGGGCAGTCCGTGCAGTGGCCGATTGCGCCGAAGCAGCTCAAGCGCATCGGCGAGTCCGTGCTCGCCGACCGCAACGGCCACGGCAGACCGCACAAAGGGATCGACTTATTCGCCGACGCTGGCACAGAGGTGCGGGCGGCCAGCGCGGGAAAGGTGCTCCGGGTTGTGGACGGGCGTCATAGCAAGCGTGATGCGCAGCGGCGCGCGGGCCTCTTTATCGATATCCATGCTCGCGACGGGCTCGTGTATCGATATCTGCATCTTGCGGCGAGCCGTGTCCAGGCGGGTGCGTCCGTCCTGCAAGGTGCGGTGCTGGGGACCGTGGCGCCTCCGCATACGAGCGGTCTGGCCAAAGCGCCCCACGTGCACTTTGAGGTC
Organism: uncultured Myxococcales bacterium; assembly: GCA_937879845.1. GTDB lineage: Bacteria > Myxococcota_A > Polyangia > Palsa-1104 > JAEUJZ01 > CALFML01. The sequence goes on from CALFML010000910.1 coordinate 12,429, forward strand.
CGGCAGGGGGACTACGACCCGGAACGAAGGGACTACGGAAGCCCAGTCGATCCGCTGCGGCTGCTTCCTGCTTTGCGCACGTAGACGAACAAGATGTGAGAGCTGCTTGCGTCCACATACAGGGAAAGGAGGCACGATTATGGCAGACGTTGATACAAAACCAAGCGGGCTGGGTGGAGAGAGTCCTCAAACGACCCGCGCCGACCGATTCGACCGCGCCGACTTTGCGGCGCGACCGCTCCGCACGTCACAGAACCGAGAGACGACGGGGCAGCCGCCGTTGTTCGCGGTCGACACACTCGCTCCGTTCCAATCCCCCGCGACCCGGCCAGTGGCGGTGCTGACGGGGCCGCCTTCCAACATGGCCCCTGCGGGTGGGTCCACTGCGAGCGACGCAAGGCTCGCCGCTGATCACCTGAGCGGTCTGGGTTGGTCGCAGGCCAAGATTCAGCAAATCTTGGACGGTCCTGAACCAGAGGACAATCCGCCCGACTCCGCCAAGGCAGAGGATCCAATTCCTCAGACCGAAGCGTATCTTCGTTCCCTGGGGTGGACCCAGAGCGACATCGCGCGACTCCTTGTCGGGCCGGAGAAGTCGCACTTGACGGCGGAGTCGCTTTTCCGTCAGCACGCGGCCAACTCCGACGCGGATCAGCAAGCGCTCGTCAAGGCTCTGGCGCAGGCAGGAGCGCAAAAAATCAAGCCCGATCCGTCTCTCCTGTCGGGACTCGATTTGACGCACCTGAGCCCCGAGACCCCGAGCGACTTGGAGCGGCTCATTTCGCAATTTGCCGAGCTCCCCGATGTACAGAAGCAGCGGTTTCTGTTGCTCCTCGACTCTACCAAGCCGAGCCAGAAGGCCGGGGCGCCCAAGCCTTCGACTCCGGATGCGCCGCCGAAAAAGGCAGGGGGGACCGAGGGAGGAAATCCCAAGACCTCGGGTGCGGAGAGCGATGTGCTGCCTGTTGTGAAGAGCAGCCTGGATTTGCTGAGCACGGCGCTTAAGGGGCTCCTCGGCGCCACCAAGAATGGTGGAAAGAAAGACGCGAACGGTTCGCCCAAAGGAACCACGCCAGACTCTCATACCGATGAGTCGGACCTGGAAGAACAAGCGAGTCCGAGCGAGGACGAAGACAGCGACAGCTCAGCAGACGACGCCTCAAGCATGGACGATGAAACCAGTCCCTCGCAGTCAGAGGATCTCATGGGCTCCGACAGCGAGCGCGAGCCGGATTAAGGGGGCCATGATGACGGTCTTAAGAGATAAAGAAGGGAGCTACACGGGCAAGGCGCTCCTCTGCGCGAAAGCGCTGCGGAGTCTGGGGTGGTCGAGCGAGGATATTGACAAGATTCTTGCGGGCCCACGCCGGCGCTCGATTCATGAAATTGCCGGGCGAGAAGTCGACGCGAGCCCTATACCGGCCGCGGAGGCTGAGGCTATTCCAGAGGTGGAAGGCACCGTGGC
>CALFML010000911.1 GCA_937879845.1 uncultured Myxococcales bacterium
GATGAATCGCTGCCAGATCAACGTGTAGAGCCGGAACTGCTGCGCCGACGCGCTGTTTGCGGCCTGTTCCTGCCGGAGTGCGTCGACCTGCGGGTACCAGCGCGTCGCCGCCCCTTGCGCGAAGCCGACGGCGAGCCCGAGCGGGATGCGATCGTCCCCCGCGGGCGCGTAAAAGTGCATGACCGGGAGATCGCGGTCGCCGCTGTCGGGCGGCAGATCGCAGACCCGCGCAGTGTTCGTGGCCGGGCCGGCCTGCGCATGAAAGTAGGGAGGAAGCGCGGCCCGAACCTGCGGTCCGGAAGCCGCGCCGTTGGCTGCGAAAACCTGGACGCCCCACTCATGCACAATCAGCGGACGCGCGCACCAGCTCTTGCCCCAAGCGGCCGAGAGCGGCGTCAGCAAAAGGATCGAGAAGAGCGTCGACGTGGCAAGGCAGGCGCTGCGCATAATTGGCATTGTATGCTCCTAGACGCACGGCGGGCCGAATCGGTCTATTGTCTACGAGGGTCTGCGATGACAGCTGGTGCTGGCTCGCAGCGCTATCGCACAAGAGCCGCCAATCAGGGCGCATCGATCTCTGGCGGCGCCAGTGCGCCTGCCTCAGCCACCAAGGGAACATAGTCGTGCGAAAGGAAGGGGTCGCTGTTGAGCGCTCGCCTCAGCGACTTGGCGGCAGCCTGAGCTGCTAATTGGCGCGCAGGTGGATTTTGCGCGGTCTGAGCGCGCAGGAGATACAGAGCGCCTTGGGTAGCTAAACCAAGGGCGTGATTTGGGTTGCTGATGAACACTTGCGTGGCGGCCGCAAGTCCTGCAGCGATATGTTCGTCACGCGCCGCTTTTTGATTTTGCTGGGCCCGGGCGATTCGCAGATGGACCTCGGCGAGAGTCTGCCAGGCGCTCGGATAAGGCTCGGCACTCTGGGTCGCCAGCAGCGCCTTGGCTAGGGCGGTTGCCAGGCTCGCCGCGATGGGCTTACCCTGGCTGGCCAGCCATTCTGCTTGCACCAGGGCGGCGCGCGCAGCCAGCGTTCGGCACATCGCATCCTTGGCCGCCAGATCGAAGCAGCGGGTCAGGTCCTCCTGCAGCTCAGCCAGGTTGGCGCTTGGATCCCGTTTCGCTTTCACTTGCTCACTGGCCAGGATGAAGTGGACAAGCGCGGCGTGCTGCTCCGCATCAAGAAAGCTGCCGCCGAGCTTGCGCGTCTGCGCCAGGTAATCAAGAGCCCGCGCGAGACGGGGCTGGGAGTCCTGCCCGGCCCAGAGCGCCACGGCAGCGGCGCGGGCGTAGACTTGAAAGTAATTGTTGAAGCACTGCTGGCTGCGGCTGTTAATGGATGTACACTTGGCCAGGGTGTTATCCGCGCGCGCAAGGACGTTCTGAACCTCTTCTTCGGATCGGGATTCAGAGATTAGCGACACCAGAGCGCCGAGGCTGTTCTGTGGCGCAGCCTCATAGCTCGGGTCAAGCGCCGCTGCGGTAGCGTAATTCTCGAGGGCTCTTGTGAGCATGTCCCTGGCGAGCGGCTGCCCGTGCGTCTGAAAGTAGGTGCCGAGCATGGTATGGACGTTGCCGAGATCACTTAGAGCCCAGAGGAAATGAGGATAGTTTTTTATGGAAGCCTCAAGGAGGCTCTGGGCCTTCCGCAGAGCCGGCTCAGGATTTTCTCCCCGCGCCTTCTCTTCGTCCGCCTCACTTATGTAGCAGGTTGCAGCCGCTTCGCTGGCATAGGGATTTTCAGGTTGCTTCTTCAGCACTTGCTCTGCTGCGGCCAGGCATTCCGGCACCCACTTTGAGCTGAGCCCTGTGCTGATGAGTGTCGCCATCATCGCTGAGGCCAGAGCCTTCTTGAGCGGACCCGCCACGCTTTGAGGCTCCGCGGCCACGATCTTGTCACTGGCCTTCACCGCCGCCGCGTACGCCGCCTCCGCCGAGTTCCCCCGGGTCACAGCCATTTCGATCTGACGTATCCAGGCCTCCGCCAGCCCTTCAAATACCTCGCCATCGCTCTGGCCCACTGCTGCGGCAGCTTCGTAAGACCGGACCGCTTCGCCAAACTCGCTCTCCGCTTCCTCATAATGCCCTTTTTCCCGCGCCTGCAGCGCTTTTTCCAGGTGGGCATCGCCGGCGAGCTTGGACCCCTCGTAGAGCCAGGGTGCCGCCTGCAGCGTGGCGGCCCCCTGTCTTATCGCCGCGTCATAGTCGCGCTGATAGTAGGCGATGAGTCCCTCCAAATATTGGGGCGCATCGGGCTTCCTCGAACGGCTGCGAATCAGTGCCGCAATGGCCGGCGACAGATACTGCGGCTCTATCGCCTTGAGCTGCTTGCGAGCCCAGTCGCCCCCGCCGCTCAACCGTGCGTCATACATCGCCCGCTCGAAGTGTTTGCCGAGCACGAACCCGAGCGCATAGTCGACATCGGCCCCCTGCACACCGAGGCCTATGGCCTGGCCAAGCTCGGCGAGCGCTTGCGGGTATTCATGCAGCGCCATATGCCCGCGACCAAGCGCGTAATGCGCCAAGCCTTGGCTGAGAGTACCGTAACCGGACAGTGCCGCGTGCAGCTCAGCCATCTGCTGCCCAATGATGCGCTTCTCCCTCTCCAAGTCGTGCAGGGGCAGCTGGCGGGCGCTTCGCAGCACCCATTCCATCTTGGTGATCTCCTGGCCCAGGTACTGCGCCAGCCGCGCCTGCTGGGCCGCCTGCCAGCGGATGCGCAGGGCCAGCCCCCCCAGAACCAAGGTGGCCAGAAGCGCGGTCGTAATGCTCGCGACAAGCAGCTTGCGCCGCTGCGCGAACTTTGCGGCTCGCCGCAGTGCACCGGGCGGCCGGGCGACGATTCGTCCGCCGTCCAGATAGCGTCCCAGGTCCTCCGCCAACGCCAGCGCGGAGCTATAGCGTCGCTCCGGGTCTTTCTCCATGCACTTGTCGACAATGGTCTCCAGCGCGCGCGGTATCGTCGGGTCAAGCGCACGCAGTCGCGGCGGATCGCTCAGGAGCACCGCGATCAGCACATCGGTCGCGGTACCAACAAACGGCAGACGGCCCGCCAGGGCGCTGTAGAGCGTCGCGCCGAGCGCATAAACGTCGGCACGCGCGTCGAGGTTCTTGCTCTCACAGCGCGCCTGCTCCGGCGGCATGAATGCCGGCGTCCCCTCTACGCCGCCCAGCGAAGTCTGAGTATTGGAATCCACTTCCCGGGCCAGGCCAAAGTCCATCAGATAGGGCCACCAGGCGCCATCCGGTCGACGCTCCAGCATGATGTTGGCTGGCTTTATGTCCCTGTGGATCAAGTTCTGCATATGCGCGGCATGCAGCGCCTCAGCGATTCGCTGGATGACGCGCACTTTGTCCTCCCGTCCCATCGTCTGCTGTAGACCGGCCAGCGATGAACCGGATATGAACTGCATCGCAATATAGGGCTGTCCTTCGACTTCCCCAACTTCGTATATTTTGCAAATATGCGGATGCTCGATGCGTGCCTGGGCGCGGGCTTCGCGATCGAAGTGTCGGCGCTGGCGAGTATCAAGGGCCTCGGCATGTCCGCCGCGCAGAAACTTGATGGCGACGCTGCGGTGCAGCTTCAAATCGCGCGCCTTATAGACTACTCCCATGCCGCCAGACCCCAGAAACGACACGATTCTGTAACGTTCCCATCTCTTATATGGAAGCTGTTCATCGGATGAGAGAAGGGCTGCCGCTTGCTCTTGCGCGCCGAGGTCCCGGGTCTTTCTCCCCCGATCCTCTGCGTCTTGAGAGCTCGCGGACTGGCGGAGGGCGGGCGGCGTCTTTCCCGATACATTGGGTGATGTATTAGGGTCCGGGAGAGTGTCCATCACCACCGGAGTTTTCGCCATCAGTCAAATTGTAACGCAAGTCATGGGCAATCTGTACGGACCAGATAACTCCGCGATGTCTCAGCATCGTCAGCCTTGGGTGCCGCATATCTTGTCTCAATCTCCAAGGCGGCGCACGCGAAGCGGAAGCGCCGCGAAACGGTCCGCAACCTCTTTCCGGCGACATGCGGACAGCTTCCTGCCGCTTCTCACTCGGGGACGACAGTTAGCCCAGCAACCTCTTTCTCCCCGATGGCCGGATCGAGCAGGTAAAACTCCTCGA
>CALFML010000912.1 GCA_937879845.1 uncultured Myxococcales bacterium
GGGCCCAGTGGGGCGACGAAGGCAAAGGCAAGGTCGTAGATCTCTACACCGAGTTTGCCGACGTGGTGGTCCGCTTCGGCGGCGGGGCCAATGCCGGACATACCTTGGTGGTCGGCGGCCAGAAGCTTGTGACCCACCTTATTCCCTCGGGCGTGCTGCGCGGGCGCGGCAAGCGCTGCGTGCTGGCCGACGGCATGGTGATCGATCCGCGGACGCTGCTCGATGAGATCAAAGAGCTGCGCTCCCGCGGGCTGCTCAGCGACGACCGCGATCTCATCATCGGCGAGCGGGCGCACGTCATCCTGCCTCACCACAAGGACCTCGACCGGCTGCGCGAAGAGGGCAAGGGCGCCCTCGGCACGACCCGGCGCGGCATCGGCCCGGCGTACGAAGCCAAGATGGCGCGGCGCGGCATCCGGATGCGCGATCTGCTGGGACGGGAGCGCCTGCGCGAGCGGCTGGCCCACCAGCTGGAGGACTGCCTGCCGCTGCTCCGCCACCTGGGCGCGCGCGACGGCGAAGGGGCGGCCGGCGGACCGGCGCTGCCGGACCTGGACGCGGTCACCACCGAATACCTGGGCTACGGGGAGCAGCTGCGCCCCAACATTCAGGACGCCACCCGCGTGCTGCACGATGAGATGAAGCGCGGCCAGAACGTCCTTTTCGAGGGGGCGCAGGGGGCGCTGCTCGACATCGACCACGGGACCTACCCGTATGTGACCTCGTCGACGACCCTGGCCGGCGGGGCGCTGGCCAGCTGCGGCGTCGGACCGATGGCGATAACGGCGGTCATCGGCATCGCCAAGGCCTACACCACGCGGGTCGGCGCCGGACCGTTCCCCACCGAGATGACCGGCGAGCTCGGCGAGCGGCTGCGCACCGTCGGCGGCGAGTTCGGCGCGACCACCGGCCGGCCGCGGCGCTGCGGCTGGCTGGACATCGCCGGCCTGCGGCTCGCGGTGCGCTGTAACGGCATGTCAGGTCTGGCGCTTACAAAGCTCGATGTGCTGTCCGGATATAAGAAGGTGAAGGTGTGTGTCGGCTATCGGCTGGAGCCGGTGGCCGGGGGCAGCGGGGTGGGGGATGTGCGCGATGAGCTACCTACCGACCCCGAAGACATCCAGCGGGCGGTGCCGGTTTATGAAGAGCTCGATGGTTGGGACACCGACCTGCAAAATGTCCGCGATGTGGAAGATCTTCCGCAGAGTGCTCGGCGTTATGTAAGACGCATCGAGACCCTGCTCGGTGTAGATTGCTACCTCATCTCCGTAGGTCCGGGGCGGGCAGAGACGATCATGCTCAAAAACCCATTCCGCTAGGATCTGCATGGTTTACGGTTCATGGTTACCAAGGGGTACAGCGTGCTTGCGGTCTAAAGCTGGAATCGTATAAGCTGAGCCTCAATAGATACCCCTGACAGCACGCAGAGGGAACACTTTCAACATGAAAATCGTCTGCGACAACTGCACCACGAAATACCAGATTGCCGACGAGAAGGTCAGCGGCAAAGCGTTTAAGATCCGGTGCAAGAAGTGCGGCCATGTGATTGTGGTCAACAAGAGCCCCGGCGAGGCCAGCTCTGCGCAACAGGCGCAGCCGGACCCCGGAGCCGCGCCCGCGGAAGCCGCCCCGCCGGCCGCTGACCCCGCCCCGCCGAGTGACGCGGTCTGGCATCTCGTGATCGATCGCGAGCAGGTCGGACCGATGACCGCTGATGAGGTCAAAGCCAAGATCAAGGGCGGCCAGGTGGACGCCGAGACCTACGGCTGGAAAGAGGGCTTTGACGACTGGTTGAAGCTGTCGGCCATCGACAACTTCAAGGGCGATTTCGTCGGCCGCGATGACCAGGCGACGCGGCGGGCCGAACCGGCACAGCAGCCGGCGGCGCAGGCCGCGGCGGAGCCGAGCGCGGATCTATTCAATGCCGCCTCCATGAACCGCGGCGCATCGCCGGCGGCTCCGACTCTTATGACCGACAACGCCGGCGCCGACCCGATGGCGGGCCGCGCCGCGGCGGTCGAGCCGCCGATGAGCAGCGGCCAGGAGAGCGAGGCGCTCGGGTCCGGCAAGGGCATGAAGGGGGCGCGCAGCGAGAACTCCGTGCTGTTCTCGCTGAACAACCTGTCGGCGCTGGCCGGCGGCAGCGAGAACCAAGGCGGCCGCTCCTCCGCTCCGGCGGCGGCGGCGGACAAGCCGGGCTACGCCAACGTGCAGAGCGAGGCTTCGGGCCTCATCGATATCCGCGCCATGGCGGCGGCGCACCTGTCCTCCAGCGCCCAGGTCGGCGGACCGAGCAGCAGCCGCGGGCCCGACATGCTCCTGGGCGGCGACATCGCCCCGGTGTTCGCACCGGTGGCGACCAACATGCTGATGCCAAGCGCTGAGCCGCAGGGGATCCCCAAGTGGGTCTTCGCCCTGGTCGGCGTCGGCGGCGTGGCGATTATCGGCATGATCGTCTTCCTCGTCATCTACCTGCAGAGTCCGACGCCGACGACGCCGCCGGTGGTGGCGACCGGGCCGACGGCCGGAAGCACCGGCCCCGGGACCACGCCCTCCGCGGGCACCCCGGGCACCCCGGCGCCCAATCCGGCTACGTCCGGTTCTGACTCGACGCCGACCAAGCCGTCGACCCCCAGCACCACCCCGTCCGGCACCGCAACGCCGCCGACCAAGACCCCCTCGGGCGACAGCGGCAGCAGCAGCAGCCGTAAGAGCAGCCGCGACAAGGGTGACAAGGGCGATAAGGGCGACAAGCCGAGTAAGAGCAAGGACTCGCCGAGCTCGTCCAAGCCGGAAAAAGAGCCGGAGATTCCGGCCCCGCCGCCCAAGGCTGAGCCGCCCAAGAAAGAAAAGCCGGTCAAGGCCAAGGACGATCTCGACTCGCTGCTCGATACCGCGAGCTCGGGCTCGGGCGGCAAGCCCAAGGCAGCCGAGAAGAAGGACCTGCCCGAGCAGCTTGACCGCGGCCAGATCAGCAGCGGATTCAAGAGCGCCAACACCGCCGCCTGCAAGAGCGAAGGCGCCTCCGGCATCTATAACGTCAAGCTGACCATCGGCCGCAACGGCAAGGTCAGCGATGCCACCGTCGTCAGCGGCGGCGACGGCAAGGACTGCGTCGCCAAGGCGGTCAAGGGCGCCCGCTTCCCCGAGTTCAGCGGCGACCCGATGTCGCTGACCTACCCGTTCATCGTCCGCTAGCGGCAAGGCCCGAGAAAAAGGGCCGCTAAAGCAAAGCGCCTGGACCTGAAAAGGTCCGGGCGTTTTTGTTTTAAACCACAGTTAGCAAACAGGCTTGGGCAGATTTAGGGCGGATTTAGGCGCTAGGTCAGGCGCGCTGAAAGCGATTACTCAATAGTCATCGAGTAACAAGCGGAGGGACGGCGCTTATTTGCCAATAACATCCAGCAGCTAGACGGCTTGGACAAGCCGCATACACAGCGAAATCAGCTTTGCCCTGGGGTCAGGTGGCGGACCCGCTGAATAATGCGGGCCATCACCTTGAGTCCGATGCCGGAGATGAACACGGCCGCGGAGAACGCGACGATGAGCAGGACCAGGTAACCCCAGCTCGGGCACTTATCAATCAGCGCATCTACCAAGACGAGCGCCATGCCTCAAGCCTCCTCTGCCCGCTGGCCACGACGCGGCGGGTGCCGCGATTTCTGGTGCGCAACTTCGTGCGCTGTTTCGACCATGGGGCGTCTCTACTCGACATGAATAGGCAACTTCCGTGCCTGGGCCGGGCAAGGCGGGGCTCGTATGGATTCCGGCGGTTACGCGGAGGCTGACTGCGTTGTTTTGGTTCCGGTGCGTAGGTGCTTACGCAGGTCGGATGTCTGATCGTTGGTTGGTTCTCTCGGTACGATAAAGCGGATATACGACCACATGCGCTGCGCTGGCAATTCCCTTTTTCGCCGTGGCGCGAGTCTCGCGGGGCATCTCACTGCGGCGGCGACGGCGGCGCCGGGAACAGACAGCGGACGCCGTTGCCGTCGTAACGCTGCATCTCCGGCAAGTCGAACTCGCGAAACCAGGTGCGCAGCTCTTTGGTCTGGGCGCTCTGGAACGATCCGCCGCGCCGCGAACGCAAGATCCCGGACGCCGGCCCCTGGGGATCGACGCAGCCGTCGGCGCACGCGGCATACGCATCCTCGGCGTAATAGTCGGCGGTCCATTCCCAGAGGTTGCCGGCCATGTCCACCGCCTGCGCCGCGCTGCGCAGCATGGCGCCGCTGCGATTGGCCGCGATCGCCGCCCAGGGGGCGCCCGGGCAGCTGGTGCCGGCCCAGTTGACGCCCTGATCGCAGCTGACCGGGTTGGCGCGTCCCCACGGGAAGGTGCGGTTGTCGCGGCCGCGGGCGGCTTTTTCCCACTCCGCTTCGGTCGGCAGCCGCCCGCCGAGATAGGCGCAGGCAGCGGCGGCTTCGGAATAAAACAGGCAGCTCATCGGCAGCTGCTCGTTCGGGCCGGGCGCCGGGGTCCAGGTGGCGAAATCGTTGCTGCACTGTAGCTCGGAGGGGCCGGGGCAGCGGCCGGCGGTTACGCACTCGCGGTACTGCGCCACGTTCAGCTCGGTACGCCCGATGCAGTAGCTGTGGGTCAGCGTGACCGCATGTACGGGCTGAGCGCTGGGCTCACAGTCTGTGTCGTTTTTGCCACACCCGCGCGAAAACGCCCCCGCAGCTATATACGTTCCGCCGTAGGGGCAGCCGGGATCGACACACTGCTGATTGCGGCAGGCGCGCAGCACCGGTTGGGCGTCGCAGTCATCGTCGCTTTTGCAGCCCGTCGGGTTGTTATTGGGATCGGGCGGCATCCCGGTCTCCTCCCCGCAGCCGGCAGCGGCCAGGGACAAAAGCAACACAGCGCGCGGCCAAAAGCGCATGGGCGGACTCCTTGGCCCTCGGGTCGCGGCAGCGTTTTATGGGGCCGGCCGATCGTAACACGGAGCGCCGAGGCGGGGCGCCCGACTTCAATCGCTGCGATTGCGCGCCCGCGCGTAGAGCCGCACCGGGGTGCCGACAAAGCCGAAGGTCTCGCGCAGCTGGTTTTGCAGGTAGCGCTGGTAGGAGAAGTGCATGCCGTCGGGCTGATTCACCGACATGACGAACGTCGGCGGCCGCGTCTGCGCCTGGGTGATGTAGTAAAGGCGGATCGGCTTGCCGTTGTGCAGCGGCGGCGGATGCTTCTGGACGATGCCGGCGAAGAAGCGGTTGAGCGCCCCGGTGCCGACGCGGCGGGCGTAGGAGGCGTAGCAGCGCTGCGACTCGGTGAGCAGCCGCAGCACGTTCTTCTTCTCGGCCGCCGAGCAGGACAGCTGCAGCGCCCACGGCACGAACTGCAGCTGCCGGTCGCGGTTCTCGGTGAGCAGCTTCTCGTCCTTGGCGGTGATCAGATCGCGCTTGTTGAAGGCGATGATCAGCACCTTGCCGGCGTCGGCGACCAGGCCCGCGATCTTGGCGTCCTGCTCGCCGATGCCGGCCTGGGCGTCGATGACCAGGACGGCGATGTCGGCGCGGTTGACGGCTTTTTCGGCCATCGCCACGGCGACTTTCTCCATCGGCTCGTAGACGCGGGCGCGGCGGCGGATGCCGGCGGTGTCGATGAGCAGGTAGCGCTGCCCGTTGTGTTCGATCAAGGTGTCCACCGGATCGCGCGTGGTGCCCGGCGTGGAGTCGACGATCATCCGCTCTTCGCCGCACAGGGCGTTGACCAGCGACGACTTGCCGGCGTTGGGGCGGCCGACCAGGGCAATGCGGATAAGCTCCGGCTCCGGGCTTGCCTCGGCCTCCGCGTCTTGGGGATCGGAAGCGGCGTGCGACTCCGCGGCAGCGGCTTCCTCCCGTCGCGCCGCGGCGCTTTGGCGCTGGCTGCGCGGGCGGTGGCGCGGCGGCTGCGTATGGTCGGCAAGGTCGCCGGCGGCGCCATCTTTGCGCAGCCGGTTCACCAGGGCATCGAGCAGCTCCGGCAGCCCGCGGCCGTGCGCCGCGGAGATGCCGAAGACCTCCTGCGCCCCAAGCGAGTACAGCTCGGCGACGGCGCCCTCATGGCGGGGCCCATCGACCTTGTTGGCGACCACCAGGATCGGCTTGCCGCTGCGCCGCAGGGTGTCGGCAATCGCCCGGTCATCGGGTAAAAGCCCCTCCAGCGCGTCTATCACCAGCACCAGGATGGCCGCTTCCTCGATGGCGCGCAGCGACTGCCGCACCACGCTCTGGCCGATGGTGCTGCGCGCGGTGAAGTCCAGACCGCCGGTGTCGACGACGCGGAAAGCGACGCCGTCGTAGTCGGTGACGCCGTAGCGGCGGTCGCGGGTGACGCCGGGCTGATCTTCGACGATGGCATGATGGCCGCCGACAAGCCGGTTGAACAGGGTGGACTTGCCGACGTTGGGACGGCCGACCAGGGCGACCAGCGGGGTCGCCGAGTTTACGATGGGAACGGGTCGTGAGCTCACTTGGCGTGCTCCCCGGCTCCGTGACGGTGCTCACTGGGACCGCCGGCGCGCGGCGGTGGACCCTTGGTCCGAGGTCCAGCGGGGCGCC
>CALFML010000913.1 GCA_937879845.1 uncultured Myxococcales bacterium
CTCCTTGGCTCTTTCCGGAGCTTCGGATATTTCATAGTACAGCACTCCCATATTAAACAAAATCATCGGATCTCTTTGAATTGAAAACGCTTCTTTATAGGAATTTAAAGCGGCTAACGGCTCGCCGGAATTTCGATGATGAACTGCCTCATCCAATTTTTTCTTGCATATTGGATCGGGGCGACAAAAATTTCTGAATTCATCGGCATTGATTATTGAGAAATAAGAACAAAGTAACATAATGACTAATGATGATGATTTTTTATAATGAATCATTGGTGTTATGGATTAAATGGTAAGAAGTCACTTTTTTGAACTGAAGTAACTTTATCTCTCACTTTGATTTTGGCGACTGGTACATGCGATTTCTTTGCTTTCTGAGCTATTGAGGATAGCAGGTTTGTGTCTATAGCCGCTTCTTCGGAGGCCGGCGATCGCTCATCGGTCGATCGGGACAGCGGGGCTCTAGCGCTATGATGCTCTGAGGCCGACTCGGTACTCGACGCAGAGGTTGCCGTCGGGAGGACTTGATGATCAGGCGCGGCGGCCGATTTGATCGGTTGGTGCGCAAAATGTCTGCTGACGCTGCGCTGGATGATACCCGTCCACACCAAGGTGCTGGCGATTGCTACGCTACTGCATAGGAGAGCAGCGGTACGCCTTGAAACCGGATTCTTCCAGGCAGAGATAATGCGTCGGGTTTTCGCTGAGTCGAGATTACCGAAAAACTTGCCGGCGATAGTAGATTTGAAATTTATGAGCCCGCTATGACTGGCTTGAACATCGGAAAATTGAGTCAAAAGGCTACTCAGCGCCAACGCTACCTCGCTCATTGCCGGTCGCAGCGTCCGATCCTTTCCCAATAAGCTATGAACTAGTTTGCAAACGTCCTCCGGGATCTGGGGATGCGTGAGCTGCAGCGGAACCGGCGTCTGAAATAAGTGCATACCGACAAGCTGCCAGCACTCGTCTGCGACAAAAGGCGGCTTCCCGGACAGCGCCTGATATAGCACGCAACCAAGTGCGTAGACATCCGTCTTGCCATCAACTGTTTTTGTACCCGAAACTTGCTCGGGTGACATATACATAGGGGTTCCGAGCATCTCGCCGGTACCGGTTCTAGGCGCGACCGCGCCACGGTTGCCCATCCACTTGGCGATGCCAAAGTCAAGTACCTTGACTCGCTCGCCTCCCGGTGCCACGGGGTCGGCAATCAGCATTATGTTCTCTGGCTTAAGGTCGCGGTGAATAATCCCTTGACCATGGCATGTTGCCAACACATCGGCGGCCTGCCAGGCGATGCGGAGGACTCGAACTAGCGGAAACGGAGTTGCGGATCGAGCATGGCGCTGCAGGCATGCCGCTAGGCTCTCACCATGCAGGTATTCCATCACCAAATAGGCCGTGCCGTCTTCCGCAAACCCAAAATCAGAGATGTTTACGATGCTCAGGTGCTCAAGCTGGCTGAGAACCTTGGCCTCCGTGATGAAGCGTTCGGCGACTACTTGGTCCAGAGCATACTGCGGATGAAGCGTCTTTAGCGCAACACGCCTATCGATTAAGTCGCGCCGGGCTTCGTAAACCATCCCCATACCGCCCGCACCGAGCAAACGAACGATACGATACGGTCCGATGCGATGGCCTTCGGCAAGCGTTTTCATGGCCCTCCTGGCGACGAAAGCAAACAAATCCGCCACCTATCATCATACTACTGCTAGATCTGCTTGGGAACTAGAACTCGCAAGGCGTAAAGCTCCGCACTGTATCGCACCTTGGCTGCCTATTTAGTTGGTGAATTGCATGAGCAAAAAGTATGCCGATTAATAATCTTGGCCGCTCATTTAGCCCGGTGATGTCATTGCTCTAATATCTTCGCTTTCACGATTATTCAGCCACCGGACCAAAACTCGACAAGTTCTCCATACATAGATTGCTCTCGCTGCGCCATGGAAGCAGGCTGGTCATTCCCGTCGCATACCCGCGCTCAGCGGAGATGCGATGCAGAATAAAACACTTGTCCCCGCCCGCCGCTTCACCGCAAAATTGTCTGTTTCATCAGCGAGCGCAGATGAGTTCTACCGAGCGTGATCCAGAACCCGAGGCGATGCCGGAAGTTTGGCCGACCTTGCAAGTTCTCTATTCTGTAGCCGCCAAAAACCCTGTGGCGGCAACGGTGGTCCTCAATAGTCCGAGAATGGCGATCGGACGTACGCAGCGCGGCCCGGATTGCATCGTTTTGCGCGATGACCGGCGTGTATCGGAGCGGCATGCGGAACTTCACATCCGTCGGACTCGGCCCGATGGTCCGCCGGAAATAAGTATCGTCGATGCCGGGAGCACCAATGGAACCTTCGTAAACGGACTGCGGGTCTCCGCGCACAAGCTGCGCGATGGCGACATCCTTCGCGCAGGTGAATCGTTCCTCCTGTTCCGTTATGAACGCGCATGGAAGGAGGACGTCCCATCGGACACGTTATTGGGAGCGGCCCCCTGTATGCGTCAGGTCAGATCGCAGCTTGCTCAAGTGGCGCCCAGGAATGACACCGTACTTCTATTGGGAGAAAGCGGTACGGGAAAGGAAGTATCGGCGAAGCTGCTGCACGATGCCAGCCAGCGCGTCGGGAGGCTGATTTCCGTCAACTGCGCCGCGATTCCGCAGGAGCTTGCCGAAAGTCAACTCTTTGGACACGAGCGGGGCGCGTTCAGCGGCGCCTACCGGGCTCACGATGGTTACTTTCGTGCGGCCCACGCTGGCACTTTATTTCTCGATGAGATAGGCGATCTTCCCCCGGCTTTGCAGCCAAAGTTGCTGCGAGCTCTGGAAGAGCGCATGGTCACGCCACTTGGCAGCACGCGGGCCTCTGCCTGTGATATCCGCTTGGTGGCGGCAACGAACCGCGATCTTCGGCCCAATGTTCCCGGCCAGTCGTTTCGCGGCGATTTGTATGCGCGAATCTCCTCCGCCATCATTCGCCTGCCGCCTCTACGCGCCCGGCGTGAAGACATTCTACCTCTGCTGCTGCGCGAATTCGGCACCTCGGTCCCGCTATTCACCGCACGCCTTGTCGAAGCGCTGCTTATCTACCACTGGCCGTACAACATCCGTGAGCTCAAACAAGTGGCAGCGTTGCTGCGAATGAATTTTCAGCCGGGGAAAACGCTCGATCTTCCCCTCATCGCCGATAGACTGCTCACGGAAGAGCGAGCGCCGGCGGAAGCGCGAACATCTGCGCCAGAGCCGAGCCCCCCGCAAGCCCCATCGCGGGAAATCCTCCTGCGCCTGCTTGCGGAGCATCAGGGAGTCGTCTCGCGCGTCGCGGCGGCGGTGCAGCGTTCCCACCGCCAGGTTCGACGCTTGCTGGAAAGACATGGCATCGATAGCACTCCGTTCAAGACCGTAAAATCATGATCCTACGACGAGTGCTCTTGCGCACAAGCGCGGCAGCGGAGGCCGGAATACCTCGGGAACCACCCGCGCGGGCCTGAGTTTCGCGGCGCTACCAGGGTGCGCAAGCAGCGGGGTGCCGCAGGCGACAGGACCCGCGCCGCAGTCCGAAACTGCGGGTCTTTTGCGAGGCGCGGTTTCGTTCGCGCCGAGCATGATTTGGTCCGCTTAGATCTCCCGAAGTAGCGGACGGATCGGCGGTCCGCCTTGGTGAGGGTTTCGCCGCGCGGGACCTTCCGCTATGATTAGCAGGCGATGAAAGGCGAACCCCTTGTTACTGAGCGGCTGCTCCTCCGGTACTTCACCCTTGATGACGTCGAGGCGCTCTACCAGCTCGTCACGATCCCCGCGGTGATTCGTTACGCTGGCAACACGCCCGCCGCCTCGCGTGAGGCCGCGCGTGAGATGCTGAAGTCGAAGGTGCTGCGCGACTACCAAGTCCACGGGTACGGCCGCTTCGCGGTCGTCTGGAAGGCGACCGGCGCGGTGATCGGTTTCTGCGGCGTCAAGTACCTCGACGAAATCAGCGAGATCGAACTCGGCTACCGCTACCTACCCGAGTTCTGGGGCCAGGGCTTGGCGAAGGAGTCGTGCCGGGCGGTGATTGAAAACGCGCGCGAAGCGCTTCAGCTCCGCCGATTGGTCAGCATCATCCATCCGGAGAACGAGGCCTCCAAGAACGTCGTGCGCAAGCTCGGCTTCACTCACGAATCGACGCGGGTCATCGATGGCATCATCAAAGGGCAGCCGATGGAGATTTACGCTCGGACGCTTTGATGAGCGCGTCTTCCGGCCGCCCCTCCCTGTGGTTTGCTGGCGGCGAGGACAAATTGCGCGCGTCACTGGTCAACGCCCGAATCGAACGAAGCGACCGGGGAGCTTGCGATCAGGGGTTGTCGTCAGGGACCGGGAAGCGCTTGAGGATCGCCGCCGCCACCGGCCGCGGGAGCGCGGCCACCGCCTTGGCGAAGCTCGCCATCGGCAGGGGAAAGTCGATGGTCGCCGGCCGGGTTCGCAGGCGAGCCACGATGAGATCGGCGGCCGCGTCAGCCTCCATCGCAAGGGGCATGGGCTGGGTATTGTTCGCGTTCATCTCGGTCTTCACGAAGCCGGGGTGCACGGTGGTGACGCCCACGCCGGTTGCTGCGAGGTCGAGGTGCAGCGCGTTCATGAACATCGACAGACCGGCCTTGCCGGAGCAGTACGCGGCGCCGCGCGGCATGGGCGTGTAGGCGGCGAGCGAGCTGACGGCGACCAGGTGACCGCGATCGCGGGCGACCATGCGCGGCAGCACCGCGGTGAGGGTGGCAACGGCACCGGTGAAGTTGAGCGCGAGCACGGGCGCCATGGCCTCCCACTCGCTCTTTTCAGGAGGAAAAACACGTCCCATGCCGGCGTTGGCGATCACCAGATCGAGGCCGCCCAGCTCGTCATCGGCCGCCCGGACGGCCTCCGCAGTGCGCGTGGCATCGCTCACATCAAGGGTTACCGCTTTGGCGCGCCCGCCGGTGCGCGTGATCTCCGCCACCACCTCATCGAGCTGCGCGGTGCGCCGCGCGCAGAGCACGACGTGCACCCCGTCGCGCGCCAGCCGCCGCGCCAAGCTGCGTCCGATCCCGCTCGATGCCCCGGTGATAAGTGCCGTTCGGTACACCATGATTCCTCCGCTTGGCTGCGACGATAGCACACCTTGGCGGCGGATAGCACCGACTCTCTTTTTCCGCGCGCGCCGTTTCGGGAGCGGCAAGAGGTGAGCCCCGGCGAGATCCGGCCCGCCGCCGCGCGTCGCACTGCGCTTCTCATGATGGAGCGGACCTCTTCCAGACCCGCATTATCCCAGGCCGCTTGCCGCTGGCTGGTTTACAAGGCACGTCCATGCGACAATCCCGAGAATGCCGACATTTCGCGTCGTACACGGCAGCCTGACCGACGGAGCAGAGAAGGTTCTGGTCAACGCCTCCAATACGGGCTGCCAGCTTGGAAGCGGCGTCTCAGGCGCCATCCGACGAGCTTGCGGCCCCGGCTACCA
Source organism: uncultured Myxococcales bacterium (assembly GCA_937879845.1). Classification (GTDB taxonomy): domain Bacteria; phylum Myxococcota_A; class Polyangia; order Palsa-1104; family JAEUJZ01; genus CALFML01. The sequence continues at coordinate 5,475 of CALFML010000913.1, forward strand.
GGCGCACATCCTTGCGGCCCTTCACGCTCGCTTTGGCAGCTCGATGCCGCCGGGCGCAGTCCTCATTACAGACGCGGGCACCCACCCACACGCGCAGTACGTCGCCCATGTCGCCGTCATGGACTATCGGCACGGGGTTGGCGCAGATTCTTTTCCCTCTCTGTCGCTCATCCGGCAGTCCGGCGCGCTTCTGTGGCAGGAGCTGGAATCCCTGCGCTCTGCTGCCCCGCTATCGGTGGCGATGGTGGCACTCGGAGGCGGCACGGGTAGACTGGGAGTGCGCCAGCCGACGGAGGTGATCTGCCAGACCTTGACTGAGCACCTCAATCGGCATCGCGATACCCTCTTGGGCCAGCTGGTTTTCTACGGCTACGAGCTACCCGAATATCTGGCCATGGTCGAAGTCGTCGGTGCGCACTTCCCCCTCGAGCCGGGCTCGGTATCCGATGAGGTGCTAGACTATTTAAAGCGGCTATAGCATCGCATCCGGCGCCACGCTCGGCACAGCAGCGCTTCCTATTCCTCTTCCGGTCCATGCACCCGATCCCTCTCGGCGCCTGTCGTTCATAGGCTCCCCACCAAGCGGTTGCCCGAGCCCACCCCAGCCGGCCAATTGGTCCGAAAAAGGTCCGTTAAATCCTCTGCAGCCGCTAAAAGCACGAAGGGCCCGGAGGCTTTTCAGCACTCACAGGCCCATTTCTCATCGGAGATGAACTGTGCTCGGGGCCGGAATTGAACCAGCGACACGCGGATTTTCAGTCCGCTGCTCTACCAACTGAGCTACCCGAGCGGTGGAACGGATTGAACGCTAGTGCACCGCGGGGGTGGGGTCAAGGAAATTTTGCGGGATGGCTTGGCATAGCGAGTCGGCTAAGTGGAGGGGCGATGGCAGAAAATCGGCGGCTGGCCGCGAGCTTTACTCGGGGGCTGGGCGTGTGCGGGCTTGGGGGAGCGGCCGGTCTTCCGAAGTAGCGGGTCAGGCGGCGGGGCTCAGCCTTTGACGCCGCCTTGCGTGATGCCGCCGATGAGGTGGCGCTGCAGGGCGAAGAACAGGGCCATGACGGGGA
>CALFML010000914.1 GCA_937879845.1 uncultured Myxococcales bacterium
CAGGACCCGCGGCGCAGCCCGAACCTGCGGGTCTTTTGCGAGGCGTGGTTTAGAAAACCCCTTCAGCCCCGGAATTCTACCGCGTCGGCGGCGCCGTCCGCGGCTGGAACTGCGCCTGGAAGGAATACGCCGCCTGGATGAGCGTCGCCTCCTGATAGTTGCGCGCCAGCAGGATGAAGCCGACCGGCGCCCCGGACTTCGCGGCGATCCCCATCGGCATCGCCAGCGATGGCAGACCCGACACCGAGGACAGCGCCTGGAAGCTATAGAACCCGACGGGGGGAGGATTGCCGGCGGTGAAAGCCGGCTGGTTGGCGACCGGATAGACCAGCACATCAAGCCCCTGCTTGTCCATCAGCGCGACGATGGCGCTATTGGCCGCCGCCTTCGCCATGAGATATTGCTGGCACGCGCTGCTCGACTGAATCGTATCGGTCTGCGACTCCGCGGCGTTTAGGAACATCTTCACCGAATCGAGGTACTGCCCGGTGGCGATGATATCGGCCAGCGACTTGGTCTTGGCCTCCGGACGCTGCGTCATGAGGTAGCCGTTCAGGCTCTGCTTGAAATCGACCGGCATGCACTGGAAGGACAGATCCACCGCGGTCTGAAGGGTCGGAAACAGCGGCAGCAGCACGTCCACCTGCTTGGTCGTGGCGCCGCCGCGGGAAAGGTTAGACAGGGTCTGGGAGAACAGATCCACCACCTCCGGGCTCGGCGTCAGCGGCGGCATCGGCAGCGGCTGCAGCGCCGCCGGATCGTAGCCGATGGTCAGTCCCCGCAGCCCGTCCCGCTTGAGGATCGCGGTGTAGTTCTGCGAGCCGCTGGCGACAAACTTCTTATCCACCATAAGCTCCAGCGCCGCCGCCGCATCTTCCACCGTCCGCGTCATCGGACCCGCGGCGTCCTGCTGCGACATGAGCGGCAGGATCCCGGTCGCAGGCACCAGGCCCTGGGTCGGCCGCACGGTCACAAGCCCCGTCGCTCCCGCCGGCAGGACCAGCGAACCGTAGGTGTCGGTGCCCAGGCCGATGATTCCCAAGCTGGCGGAGACCGCGGCGGCGCTGCCTCCGCTGCTGCCGTACACCGTGAGCTTCTGGTTGTAGGGATTCACGGTCTGTCCGCCAAAGGAGCTCAGCGTGTTGATTCCGTCCAGCGCAAAGTCGGGCATGTTGGTCTTGCCAAGGACGATCGCGCCGGCGGTCACAAGGCGCTGCACGGCCTCGGCGTTGTTGCCGGTGATGGCGCCGCCGAGCGCGCTGGCGCCGCCGGTGGTCGGCAGCCCCGCGTAGTTCAGGTTGTCCTTTACGACGATCGGCACGCAGTGAAACGATCCGCGCTGGCCCGGCGGAGTCTGATCCAGCCGATCCGCATCCTGCAGCACCCGATCGTTCCACGTCACCACCGCGCGCAGCGATGGATCGAGCGAGTCATGCAAGAGCTGATAGCGGCTGATGAGCGACCGACACGAGACAAAGTTCGTCTTCACATAGGTCCGCAGCTGCTGCACCGTGGCCTCATGCGGGTTGAAGCTGATGTCGAGCTCCGCGCCGCCGCAACCTCCCGCCGCCGCCGCCGCCAACGTGAACGCCGCCGCCGGCAGAGTCCGAGTCGTCCAGCGCTGGCCCCGCGGCGACCCCGGCGCCGCGCCGGCGGCTGCCTCCTGTGCGGTATCAGACAACGCGCGAGACACCCCTTCAAACGATTGGGAAGTGGTCAACATCGTGGACTCCTTAGGAATAAGTCGTTGCAAGCGGATCGACGTGCGCATGCGACAGAGTCGGCGCTCCGACAGCCGCCGCCCGGCCCCGCGGCATCGGGGCGCGGTCAGGCGTTTCGGCGTCGCGCTTTCCTAAACACCGCAGACCGTCCGATCTGTTACCGGCAAAAAAATCCCCAGCGCATAAGCCGCAGAATCGTCCGCGCCTGCGCGTCTCGGTTTTCTATGGCCAAGGCGTGTGGCGCGGGGTAGACACAGGCCATGACCCCCGAACGGTTCGCCCAGCACGCCCACCGCCTCATCGACCTGATTGCCGACTACCGCCGCTCGCTGCCGCGCCGCCCGGTGATGGCGACGACCCGCCCCGGCGAGATCAAGTCGCTCCTGCCGCAGCAGGCGCCGCAGGCCCCGGAGCCGTTCGACCACGTCCTGGCCGACATCGAGCGCATCCTCCTCCCCCACCTATCGCACTGGCAGCACCCGCGCTTCTTCGCCTACTTCCCCTCCAATGCCGCGCTGGCGAGCGTGCTCGGCGACTTTCTGTCGACCGGGCTCGGGGTGCTCGGCATCGCCTGGCAGACCTCGCCGGCGCT
>CALFML010000915.1 GCA_937879845.1 uncultured Myxococcales bacterium
GCGGCGGTTGGCGGCGGCGACCGCGGTGGGCAGTGCAACCGCGGCGCCGACCATGCTGCCATCGCTTATCTTATGCCGCTCCAAGTACACCGGGCTGGCATCGCTGACCAGAGCCGCGGCGCCGTCGCCGACGCGAACGACTACGAACTCCGTGGGGGCCGCGGGCGGCGCAAGGTCGGCACCGGCCAGATCCGGCACACTGGTGGAGAGATCCGGAGATGACGGAGTAGAGAAATCCTGTACGGGTACGGATAGATCCGGATTGGGGGTCGGATCGGACGTCGAATCGCGGCAGTCCGCTGCAGCCAGCAGCAATAAGGGCGCGAACAAGGCGGGAGAATATGCGCGGCTCATGGGGCCTCCTTGAAGGATAGACAGCCTAATGACAGCCTGAAGCCAGGCTCATAATCGTTCCCAGCGTAGCATGCCCACAGTGCCCACAGTCCACGTATGAATCGTGGCCCGAGTCACGGCACAATCACAGCCGAATCACGAATCGGCATGCTGCCAGGGTCCGGAAGCGGATTCATTTCCAAATCATCGCTGTCAAACGGTTACACTCGTGAGCCGAAATGCTCTGTGTACCCACATCGACACCGGCAGCACGCCGCGGTAGGATCAACGCGGCCGGTTTAGGGGCTTTCCGCGCTTCCGAAGCTTCCCGAGCTTCCCGAGTCTTTCGGGGCGGGCTAAAGCGGGTGCTGTGGTATGCCAACTTGCGCACCGGCTTAGCCAAAAGGAGGTTCATATGCTTCGTCAGCTCCTGCGCGCCTCGACTCTTTTGTCCGGCATCCTGCTGACCGCGGCCGGCTGCCCCAGCGACAACACGGAGGGAATGACCAGCCCCGATGCCGGCATACCGACCGCGGATGATGGTCCGAGCAGCGACCTGGCGACCGGCGGCACCCGTCCGCCTCCGATGATTACCCCCGGCGCGCCGGACCGCTTCCTCCTGCGCGGCATGATGCTCACCCCGAGCGGTCCGCTCCAAGGGGAGCTGCTGGTGGAAAACACCAACATCACCTGCGTCGCGGCATCCTGCAGCGCCATGGCCGGCGCCGCCGGTGCGACGGTGATCCAGACCAGCGGCGTGATCCTGCCGGGCCTTGTGGACGCCCACAACCACGGACTCTTTAACATTTTCGATGAGCAGGACTGGAACCCCGGCAAGTTCTACGGCAGCCACAACGACTGGACCAGCGACCCGCGCTACAAGGAGGTCGTCGACGCCAAGCAGTACCTCAACAGCGAGGGCACCTCCCCGGTGGACTTCCGCTGTGAGATCGACAAGTACGCGGAGATCAAAGCCCTTATCGCCGGCACGACTTCGTTTACCCTGGCACCGGGCGCGATCGAGCTTTCCTGCTATTCCTCCGTGGCGCGGACCATCGATACCTCACGCAACGGCCTAGGGGTAGACAAGGTGCGCACGTCGATCGCCGTGCCGGACAATGCGACCGCGCAGACCATCTGCAACGCGTTCGCCGCCGGCACCACCAACGCCTATGTGGTCCATGTGGCCGAAGGCGTGAACACCACCGCCCGCAATGAGTTCGCGACCTTGGAGAGCCGGGCCGGCGGCTGTCTCATCGCCAAACAGACCACCATCGTCCATGGCACGGCTCTGGGGACTCCGGAGTTTACCAAGATGGCGGCGGCGGGCATGCGGCTTGTGTGGTCGCCCAAGTCCAACCTGTTTCTCTACAACGACACGACGCGCATCGATCTGGCGATTCAGGCCGGCGTATCGACGATCGCGCTGGCGCCCGACTGGTCGCTCGGCGGCGGCGTCAACATGCTGGACGAGCTGCGCACCGCGCGGCAAGTGAGCGACAGCAAGTTCCCGGGTCTTTTGACCTCGCGCCGGCTGGTCGAGATGGCGACCATCGATCCCGCCCGCGCCTTGGGAGTCGACACCTACCTCGGCTCCCTGGAGGTCGGCAAGCGCGCCGACATCGCGGTTGTGAGCGGCGACCCCGCCCTGCCTTACGACGCCGTGATCGCCGCCACGCCCAAGAGCATCGAATTGGTCATGCTCGATGGACGGGCGGTGTACGGCGAGCCCGTACTCAAGGGCGCCGGGCCGACCACTCCGGGCTGCGAGGACGTGTCCATATGCGGGACGTCCAAGTTCCTCTGCGTGGCGGAAAACTCGGCCGCCAATAAGCTGAACCAGTCCTATAACGACATCCAGCAGGCGCTCAAGACCGGCATCGCCGACTACGACACGGTGGCCGCGACCATGGGCATCAAGGCATTCTCCCCCATCGCCCCGCTCACCTCCTGTAAGTAGCCGCAGATTCCGCCCAAACCACCCGCCGCGAAGCCCATCAACCGCAGCAGTCAAGTACAACTCCCCGAGACCCCGACGCCCATAGCGAAGCTGGGCAGGGCCTGGGCAGGGCTTCGCGCTACGGCGCGCAGCAAAGCTGCGCCAAGCCCAGACCTACTTGTGCACCGCCCGGCCCAGGCCCTGCCCAGCGCAGCGATGTTCACGCTCAGCGGAGCGCCATACTCAAAAAGCAGTCCGTCTTACTTCGGGCACTGCGCCTTAGGCAGCAAACAGACATCGCCCGTGTTACGCACCGCCACCGTCCAAAACAGCGTCTTGCCCGACGTGCTGACCCCGTTTTGCAGCATGCCGACGAAGGTCGCCTCTTTTCCCGCCATGACCAGCGGATCGAAGCCGGCAAAGCCCTTGCCCGGCACCTGGACGGAGAAGTAGCTGAAGCCGAAGTTCATGCCCGGGCTACAGCCGGCGACGCTGGCCGGATCTGAATCGACCAGGTTGATGACGACGGTGTTGTACTTTATCCAGTTGTCGCGCCGGCTCTCGTCGTTTTGCACCTCGCAGACGATCCCGCTTATGGTGACCGGGGAGGCGATGTACTTGGTGAGCCACTTGTTGTTGACCGGATTGGGCGCGCGGTTATCGGGCAGGCGGGTCTTGTCGAGCACCTGCGGCTGCGGCACGAGCTCGTTGCGCAGCTCCCCGGCGGGCGTGATGACCGGGTTGGCGATCTGGGTCATGCCGTTGAACTTGGCGATGGCCCCCGAGACGCGGCTCACCACGCTGCCGATGCGCAGGTAGCTGTCCGGCCGGCTGAACGTGAAGACATAGATGCTGCCGTACTCCGCGGCGCTGCTGTCGCTTATCGCCAGGCCGTTTTGGAACAGCGAGGAGACGACCAGCTTGCCGTCACCGCTCGTCCTATCGATCACCACCTGGCGGTTGAGCAGCGGCGTGCAGTACGAAGCGTTGAGCGCGTTCGGATCAAGGGGCTGCATCACCCGGCTGATCGTCGGGTTGGGATAATAAATCGACGGCGAGCTGCCTAAGGCCTGGCTCGTCGGATCCTCCAGGTTGAGCTCAATCCGTCCGAAGATTCCCGGCGCGGTCAAGTTGGCGATGACGCCTTGGGCGCGGCCGCCCGCCAGGTCAATCCGCTGCAGCAGCCAAGCCGGATCAGTGCTCTGCGCCGTCACCGGAGCGCACGGGTTTTGCAGCGACAAGCGCGAGCCGCCGGCGGCGATGAAAGTGTCGAGCTTGGCATCGATCGGCAGCACCTGCCCCTTCTCATCCAGCGCATCGACATCGAAGGTCAGCTGGTCCACCTGCTGCGGCTGGCTCGGGCTGCCGAGCGAGCTGCTCGTCGGTTTCTGCAGCGTCAGGCGCAGGCTTGTGAGGATATGATCACTATCGCTTGGTCTATCGCACTGCCCAAGTGCCAGCACGAGCGACGCAGACAGAATCCGCCGCAGCGTCTTTCGCGGGCGGCTCACCGCAGCGGGCAGAGGGAGGGACGCTTGGAACATGATTTTCTCCTCGGGACTCAGCGCACCACCGGCAGGATTCGGCCGTCGTGCGCGCCTACCGTCGGCAGCAGGCAAGTTACGTTGCTATAGTCGTAGGGACCGCTTGAGCTAAGGCCTTTTATATTGGTGAAGCTGGGATCGGTGCTGCTGCAGCGGAACGCCGGATCCACGGACAAGGTGCGGATGTAATCCGCCAGCGCATCGCGCAGGCTGATGCCGGTGTTGAAGCGCGTCGTGTTGCGCTTGAGAACGACGAAGCCGGAGCCGCCCACGGAGATGAAGTCATTGACCGCGACCTTGTAGCTGGCAAAGCAGTCGAGCGGCTTGCACTTGTCGGTGTTGACGCTGCCGTCGATGTTGCGACAGTCGTCTCCGAAGACCACTTTGTCAGCAAACGGACCGACCCACTTGGCCTTCTGGGCTTGCGTCGCGCTCAGTCGCTCCGTGCAGGACAGCGACGTCGGACACTGCGCCCGGTAGGTCTGGCAGTCCGCCGTCTTTTGACAATCGCACAGATCCGGGTTCGCTCGGCACGCGCAGCGCTGGTTCTGACAGTTGAGCGTGAAGTAGATGCCAGAGACCTGCACCTGCGTCTTGCAGCCACGCTCACTCGAGCGGTCAGCGACGAAGTCGAGCATCTGAAGCACTTCGTCTCCCGACAGAAACTGCGTGGTGATCGTGTTGTCGAACGGAAACACGTTGTAGAGCTGTTCCAGCGTGAGCGGTCCCGACTCAAAGTCCGCGCGAATGCCCAGCGAGTTGGTCAGCGCAAAGTCCGCCTCGACACGACGACGCA
>CALFML010000916.1 GCA_937879845.1 uncultured Myxococcales bacterium
GGTGGCACCGGAGGCGGGGGCCCTGCTGCGCAAGCAGCGGGGTGCCGCAGGTGACAGGACCCGCGGCGCAGCCGTAACTAGACGGGCCGCAGGTTTTGCGGATTTGATATGGCGTAGGTGCCGGCTGGCGGTCCGTGGTATATGCAGATGCTGCCGCGGCCGTGCGCCAGAGCGTCTTTAACCCTTAGTCCGCCCTTTACTGCCAAAACGGTCTTGAGAGGTCTTGGCGATGGCCTTTGTGAGCTGGGTCCTTCACGTCATCCGCAACCCCGACGAGCTGATTCGGCTGAGCGGCTATCCGCTGCTCATCCTCATGCTGATCATCTTCGTGGAGACCGGGGCCCTGGTGTTCTTCCTGCCCGGCGACTCGCTGCTCGTCACCGCGGGGCTTTACGCGGCGCGCGGCAGCCTGGACATCGTGCAGCTCAACGTCCTGCTCATCCCGATGGCGATCCTCGGCGACGCGGTGTCGTACTACATCGGCAAGAAGGCCGGGCCGGCGCTGTTTTCGCGCCCGCGGTCGCGGCTGTTTAACCCCCAGCACCTGCGCGACGCCCACGCCTTTTATGAAAAGCACGGCGGCAAGACCATCATCATCGCCCGCTTCATGCCGATCTTCCGCACCTTCGTGCCCGTGGTCGCCGGCGCGGCGGAGATGGGCTACACGCGGTTCGCGCTGTATAATATCGTCGGCGGTGCCAGCTGGGTGTCTTCGATGACTCTGACCGGGTACCTGCTCGCCAACTGGGCGGCCCGTCACGACTTCCCGATCGACAAGCACATCGAGAAGCTCATCATCGTGGTCGTGTTCCTGTCTATTCTGCCGGCGCTCATCGCCTACGCGCGGCGGCGTCTGGGCAAGCCGGCGGTGTGAGCCGGCCGCCCGGAGGCGCCGGGCCAGTCCGGGATCGCGCACCCCGGCGGAGCGGACCGCCAAGTCGCGCCGCCCCCCTGGCCCAAAGGACTGCGGCGCATGCCGCCGTCCTTGTTTTGGCCGCAGCGAGCTTCTTGGCCGTAGCGCTGCCCGCGGAGCGGGGGCGGGCCGACAAGCTCGACGTGCTCGCCCAGTATGAGGAAAAGCTCGTCGCCGCGGCGCTTGTCCGGCGCGGCCGCCTGCCAAAAGACCTGGAGCCGCAGCCCGAGGGGAAGCTCATCGAGGCGATCGACATCGACGCCAGCCCCATCATCCTCAAAGGCGACCTGCCGCTGTCGAGCCGCCTGCCGTGGACGATCCTCAACCGCCTGCACGTCCGCACGCGCGAGCCCGTAATCGCCCGCGAGCTCCTGTTTTCCGCCGGGTCGCTCTTCCGCCGCGACCTGTTCGAGGAGAGCGGCCGCAACCTGCGCAGCCTGTTCATCCTCGGGGTGGCGCGGCTTGTCGTGCTGCGCGGCACGACGCCCGATCGGGTGCGCGTGCTGGTCGTCACCAAAGACCAGTGGAGCCTGCGCCTGAACACCACCTTCACCCTCGACCAGGCGCGCATCGACGCCCTGGCGTTCCAGTTCGCCGAGGTCAACCTCGCCGGCCGCAACAAGCGCGTCTCGATCGACTTCGGCCTCGATCCGGGCCGCTACAACGCCGGCGGCAGCTACACCGACCCGCGCATCTGGGGCTCGCGCCACCAGCTCAAGGTGGTCGGCGGCCTCTATATAAACCGCGCAAGCGGCGGCCTGGAGGGCGGACAGCTCCTGTTCTCCGTCGGCCGGCCGCTGTACAGCCTGCGCACCCGCCTGGGCTGGCAGGCGCAGTTCCAGTACCTGCAGGACATCGTCCGCTACTTCGCCGGCGGCGACCTGTACCTGCGCAAGGTGCTGGACGAGAACGTCCCCGACCAGTTCCAGCGCCTCAACATCCTGGGCAGCGTGCAGGCCACCTACTCGATGGGCGTGCTGCACAAGGTAAACCTCAGTGCCGGCTTCACCGTCTCACGCGTGCGCTACGCCGTGCCCGACGACTTCCCCGCCGAGATCTCCGCCGCGGCGCGCAACGCCTACGCCGCGCTCCTGCCGCGCAGCGAGGACACGAGCGGCCCCTACCTCCAGCTTGACACCTTCGTCGCCCGCTTCGTGCGCCTGAAGAACATCCAGACCCTGGCCCTCAGCGAAGACTTTCGCCTCGGCCCCCAGATCACCGCCGAGCTGCGCTTCGCATCGCACCTTTTCGGCCTGGGCTACGATTTCGTCCAGCTGTCCGCCGCCTACGCCGACCAGCGCTACTTCGGCGACGACCTGCTCACCATGAACGTCGGCGGCGGCGTCCGCGTCCAGTACGGCGTCTACCCCGGCACGAGCCTGGTCAACGAGACCGTCACCGCCTCCCTGCGCAACATCTCCCCGCGCTTTGGCCCGCTGCGCCTGCATATCTACGGGCAGGTGAACCTCCGCGCCCACGACATCGACAACCGCCGCCTGACCCTGGGCTCCGACAGCGGCCTGCGCGGCTACGCCCCGCGGGCGTTCCAAGGCCCCAACCTGTACCAGCTCAACGTCGAGCTGCGCTCCACCGCCCTGAACCTGTGGACGATCCACATCGGCGGCGTCCTGTTCTACGACGCCGGCGACGCCCCCACCGGCCTTCAGAGCTACGACCAGTCCGGCGTCTTCCAGCCCGGCGGCTACCACCAGGACGCCGGCCTCGGCCTCCGCATCCTCCTACCGCAGTTCAACCGCGACGTAATCCGCCTCGACCTCGCCTTCCCCTTCGAGCGCGACGCCGCGACTAGCGGCTACACCCCCCGCTTCTCCGCGTCGTTCGGCCAGGCGTTTTAGCGTCTGCGCCCGCAGCAAAGTTTATTTCGCGTCCGCCGGCTCGCAGCGCTGTTTCTCAAGGGGTGCTAAAAGGCCACGAGCGAATAAGGATAACGCGCTGGGTTCAGGGAACAATCATCCTCAGACTGGGAGCCCAGGTCTCTACGCGCGGAAGAGCTGGAGTTATTGAGGGCCGCTGATGTCCTACGAAAACACCGAGGAATTTTGGTTCCGTTTCATTTCTCTGTCTGAGACGCAAGTACATGCTCTGCAAGGCCACTTGGTCGATGCCCAGGTGCGGCCCAGCAGGAATATGCCGGGGCGGTTCGTGGCCTCGTTTCGGCTGAGCCCCGCAGGTGCATACGACTGGCTCCCGTCCTTCGTGCAGAGCTGCAATATCGCGGACTCGGAGTACGGGGTGTTCGTGTCGCTGTTGACCAAGCACGATAGCGAGATTGTGACCTTGCCGGCCTACGTACTCGATGTCCATCGCCGGGTCGGCGGACAGATCGAGTTTTCCTTTACGGTGGTCGCAGACTCGCCGCAGTAACGGCCGGCCCCCTCCTGATGGGATGAAGCTGACGCGCCGGGGTTTGGCAAGGGATCCATAGGCCAAAGGCATCCGCGGATGGGCTTAGGCAATGGTTTTATTGGCCGAAGGCATCCGCGGATGGGTTTGGGTAATGGTTTTATTGGCCGAAGGCATCCGCGGATGGGTTTGGGCAATGGTTTCATTGGCTGAAGGCATCCGCGGATGGGTTTGGGCAATGACTTCATTGGCTGAAGGCATCCGCGGATGGGTTTGGGCAATGGATCCATTGGGTAAAAGGGCCAGAGGGAGGGTTTTTGGCAATGGTTTCATGGGTCGGAGGCATCCGCGGATGGGTTTGGGCAATGGTTTCATAGGCCAAAGGCATCCGCGGATGGGTTTGGGCAATGAATCCATAGGCTGAGAGGGCAGGGCGGAGGCTGAGCGCAAGGGTGGGATTTTTGGCCTAATGGTTCGAAGATTCTTGCGAATCGGCGCGGAGTGGGGTAGCTGTGGCGACCCATTTTTCAGGAGACCCACATGACTCGTGAATTTTCAGCCGATAGCCTTGTGATGCTGCCCAAGCTCAATGTCGATTCGGGGCTGGCGCTGTGGCAGGCGCTGCGGGCGGGGTTTATGGCAGAGAAGAAGCTGCCCAAGTTCCTGCAGCCGGCGTGGCAGAACGTCGAAGACGCCGGCGCGGAGCTGTCGCGGCTGGCGCAGCAGCGCCTCGCCGATAACGGCGGCAAGGCGCCGCCGGCGGAGAAGCGCAAGGCCGATGGCCAGGTCGATAACGCCGTGGGCGCGCTGGCGCAGTTTTTGGACGCCTGGGCGCGCTTGCCCGACACACTGCCGGAGACGCAGCTTGCCGCCGCGGTCCGCCAGGCGCTGTTCCCCGATGGAACGGGCTTTCTCAAGCTGCCCTTTGAGCAGGAGTGGGCGCAGATCGACCGCCGGGTGGCGCTGCTCAAGAGCGAGGGGCTCGACAAGCAGATCGCAAAGCTTGGTGGGACGGCGTTCGTCGTGCACCTGGAGGAGGCGCACCGGGCCTACGGCAAGGCGCTGGGTCTGACCGCGGTGCCTGCCGCCTCGTCCGGGCCGGTGGTGCTGGGCGACCCGCTCGCCATGTTCTCGTCCGCGCTGCGCACGCTCGTGCAGCTCTACCGCGCCATGAACGAGACCATGCGCCGCTTCTCCACCGGGGGGATCTGGCGCAAGGCGATGCAGGATCTCGAGCTCGGCGACCACCGCGTGCCCGTGGGGAGCCTCGTGGGCGCCAGCATGGGGCTCGTGAACCTCGACCCCGGGCGGTACCCCGATCCGCACGCGTACCGGCCCGATCGCTACGAGACCATGAGCACCGACGCGTACCAGAGCCCGCCGGTCGGCTCCACGCCGCTGCAGTTCGGCTAGATCGGAAGAGCGTCGTGTAGGGAAAGA
>CALFML010000917.1 GCA_937879845.1 uncultured Myxococcales bacterium
TCGGCCATGCCGAGCACGCACATGCTCATGCCGTACTTGGCCATGGTGTAGGCGACGTGCGGCCCGAACCAGTGCGGCACCATGTTGAGCGGCGGCGCGAGGTTCAAGATGTGCGGGTTTGCCGCCTTGAGCAGGTGCGGCAGACACGCCTGCGAGCAGGCGAAGGTGCCGCGGGTGTTGATCTGGTGCATCAGATCGAAGCGCTTCATCGGCGTCGACAGGGTTCCGGTCAGGCTGATGGCGCTGGCGTTATTGATCAGGATGTCGATGCCGCCAAAGCGCGCCACCGTGGCGGCTACGGCGGCGTGGATCTGTTCCTCGCTGCGGACATCGACCACAAGGGCCAGCGCCTTGCCGCCGGCGCGCTCGATCTCTTCGGCGGCGGAGTGGATGGTGCCGGGGAGCTTGGGATGATCCTCGGTCGTCTTGGCCGCGATGACGACGTTGGCGCCGTCGCGGGCGGCGCGCAGGCCGATCGCCTTGCCGATTCCGCGGCTGGCTCCGGTGATAAATAAGGTCTTCCCTGAAAGCGAGGCTTGGGTCGTGGTCATGGACACTAGCTGTACCACGATGCCGGAGCCGGCCGGAAGAGGCAGCTCCGCACCCGTGGGCCCAGCGATGGACGGCGCCCCGCCCTGATCACCCGATCAAAGGGCTTCAGCTGGGCGGCGTGTAGGCAACAAAGCGACCGACCGCTGGGTCGTGCACCCGCTGCTCGATGCCGACCGCGAAGCGGGCCGCGGCCCCCTCCCCGCTCCGGGTGACGGTGTAGATGTTGTAGCGCGCCCGCCGGTCCAGACGCCCTGGACGCCCTGGACGCCCCGGCTCACCGGCATGCTTGTCCTCGTAAGTCCCCGAGCCGACTCCGATTACCGGAATCGGACCGCTCGGGCCCGGCAGCTCGCCGCGCAGGTCGCGGTGCTCATGGCCGTGCAGGATCAGCTCGCAGCCGACGCGGCGCAGCACCGCGTGCAGCTCCTTGCGGTCACGCAGCGCCCGCAGCAGATCCATGCGCTGCGGCAGCGGCGGATGATGGATGAGCAGCACGCGGAACTTTCCGGTCAGCGATTGCAGCGTCGCTTCCAGCGCCCGCAGCTGCTTGGCCCCGAGCCAGCCATCGGCCAGCGGCGGCGGCGACGGCCGCGCGGTCGAAGTGCCGATGAACGCCACATCCCCGCGCACCCGGACGAAGGGATAGGTCGGCAGCGCCTCCGCCGGCGCGTCATCGCCGCGCGCATAGGCGGCGAACATGCGGTCGAAGTGCCGACGAAAAAAAGCCTCCCAGACATAGACATCGTGGTTGCCGGGAATCACCGTGACCTCGCGCGGCCCGAGCTCGATGCGGTCGATGGCCTGCCGCGCCCGCGAAAACTCGGTGGGCAGCGACAGGTTCGACAGGTCGCCGGTGATGACCACGTGGCCCAGCGTCAGCTGATTCAGGTCGGCGCAGAGCGCGTCGAGGAGCTCCACCGGGTGGGCTTGCCGCCGCTTGCGCAGCAAGTTGATGAAGCCGGCGAAGCGCTTGTTGACAAACTGCAGCGGCGAGACGCCGCGCAGATCCAGAGCGTGGAGATCCGATAGGTGGGCAAACCGCATAGGTGCCTTTGAGGCTAACCTAAGTCGCGCCGGCCCGCTCGGGATAGGGGAGAAACTTCGCCGCCGAAGCGGCTGCCGCGGGCTCGCTGGAGGCAGGCAGCAGCAGGGAGGAGGGACCGACTAAACCGTGCATCGCAAAAGACCCGCAGGTTCGGGCTGCGCCGCGGTCCTGTCGCCTGCGGCACCCGCTGCTTGCGCAGCAGGGCCCCCGCCTCCGGCACCACCCGCTCTTGCGCTTCTGGCAAAGACTTCGGGTTTCGACTGGGGCGCGGTTTAGAACGGCTTCTCGCGGCAAGGCTCGTACTTCAGGCTCGCCATCAGCTTCTCAGCACCGCGCGCCGCCGGTTCGTACTGCATGACGCTCTGGTTGATCTTGATCTTGCCGGCGTTCTGCGCGTCCACGCAGGCGTTGTGCGACCACTCGGTGATCGTGCTCCCCCACTTGGCGCGCGAGTATTCGCGCATCAGCTCCTCTTTGCGCTTCTCGAAGTCCGCCAGATCCGGCTCCTTGCGCTCTTTGAGGACCGCCACCACGAAGCTGCCGCTCACCTCGGTCGGCCCCAGGAGCTCTCCCGGCTGCAGCTTGAACGCCGCCGCAGCCATCGTCGCCGAAGAGCCGATTCCCTGCACCAGATCGCCTTTGCGCGCGAACAGCCCCGTCTCTTCCACCTGCATCCGGCTCGCCCGCGGCTGCGCCTCTGCGGTGTCGCTGTCGTTCTTGGGGAACAGATCCGCCATCTTGCCGCCCGCCTTGATCTTGTTGGCGGCATCGAGCGCGGCGTTATTCGCCAGCTCTTTGGCCTTATCCGACCTGTACAGCTCCAGCGCCAGCTCGCTGCGCGCCTGGCCCAGGCTGATGTCGCCTTCGCGGAAGCCTTCGACTTTGATGAGCTCCAGACCGCGCTCGGTGCGCTCGGGGCCCAGAAGCTCGTCCTGCTTGGCGGCGAAGATCTTGGCTTCGACCTCGGCGCCGAAGTCGGTGAAGCCTTTTTTGCGCCAGCCCACGTCGCCGCCCTTGCCGCGCGTCGGCTGGTCTTCCGACACGGTGCGCGCCACATCGGAAAACCGCGTGCCGCTGTCGAGCGTCTTGCGCGCCGAGTCGAGCTTGGCCCGCGCCTCCGCCACCTGCGCCTCGGTCGCGTCTTTCTTCAGCTCGATGAGGATGCGCCGCACGTGCACGCTCTTTTCCTGCTTCTGATAGATGACCTTGCGCTCTTCGTAGGTCTTTTTGATCTTGTCCTCGTGCTCGCGCGCCCAGTTCTCGATGTCGGTGTCCGACGGAGCGAGATCCTGCTCGTAGCGGAAGGCGGAGAAGCGCACGTACTCCAGGTTGATCTGGCGGTTCTTGTCTTCGAAGTCGGACTTGACCTCGTCGGGGGAGGCGCGGGTCTCCAGCAGCATCAGCTGGCGCAGCTTGTCGGCCAGAAGCTCGCGCCGCTGGATCTCCATGAACTGCTTGACCGTGATGCGGTAGGAGTTCTGCACCACCTGACGGAAGCGGTCGTAATCGAGCTTGCCGTTGCGGAAGGCGTAGCCCTCGATCGGCCGCGGCACCCCGGCGATGTACATCCGGCCGTCGGCGACCATGTTGGCCGCTTCGTCCTCGCCGATGAGCAGGCCCATGTTCTCGGCTTCGCTGGCGAGCAGCTCGCGCTCGATCAGGCGATCCATGATGAGCTCGCGCACCCGCTGCTGCCGCGCCACCTGCTCACTGAGGTTGCCGGCGCCGAGCGCGACGTACGCGAAGTGGAAGTCCTGCTCCGAGATCTCGTTGCCTGCGACCTTGGCGGCATACTTGCTGCCAAACTCGAACATGCTGTCGCCCGTTGGTGAGCCGGGTCCGAAGCTGACGACGAAGGCGGCGATGAGGATGCCAAAGAGGATGTAGATGATGGCAGACCGTGAGTTCTGCCGCACCGATTCGAGCATGGAACGAAGCTCCTTATCTTAGGCGGGACTCTACCCCGCGGCACCGCCGACTGGCAAGCGCGAGTCTGCGAGCATCCGATAATCCCGGCCGCCCTGGGCAGCCCTAGTGGCCGGCTATGGACAGGGCGCGCCCGTGGTGCGGCAGGTATAGGTGCCGGCGCACTCGGTGCAGGACAGGCCGGTGGCGCAGTCGCCGTCGGGGTTGGCGGGGGTGCAGAGGGTGCCGCTTACGCCCAGGGTGCACAGGCCGCTGAAGCTGTTGCACTGGTTTTCGCACTCGGCGTTGCGCTTGCAGGTCTTGCCGTCCGGCTGCTTGTCGCCGCACGTCCCGGAGAGCGTCAAGCAGACATACGGCGACTTGCAGTCCCCGTCCGCCGCGCACGGCGAGCCCGCCCCGCCCGAGGTGCAGACGCCGGCGCGGCAGGTGCCGCTCAGGCAGTCGCTCTGGAAGTCGCAGTAATAGCCGTCGGCAAGCGGCCCGCACCACGACTTGGTCGGCAGGCAGGTCATCGGTCCCGCCAGGTCGCCGCCGCAGTCGGTGTCGCGGACGCAGAACTCACCGCGGTCGCGCAGCTTCTGGCAGGTGCGGCCGTTGCACTTGGTGCCGGCGGCGCAGTCGGTGTCGGCGCGGCACGCGCAGCCGACCGGGCGCAGCGCCGTGGCCGTGCAGTCCAGGCACTTGCCCACCGAGCCGCCCATCGGCACATCGCATACGATAAGGCGCGCGTCATCATCAAAGCCGGTGCACTGGCTGTTGAGCGTGCAGGCGCAGCCGAAGTCGCCGCCGGCGTCGCCGGACATGCACAGGCCCTGGCGCAAAAGGCCCAGCGGCGCGAAGCTGCCCGCGTCGGGATCGGCGCCGCAGCCGACCCCTGACAAGACGCCACCTCCAAGCGCGACCAGCACCGGCACCAGCGCCAGCGATTTCAAGATCCGCGCCGCCAGGGCTGCCCCGCGACCGAAACCGGAAATTATGGTTCCACAAGATTTATCGCCATGGAGGTTCCGCATGGCGGCAATTTTGTCCGCTCGCGGGCCGGAGGGAAATGGTAAAAAGTCGCTAAGTTACGCTTCTCCCAAGAAAAATTAAGGAGCGCTGCGATGAAGTCTCGTCTCTCGCTGTCGATTCTCATGCTCGGGCTTGGGGTCCAGGGGGCCTGGCCGGTGAGCGCGGCCCACGCCGCGGTGTGCAGCGTTCCCAGCGCCAGTTACCCGACGATTCAGAAGGCGGCCAACACCTCGGTCTGCACCCAGATCAACCTCGCCGCTGGGGTGTTCACGGAGCAGGTCACGCTCAGCAAGCCGGGTGCCGTCGCGCTGGTCGGCGCCGGCGCCGGCCGCACCATCATCAAGAGCCCCGCCACCCGCGCGCGCTCAACCCAGCCGACCACGTATCTACCAAACTACACGTTCGTGATCGAGGTCGCCCGCGGCGGCTTCGCCCGCATCAGCGACCTCACGATCGACGGCGGCGGCAACGCCACCTGCGCCGAGCGCTACTTCGGCGTCCGCTTCAACAGCGCCCAGGGCTCGCTGGAGCGGGTCATCATCGATAACGTCCGCGGCACCGGCACAAACTTCTCCTGCCCCAATGTCTACGGCATCGCCGTCACCGCAGACAGCGGCGGCAACGGCCAGCTGGCGGTGCGCGCCAGCACGGTGCGCAACTTCCAGGCGGTCGGGGTCCTTGTAAGCGGCGCCGATGCCATGGCGATGGTCGAAAACACCGCCATCCGCGGCGCCGGGGCGCAGAACAGCTTGGCGCAGACCGGCATTCTCTTTAACCGCTCGGGCGGCGGGACGGCCAGCCGCAACAACCTGTCGGCGCTCAACTTCAGCGGCGATCCGTGCAAGGGCCTGGGCACCGCCCTGTCCAGCGATGGCGCCGCGGCCGTAACCTACAACGCCAACGTCGCTTACGACGTCGACCGCGGCATGTTCTTGACCAAGAACGCCACGGAGCAGGCGGCCCTCAACAACCACTTCCTCAACACCTTGGTCGGCATCGTCAGCGCCAGCAATAACCCCGGCAAAGTGAACCTCAACGGCAACGGCATCGTCGATACGGCCCGCAGCACCGCGGCTACGGTCGCCACTTGTTTCAATGAGAGCGGGGACGGCATCGCCGTGCGCGGGGAGCAAAAGACGGTGGTCGCCAAAAACAGCATCGGCGGCAGCGCCCGTTCGGCCATCGAGCTTGCCACCGACACCATCAGCCTGGACGTGCAGCAGAACCAGAGCACCGGCAGCAGCCGCTTCGACCTGGAGGATCAGGGCACCGGCAACCACGTCGAACAAAATCGCTGCAAGAACAGCTCGCCTAGCGGTCTGTGCACGGCCGCTCCCTAGGTCCTCGCAACCAGCACCTTCTATATTTCGACAGCCGGCGCAGTTAATTACGCGCTCGCCGCTTGCGTTTCGCCGGCGCGTGAACATTTACTAGGCGGTGCATGCGCCTAAGCACCTGGGTAATGGCTTCCTGCGGAAGAGGATCCCAGTACGGGTCCCCAAAGCAGGTAGTAATGCCAGGTCAAGCCGCGACGGCGCCTGCCTCCCACGCTAAAAAGCGCTGGCATCTCAAGCACCTGGCCAGTAGATCAAGAGGTCGAATTTCTGTCCCCCTCGCCAAGCCGAGGTGTTACTCTAAACCGCCAGTTAGCCCTACTTAGGCATTACCTCCTTAGGGAGTACGTATAGCGGAGCCCGAAGATGAGCAACGGACGACACTTCACCCCCCCGACGCCGGCGTACCGGCCCCGTGACCCGTTCGCCCC
>CALFML010000918.1 GCA_937879845.1 uncultured Myxococcales bacterium
GATCTACACAGGCGAAGACACTCTTTCCCTACACGACGCTCTTCCGATCTGTGAGTCGTGGATTGAAGTGCCCGAGGCGATAGCGGTCGATTACGTCGGCACCCCGGCGTTTGGGATGACCGGCAAAGACATCATCCTGACGACGCTCGGCCAGCTCGGCCGCAACACCGTCGCCATGGAGCGCACCGTCGAGTATCGCGGACCCGCGGCGCGGCAGCTGTCGACCGATATGCGCTTCACCATCGCCAACATGACCGCCGAGTTCGGCGGTTTGAACGGCATCTTCGAACCCGACGCGATCACCGCCGCCTGGCTCAACAGCCGCCCCGAGCCGCCGCCGCATGGCGCCGCCCACTTCTACAAGGCGGACGAGGACGCGGTCTATCTGTCGCGCTATACCATCGACCTCGGCAAGCTGGCGCCGCTTCTCGCCAAGCCGTTTTCTCCCGACAACATCGCGCCGGTCAGCGAGCACCTGGGCATGCCGGTGGACGGCGTGTTCATCGGCGCCTGCACGACCACGGAAGAGGAGCTGGTGCTGGGCGCGCTGGTGCTGGAGCAGGCGCTCAAGCGCGGCGAGGCGATCGCGCCCGCGGAGCCGGGACGACGGCTTGTGGTTCCCGGCGACTTGTCGATCCAAGGGCGGCTGCACGCCTCCGGCCTGTGGCGCTGTTATGAGCAAGCCGGCTTCACCATCGATGCGCCGGGCTGCTCGATGTGCCTGGGGGTGGCGAGCCGCCAGGCCGGCAAGGGCCAGGTCTGGATCACGTCGCAGAATCGCAACTACAAAAACCGCATGGGCGAGGGGTCGCTCGCTTGGCTTTCGTCCGGACCGTCCGCGGCGGCGGCGGCGATCGGCATGAAGGTGCGCGATCCGCGTCCGCTCCTTTCGCAGGTCGATCCCGACCGCTACCTCCGTCTATTGCACCGCCACGCCGAGATCAAAGTTCCGGAGATCCGTACGGATGAGCCGGCGATCTCGGTCGCCGAGCCAGCCGGCGCGGCGGCGGCGCAGTCTGCCGGCAAGACGGCCGCCTCCGTCCGCGGGCGGGTGCAGCGCTTCGCCGACCATGTGGACACCGATGCCATCATCCCCGGTCAGTTCTGCCACCTGACCGACCTGCGTGAGCTTGGCGATCACTGCTTCGAGTTCGTCCGTCCCGGCTTCGCGGCGCAGGCCCGCGCCGGCCGCAACATCGTGGTTGCCGGCGAGGCCTGGGGCTCGGGCAGCTCGCGCGAGCAGGCGGTGTGGGCGCTGCTCGGAGCCGGCATCCAGGTCGTCATCGCCAAGAGCTACGCCTTCATCCACAAGCGCAACCTCGTCAACGAGGCGCTCCCCTACCTAGTCATCACCGACGAGGAATTCTACTCCCTGTGCGGCGAGGACGACGAGCTGGAAGTGGACCTGTCCGGATCGGTTCACCACGTCCGCTCCGGGCGGCGATTCGCCGCGCAGCCGGTCACGCAGCTGCTCCAGGCGCTGCAGCGCGAGGGCGGCCTCGTGAGCGCCATCAAGCACCACGGCGCCGACGTGTTCACCGCCCTCACCGCAAACTAGCCGCACCGCGCCCAATCGGCGGCGCACAGGTTGACCCGCCGCCGCCTCTCCGCGTTTTGTCTCATCGCGCCGGTTGTTTGACAGCCGCTGCCCGGTCGATACGATGTGCACGCTTTGACCCATTCGTCGTCAGCGCGCCTGCGGAGCGGCCCTCGGGGGGAGCGCGGACGGCTGCGGGTCGTCTGGGCCGCGGTCGGAGTTTTGTGCGCGGCGGCGGGGCAGGGCGGCACGGCGGCGGCAGCATCGGTTGAGACGGATGTCTCCGTGACCGCGCAAGCCTATGAGCTGCGCACCGCCGATCCCGGCACCGCCCAGGCGAGCCTGGTCGACCGCCGGCGCATCACCACCTACCTGGGTCTGTTCATAAGCGGCCTCGGAGCCAAAGACAGCGACGGCCTACCCGCGCTGCGCAATCAGGTGTCGGTGAACCTGCAGCTGCGCTTCGAGGCGGATCTCGGCGACTTCCTGTGCAGCATCGGCCGGACCAGCTTCGGCGCGGCGCTCGGCTGCCTGGGCAAAGACAAGGGCGGTATCAGCACGAGCCCGGAGCTTGCCAACTACAAGCCGGAGCTGCTCATGGCCTACGTCGAAGGCCACAGCCTCGGCGGCTGGGTGGACCTGCGGCTCGGGCGGCAGCTGCAGTGGGAGCTGTTCGATCTGCGCGCCCTCGACGGTTTATGGGTGCAAGCGCGGACGCCGTTTTATCTGGCGGCGGAGGCGTTCGGCGGGCTGTCGGTCAACGGCTCTCTGCCCATCGACTCGCCGGTCTATGTGCTCGATGGGACGAGCCGCCACACGGCGCTCAACCTGACCGCGGCGGAAGAACAGAAGCAGAGCGAGGCGCTGCAGCCGACCGTCGGTTTTGCGGTGCGCAGCCACGGCCTGCGCGATGTGCAGATGCGGCTGTCCTACCGCCGCACGTTCTCGCTGCAAAAAGATACGACGGCCGCCGGCTGTGAGCCGATAGGGCTTGGGGGCAGCCAAAAGCCGTGCGCCCCGGCCTTGGGAACCATCGAAGAGCGCCTGGCTTATACCGTCGCCGGCCGGGTGCTCGATGGGCGGCTGCAGGGCTGGGGCGGGCTGCGCTACGACTTCGAAAACGGCCGCTTGGACGACGGCCACGTCGGTCTGCGCGCGGCTCTGGCGCCGCGGCAGGCGCTGGTTGCGGAGTATCGCTACAGCGTGCCGACCTGGGACGGGGACTCGATCTTCAACGTCTTTTCCGCCGAGCCGTTCCACGAGCTGCGCCTCTCCTACGACGGTCAGCCGCGAAAGACGGGAGGCGCGCCGCTGCGCATCGGCGAGCTCGCCCTGCACGCCCGCGCCTTCGCGCGGCTGTTCCAAACCGCGGCGGCCAGCGGGACCCCTGCCAGCCCCGCCAGCTCGACCCTGGCCCCAGCCGTCGGCGGCAGCTTGGGGGCGCGGCTCACGCGGCGCCTGGGTACGGTGCGCCTTGAAGCGTACGGCGACGGCGGCTACGGCGGTCTGCGCACCGGCGCCGAGCTGTCGGGCCGCCTTTTGCTCTTGCGCAACACGCTGGGCCTGGAAGGTCGGGCGATGTACCTGTACTGGACCGACGATCAGCGGGAAAACAACAACTCACACTCGGTGGCGCTGCAGGCGGGGGTGCGCTACGCGATCGTGCGCGGCGTCCTTCTCCACCTGCTTGCAGAGGACAACATCAACCGCTTCTACTCGACGCAGCTGCGGGTCATGGCGATGCTCGACTTATCGTATTACCTGGGCTCTGCCGGTGGGCCGAATCCGCCGGCGGGACTTTTGGCGATGGGCATGGGCGGCTTTCCGGCGCCGGGCGCCCTGCCGGGGCTTTTACAATGACCCGCGATCGGCTGGCCAAACGCGCGGCGCGGCGCGTGGCGTGGACGGTTCTGGCCGCGGCAGCGCTTGTGCTGGTCGGCGCCGGCTCATGGTTTTTAGGCGGCGACGCGGCGCGAGCCGATACCGCGGCTTCGCCCGCAGCACCGGCGCGCATCGATCTTTTCACGCCGACCCATCCCTCAAGCCCCAAAGCTCCGTCTACCGCTGAACCGTCGCGAGTCCTGTTTCCGGAGCAGCGCATCCCGCTGCGCTTTTCCCATGCGCAGCACCTGCGGCGCGACCTCGTGTGCCAGAGCTGCCACCCGCAGGCCCTGACCTCGACCAGCGCCCGCGACAACTTGCTGCCGCGCGAAGAGGCTTGTCGCAGCTGCCACTCCATCGATCACGCTCAGCCGTGGAAAAAAAACGCCGGACCTCCGTCGGCCTGCGCCGCTTGCCACGTGGGGGCGCCCAGTGCTCCTACGGCCGAACTGAGCGCGCCCGGACCGCAGCTGGAGTCAGCGATCGCGCGCGTCGAGCTGCCCGAGCCGTTCCTGAAGTTCAACCATCAGCTGCACGCCCAGCGCCAGATCGGCTGCCCGCGCTGTCACGGGGATCTCAGCCAAGTTGATCTGGCGACCCGCGCGCAGCTGCCGCGCATGGCCCTGTGCCTGAGCTGTCACACCGACGGACTGAGCACGGCCCGCAAGGGCGGATCCGGCCGCGGCGGCGCGTCGGCGCGCTGTGCCGCTTGTCACGTGTTGGCGCCGGATGGCACGGTGCAGGTGCAGTTCGCGACCGGTCTGCTTGTGCCCTCCGGGACCCTGCGCGGCGACGATCACGGGCTGGAGTTCCGGCAGCAGCACCGCTCGATCGCGCTCAGCGACGAAGAATACTGCGCCTCATGCCATCGCCGCGACTTTTGTCAGCGCTGCCATAACGGCGTCGTCAAGCCGCTCGACTATCACGGCGGCGATTTCATCTCGCGCCACGGCTTGGAGGCCCGGCGCAACCAGCTCGACTGCAGCGCGTGCCACCGCCAGCAGACTTTCTGCCTCGGCTGCCACGAGCGGCTGGGCGTCGTCGATCACGCGACCCTGCCCGGCCAGCCGCCGGTGAGCGGCTTCGCCCCGGCGACCTCGCGCCGTTTCCACCCCGAAGGCTGGACGAGCCCCAGCGTCGGCCCCGGCCATCACGCCCTGGAAGCACAGCGCAACCTCCGCACCTGCACCTCCTGCCATCGCGAGGAGACGTGCCTGCAGTGCCACAGCGCGCTATCGGGCGGACCGCTCGGTCAAAACGTCAACCCCCACCCCGCCAACTGGACCACCGGCGGTCGCTGCCAGGCGCTGCGGGCGCACAACCCGCGCGTGTGCCTCAAGTGTCATCGCGATGGCAGCCCGGAGCTGCGCTGCGGCGGCTAGCCAGACGAGCGGCGGACCCGAAGCGCTCCCGACTGTGCTATATGAAGTGCATGGCATTTGCGCGGATGGCCACGCTCCTTGGGGTAGCGCTGCTGCTCTACTCTGTAAACGCCTGGGCCGGAAATCCCTGGCTGGGTATTGAAATCGAAAGCGATCCGGCCGGCGGGGTGCGCATCACCGATGTCTTACCGGAGTCTCCGCTCAGCCGCGGCAACGTGGCGGTCGGCCGCGGGGATGTCCTCATAACCCTGGAAGGCAAGGCGGTGCAGTCGCCGTTCGAGCTCATAAAGCAGGTGCGGACGCTGCAGGTCGGCCAGCGGGTGCGGCTCGGGCTGCGCGGCAGCGGCGGTCTTTTGCGTGAGGTGCAGGTCACGCTGGCGGAGCGCGTGGCTCCGGAGATCCTGCAGGCCAAGACGCTTTTGAATAAGCCCGCTCCGGACTTTGTCCTAAGCGGAATCAGCGGTCCCGAGCTGGCGCCGGGCGCGAAAGCGCCGCCGGGGGTTTTGGCGACGCTGCGCGGCACGCCGGTGCTGCTCGATTTCTTCGCCACCTGGTGCGGGCCGTGCATGGCGTCGATTCCGCGGCTGTCGGCGCTGCAGCAGCGCTATCCGGGGCTGCGGGTCATCGGCCTGTCGGATGAGCGCGTCGAGCTGCTGCGGCCGATGGTGGCGCGCTTTCAGCCGACCTACACCGTGGCGCACGATCCGGAGAAGCGGGCCGGGCGTCTGTATCGCATCTTCTCGTATCCGACCCTGGTGCTGGTGGATGCCAGCGGGACGGTGCGCAGCTTGTCGCACGGCGATCTCGATGCGATGGAGGCAGCGGTGGCGGCGCTGTTGTCGCATGCTGCGGCGGGTCCGCCGCAGAGGCTGTAGGTGCTGGCGAAGCTCCAAGAGTTCGTCGCCCTGCTGCGCAAAAACGGCGTGCGCACCTCGACGGCGGAGCTCTTGGATGCGGCGCGCGCGATCGAGGTGGTGGGGCTAGGCGATCCGCTGCAGCTGCGGGCCGCGCTCGGGGCGACACTGATCAAGAGCCAAGAGGATCAGGAAGCGTTTACGGAGCTGTTCGATCTGTTCTTTTTCCGTCCGGGGCAGTTCCTCAAGGATGCGGAAGAGTCGCCGCTGCTCGCCGCTCTGCGGGCGGAGGGGCTGTCGGAAGACGAGGTCGAGCGGGTCCTGGCGCTCATCGCCGATGAGGCGGCGCGGATGGATCCCACGGCGCGCATGGCGATGGGCCTGCGCCGCGGCGGCATGGAGTCGCTGTTGCGCATGACCGGTCTGCGCATCGACTTCGGCCGGCTGGTAAACCCGCTGCAGATCGGCTTTTTCACGCAGCAGGTGCTGGAGCAGCTCAAGTTCCGGTCGGCGGAGAGCGAGCTGCGGGCATTCGGGCAGCGGCTGCTGCCGGCGCTGGGCGAGGAGCGGGCGGAGCAGGTGATGCGGCTCGTGCAGGACAACCTCGGCCGGCTGCGCGCCGCGGTGCGCGGCTTCGTCAAGACCGAGTTCGAGAAGCGCAACCTCAACTACACCGAGGAGATGCGCCGCGACCTCCTCCTGCACAAGCCGTTCGGCCAGATGTCGCAGGAGGAGCTGCACAAGCTGCGCCGCGAAGTCGAGCGCCTGGCGCAGAAGCTGCGCACCACCGCGTCGCTGCGGCCCAAGCAGCGGCGGCGCGGGCGGCTCGACATGCGGCGGACGATGCGGGCGGCGCTCGCCACCGGCGGGGTGCCGCTGCAGCTGCGGCTGCGCCGGCGGCGGGTGGAGAAGCCGCGGCTGTGCGTGCTGTGCGATATCTCGGACTCGGTGCGGCATGTCTCGCGGTTCATGCTGCAGTTTGCCTACACGCTGCAGGAGATGTTCGCCCGCGTGCGCTCGTTCGTCTTCGTCTCGGATCTCGGCGAGGCGACGGAGCTGTTCCAGCGCCACGAGCTGCAGGACGCGGTGGACCGGGCCTACGGCGGGGCAGTGATCAACGTCCACAGCAACAGCAACTACGGCCGGGCGATGTCCCAGTTCGTCGGCAAGTACCTGGATGCGGTGACCACGCGCACCACCGTGATCATCATCGGCGACGGCCGCTCCAACTACTTCCCGTCCGAGGCGTGGACGCTGGCGCGGGTGCGCGGCCGGGCCAAGCACGTGCTGTGGCTCAACCCGGAGCAGCCGTCGTCATGGATGTTCGGCGACAGCGCGATGCGCGACTACCAGCCGCACACAAGCCGGGTCGAGGTCGTCAACAACCTCGCCACGCTGTCGCGGATCATCGACGACCTGGTGCTGTAGCAAGCCGCGCGGCCAGCGGTGATAGGATAAGGTCTTGGGGGTTGCACCATCCATGAGTAAGCACAGCCTCGCGCTCGGAGCCGCGTTCGCCGTCGTCGTCAGTGCGCAAGCCGCCGACGCTCGCGTGCCGATGATGCCGGTCACGTCCAAAGACGGGCTTATCACCATCGCCGCGCCGGCCAACGAAGGATGGGAGTGCATCGAGCACACCACCCCCAACCCCTATCCGACCTCGCTCATGCGCTGCCGCCGCAAGGTCGCCGGCGAGTTTTTCCTCCTCACCGTCAAGCAGTATCAAGTCCCCAAGGAGCAGGTTAAGACCGTCGATGCGCTGGCCAAGCAGGTCTTCCCCGAGGACTATAAGACCTTCTACAGCACCTACCAGATAACCAGCACCGCGCCCGTCACCCACCAGAGCCTCTCCGGCATCGAGCTCCACCTGGATGCGATCCACGCGGTCAAAGGCGAGCTGCGCAAGGTCGAGCAGATCTTCGCCCAGGGCCGCAACGTCTTTGTCCTGAGCGCCGAGGGAGCGCGGGTGCAGTTCGGCAGCTGGAAGATGGTCATCGACGACTGGATGGCCGGCGCCCGCTTCAAGGCGATTACCGGCGACACGACCGCCGCCGCCCCGGCCAAGCCGCCCGCGGTGAGTCCGAGCGACGCCCCGGCCAAGCCGCCTGCAGCGAGTCCGAGCGACGCACCAGCCAAGCCGCCCGCCGCAGGACCGGGCAGTCCCGCCCCGGAAACACCGGTCAAGCTGCCCCCGCCCCCTCTCGGTTGAGTTTCGCGGCTGGCCGCTAAGACCTGTTCCGCAGCGCGACTTAGTCGGCGGCGATAAGCCGCTGGAGCTGCGCCAGATCATCGGCCGCCGTCGGCGGTGCGCTGACGCTCCAGCCGAGCGGACCGCGGCCGTGAACAAGGAGCAAGGCAGACGCGGGCTCGCAGACTACGGCGTCGGTGACTGCGCCGTGGACGACGCCGGCTGCATGCAGACGCTGCAGGGTGCGACGCAGCAAGCCGACATCCGCCGGCGCCAGTCGGTTTTTGGAATCGGCGTGCGGGCCGACCGGCGCTTCGTAGTGGACGGTAAGATCCTGCTCCCCATCTTCGATGCGGAGGATTCGCTGCAGACCGGGTCCGGCCAGCCGGGCGAGCGCGCGGAGCCACTGCAGCTGCTGCGCCAGCGCCTCGCGGCTCATCCCTGCGAGCTGGAACCGCTCGACGAGCACGGAGCGCCCTAGCCGCGGCTCCAGACCGAGCACGACCTCGCTATATGGGGTCTGCAGCACGGAGCTTGCCCCTTGGATGAAGACCCGCGGTGGCGAGCCGCGCGCTGGAGCGCCCGCTGCGAGCGCGGCGTCCGCCGCTTCAGGGATCCCGCGGGCCTCCCGCTCCGGGACCGCGCTTGCCTCATCCGTCCCGACGGGTAGGGCCTGCGCCGCTTCTCGCATTTCTTCGACGCTGGCAAAGCGGTCGGCGGGAAGCTTGGCCAAGGCACGGGCGAGAAATGGCGACCAGCGCGCATCCAGCGCTGGCACCTGGCTGCGCGGATCCGGCGGCGGGTCGTGCAGGTGCTGGCCGATGAAATCGGGACCCTGGAACGGCAGCCGCCCAGTCACTAGCTGGAACGCCGTCACCGCAAGCGCGTACAGGTCCGTGGCAAACGTCAGGGGTCGGCCGCTGAGCTGCTCCGGCGCCATGTAGGCCAGCGTGCCGATGAAGCTCTCGGTCCGCGTGACCCCAAGACCCTGGAGGTAGGCGGCGCCGAAGTCTCCGAGCTGGGTTTCGCCGGTGGCGCTGCACAACAGGTTGTGCGGCTTGAGATCGCGATGCAGCACCCCGGCCGCATGCGCCGCGGCGAGAGCGGACAGCACATCGAGCAATACCTTGCGCACCGCCGCCGGCGACAGCGGCAGCGGCTTTTGTGCGAGAGAGCCGCCGGGCAGATACGCCATCACCAGCACTGCCGCCTCCGCGTGGAAGTCTAGGATTTGAACGATGTTGGGGTGGCGCAGACTGCGCAGGAGCTGCGCTTCTTGCATGAAGCGTCGCCATAGCTCGGCGGGGGCGTCCTTGCGCGGCGGGGCTCCCGGCGGGCCGTGGGTCAGCCCTTGGGCCGGAAGCAGCTTGAGCGCGACCGGCCGACCGGTCTGCTGATCCGTCGCCAAATACACCCGCCCCATCCCCCCGGAGCCGAGCAGCCGCGTAAGCTCATAGCGTCCGAGCAGCACCGTGGGCGCAGCCGCTGCCGCCCTAGGGGCGCTTGCCGCCGCGTGGCGGCTTACAAACTCAGCGACCGTGGGAACTTCCGGCGGATGGCGCGCGGCATACGAGAGCAGGATCAGCTGCGCGACTTGCGGATAACCAAGTGCGCTCAGGCTGCGTACAAGTGCGATCTCGATCTCATCGAGCGCGCGCTCTACGGCAGCGACCGCAGCCCCCGGAGACGGCTTGGCCCCAAGCTCGAGCAACCGCAGCGCCCGCGCCCGCTGCAGGTGGCGCACTGCCTCTTCATGGCGACCCAGCTGCAAAAGGGCGCTGCCCAATCCCTGCTGCGCCTGCGCCTCCAGCGTACGATCCTGGGCCTGGGCCTGGGCCTGGGCCTGGGCCTGCGCCGCTGGCGGGGTCGCGGCGAGGATCCGCTCATAGAATCGGATGGCGGCGCCGAGCTCGCCGCGCTGTTCGTGCAGCTGGGCGCAGCGCAGCTCCTCACCGGCCAGCTCATAGCAGCGCAGCGCCTCATCAAGGTTGTGGGCCGACTCATGCAGCTCGGCGGCCAGGGCGAACTGCTGGTGCTGCTCCAAGGTCGCGGCAAGGTGCTGGCGCAGCGCCGGCGCCGCGGCGGCCAAGGCCGGACGGAGGCGGGCAAGCGCGTCGAGCTCACCGGCCAGAAGCGACAGCCGGAGCTGCGCCGGCAAGTCGTTGCGCTGCGCCGCCAGCGAAAGCGCGCTCCGATAGTCCCAGATGCGCTCGAATAGAACTTGCGCTGGCTCCAGCTCACCGCGAGCGCGCAGGGCCGCGGCGGCTTCGGCATAGCGGCCTTCGTCGATCCAGCGATCGATGGCGACGCGGCTCACGAGCTCCGGGCTCGAAGCGGACGACCCGGATGGGGAGTCGCCGGAGGGAGCGGGAGAGGCGGCGGACGGATCGCGGCGCGGCACGTAGAAAATTTATCAGACGCGCAAAAGTCGCGCGCTGGGCTGTAAGGCGCGGCGGCGATCCGGCGTTAAAGGGGTGACAAACGCAGCAACGCTCCGGCCCGCGGCGCTCGGCCGTCGGCCGCACCGATGAATGGATGAAAGGAAATTCCCATGCGCAGCTCCTTCCGCCGCTGTTTCCGTAGCCTCGCGTCCGTCTCGATGGTGGGTGTGCTGTCCGGCCTGACGCTCGGCTGCACGAGCTACGCGCCGCAGACCCGGCCTTCGCCCGGCTATGGCAGCGCGGCGAACTTGCCGGCAAGCCCCCAGGAATCCGCGGCGCCGTGGGGTGGTGCGGCGGCCGCGGCGTCCGCTCCGGCCAGCGCCGATAGCTCCGCTGCGCTCTCCGCCCAGCGGGCGGCAGAGTCCCAGGCCTACGACGTGACGCCAGCGGAGCGGCCCGGTCTGGGAACGGTATTCGGCGAGACGCGCCACTCATCGGTCCAAGAAGTGGAGTTCGAGCGTCAGTCCGACGCGCCCACGTTCCTCGCCAGCCTGCACTATAACGACGCGCAAGGGGTGTCGGCGCTGCGGGCCCGTCTGGGCAGCCGCTACAGCAGCAGTGAGCCGATGTTCCGCTACTTCCGCGCGGCGCCGTCCCAGCGTCCGGCGCTGTGGGGCGGCGTGACGATCGCGGTGGTCGATGAGTCGGGGCGGCCGCTGGGCGCCTACCACGAAGGGGATCACGTGCTCCTGGTCGGCGAGACGGGTCAGCGCTACGCCCTGGCCGTCGAGAATCGCACCGATCAGCGCTTCGAGCTCGTGGCCTCCGTAGACGGGCTTGATGTGGTCGATGGCAAGCTGGCAAGTCCCGCCAAGCGCGGCTACATCGTCGGTCCGCACGGACGCCTGGTCATCGAAGGCTATCGCCGCAGCCTGAGCGAGGTCGCCGCCTTCCGCTTCGGCTCGGTGCAGAAGTCCTACGCCGCGCAGTCCGGCGAGCAGGGCGATCGCAACGTCGGGGTCATCGGCGTCGCCCTGTTCGCCGAGCGCGGCTCATCGATACAGTTTCCCGATCGCTACGACACGCGTCCGGATCTAGACGACGAAGCCGGCCGCCGCGAAGCCGCGGATCCGTTCCCCGGCCGCTTCGCCGCCCCGCCGCCGCGCCCGTACTACTAACGCGCTGCCTTCCTAAAGACGCGCCGGCTGGCCGGCTGTTGGTAAGATGGCGGTACGACGGGCTGTCCGCGTGGGGCCGGTTCGGGTCGAAAGGATGCTCAGGTGTCGCTGCTTCCCCGCTTCGTGATCATGATTTCCATCGCCACCCTGGTCATGGCGAGCCTGCACTACTACGTGTACACCCGGATCGGCCGCCACATGCTGCTCGGTCCGGCGGAGCTGCGGGTGCTCAAGTACGCGCTCGTGACGCTGTTCGGGCTGCTCTTCTGCGCCATCCCGATGTCGCGCCTGCTGCGGCTGCCGGCGACGCGGGTGGTGATGTGGACGGCCTATATCTGGCTCGGCTCGCTGATCGTCATGGCGGTGGTGTTTGCCGGCGCGGATCTGGCGCGGGTGGCGCTGGCGGTGCTGGCGCGGGTGGCGCCGCAAACCGTCGATGAACAGCGGCGGACGCTGCTCTCGCGGGCGCTCGGATTGGCGACCATGGGCACGGCCAGCGCGCTTATCGGCTATGCGCTGTACCAGGGCCTGCGCCGCGTGGCGGTGCGGCGGCTGGCGGTGACCTTGCAAAAGCTGCCGGCGGAGCTGTCCGGGTTTCGCATCGTCCAGCTCACCGATGTCCACATCGGGCCGACGCTCGACGGCCGCTGGCTGCGTCAGGTGGTCGAGCAAGTAAACGCCCTGGATGCCGACGCGATCGCCATCACCGGTGATCTGGTCGATGGCCCGGTGGCGAAGCTGCGCGAGCACGTCGCGCCGCTCGCCGAGCTGCGGGCCCGCCACGGCGTCTTCTTCGTGACCGGCAACCACGAGTACTACGCCGGCGTCGACGAATGGCTGGTCGAGCTGCGGCGGCTCGGGCTGCGGGTGCTGCGCAATGAGCGGGTCACCCTGCGTCCGACCGTCTCTTCCGGCGACCGCGCCGGCAGCAATTCCGGCGCCGCGATCGACTTTCTTGGCGTCGATGACTACCACAGCGGCACGTTTCCCGGCCATGGTCCCGACCTGGCCCGCGCGGTGGCGGGGCGCGATGCGCAGGTCCCGGCGGTGCTCTTGGCGCATCAGCCGATTGCGGTCGGCGAAGCGGCGCAGTGCGGGGTGGACCTGCAGCTCTCCGGCCACACGCACGGCGGTCAAATCTGGCCCTGGGGAATTTTCGTCCGCCTGCAGCAGCCTTATATCGCCGGTCTGCACCGCCACGGCCAGACTCAGCTCTACGTCAGCTGCGGCACCGGCTACTGGGGCCCGCCGATGCGCCTGAACGCCCCAGCCGAAATCACCGAGATCACGCTCCGCTCTCTGACCGCCTGAGCTCCGGCCGTCAGCGAAATAATTTCTTGCTGCGACCGCTACTTGCCGTCCCTCGACGGCCCATCTACCATGAGCCGGTGAATCGGTGTCGGCGATTTTGCCTGGGACGCGCAGCGCTTGTCCTCCTCGGGGGAGTCGGCGCCGTGGCGCTATGGCTGTGGCCGACGGCGGCAGCGGCCTACCCGTATATGGCGCTGCGTCCGGGCGGACAGGCGCTGAGCGGGCCGACCGATGGCGAGCTCTCTGCCCTGCACTTCAATCCGGCGGCGATCCGGCTGTATCCGGGCAGCCAGATCATGGCGGTGGCGGGAGTAAACAGTTATCTCGGGTCGTATCAGCGCAGCACCCCGCTGCCGGCGGGCTTCACGCCGGGGGTGACGACGCCGACCGCCGCCGATCCAGCGAACATCGCCTGGGTGAACCCCGACGCGATGGCCGCGGCCAGCTGGGACTTGCGCACCGACGCGGTGACCCTGGGCTTCGGCTTTTACACGCCGCACATGGACTTCACGAACTACAGCCCGGGTCAGTCAGGCCTTGACCTGACCAAGCTGCCGACGCGGTATCATCTGGTGTCGGCGCAGACCTACAGCCTGTGGGGCACCGTGGCGGTCGCCTTGCGGCTGCGGCCGTGGTTTTACTTCGGCGGCGCGTTCAATGTCTCCTATACGCGCAGCCAGCAGCTTTTTTACCGCGACCTCGATCCGAACTATCACGACAACTTTTCTTGCGGCAGCGCGCCGGAAAATTGCGAGCGCTGGGAGAACCGCCTGGCCGTCGAGACCGACGTCGCCAACTTCGGCTACGGCTTTTCCGCCGGGGCGCTGTTCGTCCCGCTGGAAGACAGGCTGTTCATCGGGCTCTCCTACGTGAGCCCGCTCCTGACCCCGCGCGGCGACGAGGTCGGGCTGAGCGGACTCCCCGATCGCACCACCTGGCAGAGCACCCCCGGTACGGTCGGCAGCGACGGCTGCGTCGGCTCAACCCCCGGCGCCCGGCTGACGCGCGGCGAGCTCGCCCCATCGTGCGGCAGCGCCCTCTTATCGATCGCCTTCCCCCACGTCATCTACCTTGGCGTCCGCGGCAAGCGCGCCCTTTACAACTGGTCGCGGTACACCCCGCACTCCGTCGAGCTGACCGCCTGGGCGCGCCTCATGATCCCGCCGCGTCCGGGGACCGAGCTCAATCTGGAAAAGCGCATTTTTCCGCAAGGTCTCCTAGCCTTACCTCTTTCGCTGCAGACCGCAGTGGCTGTAACATTGGGGGTAAGAGAGCACTTTCGCGTGCTCACCCTGGGAGAGGAGCTGCTGTATGAGAGCCCGCGTACCGACCCGACTGCGGTATCGCCGGCGAATCTGGAGGGGCACAAACTGGACTTCAGCTTGGCGATGCGCCTGCACCTGCGGCGGCAGCTGTCGTTTTTGCTGACGGTGGGTGCGACATATGTGTTTTTTGCCCCAGATGCGGGAACGCGGTACCAGGCCGGGGACGCCCAGACCTGCCGCGCCGCCGACTACGATATCTCATCAGTATCCTGCCAGCTGACGCAGATCGGCTGGGCAGTGCCACAGGCCCCGGGGAGCTACCAACTGGTGATCGCGCACGGAGTCGCCGGTTTCGAGCTAAACCTATGAGAGGGGGCATATGCATAACCACCGCGGCTTGGATTCTGACGCCAACCAAGTTGGCCGCGTACAGCGGCCTATCGGAGTAGCAGAGGGCGCCAGCAGCGGCGCGTACTTGACGCCTTGGGCACCGCGCCCGCCTGGTCGTCCATCCGTGCGGATGGGCTTGGCGGCAGCGGCGCTGAGCGCGATCGTGGGAGCGATCGGCAGCTGCTCGACGCCGGCCGGCAACAGCTACATCTCCTGCCACACGGTCAAAGAGTGCACCACCGCCAGCACTCCCATCTGTGACGCGGAGAGCCTGCTCTGCCGCGCCTGCATTCCGAGTCGCCAAGCCGACGACACGGCCTGCCGCAACGGCCACCCGGAGACCCCGCGCTGCGGTCCGAGCGGCGTCTGCGTCGCGTGCATGATAAACAAAGACTGCCCGGACCAGGTCCAAAAGCCAGCCTGCCGCAACTACACCTGCGGTCCGTGCCAGCAGGCGACCGACTGCCTCAGCCTCATCTGCAGCAACGACGGCAGCTGCGCCCAGATCGCCGATGTCGCCTTCGTCGATAACAAGAACGGCAGCTGCCAGGGGGCGACCCATCAGGGCACGATGGCCGATCCGTACTGCCAGATAAAAGATGCCTTGGCCGCCACCGCGGCCGGCGGCAAATCGCTCATCAGCGTGGCCGTGTCCAGCAAGTCGTACGACGCGGTGAAGATCGTCGGCGGCAGCGGTCCGAGCACGATCACCATAAGCGGCGCCGGCACGGAGCTCGGCTCGGTCGTCATAGAGGGCGACAACGGCGAGCCGGCGGTCGCCGTCTCGTCCACGAACGAGAAGATCACCGTCGTGCTGCGCAACCTCGATTTAGTCGGTGCGCCGGGCATCTACAGCGTCGTGCAGTGCAATGACAAGGTCGATCTCTCGGTGACCGGCAGCCGGGTGCATGACGGCGGCAAAAACGGCATCGAGTCCGTAAACTGTCAGCTGACCGTCGACGCGGTGCGGATCTACAATACGAACAACATCGGCTTGTCGATAAGCGGCGGCAGCTACGCGGTCAGCAACGTGATGCTCTGGCGGAACTACGTGGCGGGCATCGCCTTCAGCGGCAGCACCGGCACGCTCCGCTTCGCGACCGTCGCCAACAACGGCTTTCCGAGCAACGACAAAGTGTCCGGTATCGACTGCGGCACGGGCATGAACCTGGTGGAGTCGTCGATCGTCTACGACAATTACTCGCGGCCCCTGGGGGGAACCTCGTATACGGACCTGCAGTTAAACGGGTGCAAGCTGAGCCAAGTCGTGACCAACGATACGACGACGGTCGACGGTACGGTCAGGACGCGGGTGGACTTTGTGAACGAGAGCGGAACCGACGCGAGCAAGATGGATTTCCGGCTTGTCGGCAACAGCACGTTCAACAGCGAGTGCTGCATCGACAAGGTCACGCAGGTCGGCTCCGTGGTGCACGACATCGATTTCCAAAAGCGTCCCGCGGGCAGCGCGGCGGACATCGGCGCCTTCGAAGTTCAGAAATAGTCCGCGCGGAGCCGGCGAAGAAATTTTTGGCGGCGGACGCGGCGCCTGTGTTACCACGCGGCGGTGTCTGAACCTCAGTTAGCGCGGAGACTCAGCGGGCTCGATGCGGCGGCGCTGCTCGTCGGCAGCATGATCGGGTCGGGGATCTTCATCGCCCCGTCGTTGATGGCAAAAAATATTGCGGCGCCGGGGATCTACCTCGGGCTGTGGCTGCTCGGCGGGCTGTTTACGCTCCTCGGGGCGTTTTGCTACGGCGAGCTGGCGGCGATGATGCCCGAGGCCGGCGGCCAGTACGTATACCTGCGGCGGGCGTTCGGGCCGCTGCCGGGATTCCTGTACGGCTGGACGCTGTTCCTGGTCATCCAGTCGGGCTTCATCGCCGCGGTGGCCATCGCCTTCGCCAAGTACTTGGGGGTGTTCTTCCCGGCGATCGGCGAGCAGCAGGTGCTGTTGGCGCTGCCGCTGGGCGGTCTTGGCCGCATCACGGTAAATAGCGCGCAAGGGGTGGCGATGCTGGTCATCGCCGTGCTCACCTACATCAACACCCGCGGCGTGGTCGCCGGGGCGCAGGTGCAGAACCTGTTTACCGGGATGAAGCTTTTGGCGCTGTGGGCGCTGGTGGCGGCGGCGCTGTGCTTGGGTCACGGC
This sequence comes from uncultured Myxococcales bacterium, assembly GCA_937879845.1. Taxonomy (GTDB): domain Bacteria; phylum Myxococcota_A; class Polyangia; order Palsa-1104; family JAEUJZ01; genus CALFML01. The sequence continues at coordinate 16,520 of CALFML010000918.1, forward strand.
AGCGCGCAGAACTTCACGCCGCTTTACAGCAGTGAGCTGCCGCGCGTCCACCTGGCCGGCGCGGTGCAGACCGGGTTCCTCGCCGCCCTGGGCGTGGCGGCCAGCAAGGCGCTGTTCTGCTACGACGCCTGGAACACCGTCACCTTCGCCTCAGCCGAGGTCCGCGATCCGGCGCGCAACCTACCGCGGGCGCTCATCGCCGGCACGCTCATCACCACGATCACCTACACGCTGGCCGCGGCCGGCTACCTGTATCTGTTTCCGCTCGACCGCATGGCGACGGTGCCGGAGAACCGGATTGCCGCCGAGGCAGCGCGGCTGTTGCTCGGCGACATTGGCAGCAAGCTCATCGCCGCGGCGATCCTGGTTTCGACGTTTGGCTGCATCAACGGCATGATTCTCGGCGGAGCGCGCGTCCTGTTCGCGATGGCGGCGGACAAGCTGTTCTTGCGCACGGCGGCCAAGCTCAACGCGCGCCAGGCGCCGGCCAGCGCGCTCTTGCTGCTCGCGGGGTGGTCGGCGGTGCTGACGCTGTCGGGCCGCTATGACGACCTGCTCACGTACACGACGTTCGCCTCGCTGCTGTTCAATGCCGCCACGGCGGCGGCGGTCTTCGTGCTGCGGCGACGTCTTCCCCACGCCGCGCGGCCGTATCGGGCGCTCGGCTACCCGGTGAGCGCCGCGCTTTTTATCGCCGTGGCGATGTTTTTCGTCGTGTACATCATCAAGGGCGATCCGCAGAGCTCCTTGTACGGGCTGGGTCTCGTGCTCTTGGGCGTGCCGGTGTATTTCGCGATGCAGCGACGCCAGGGGGCCGTGCAGACCTAGCGGGCTAAGAAGCCGCGGGGGAGGAGCTGCGGCCGCACTCTTTGCAGCGGCCTGCGGGATCGAGCACGCCGATGCAGAGCGGGTCGCTGCACAGCTGCCGGTCGGCAAAGTCCTCGCCCTCCGCATCTGCGGCCGGCGAGTCGGCGGAAGAAGTCGGCGGCGAGACCGCATCGGCAGCATCGGCGGCCACCACCCCATCCGCCGACTCCGACGGAGCGAGCGACGCATCGCCAGCGGGACGCTTGCTGCTAAGCTCTGCGCTTGCCTGCGCCCCGCATTCCTTGCACCGGCCGCTCGCATCCAAGATGCCGATGCAGGCCGCATCCGGGCACAGGACGCGGTCGTCCGGATCGAAGTCGTCGTCTAGGGATAGCTGCTCGCTCATTTCAGGTTCTTGAATAAGGCCGCGAGCTTCATCTTGGCCTCTTCGGCCGACTTGTCCTGCTTCCAGCCCTCGGAGTCCTTGAAGTGGAAGTGGGTGCAGAAGTTGGCCTCGGAGCGGTCGCGGATGAACGCGGCCTCGGGCTCGCGGCACTGGTTGTGGAGGTTGGGCTCGAAGTGGTGGCAGTTCTTGCAGCAGTGCAGATCCGTGCCGCAGTGCGGGCACGTGTCGCGACGGCCGACCTTGACGCCGACTTTTACTTCGAAGATTTGTTCGTTTCCACAGGAGTGGCAGAAGTACGCCATAGCGCACGATTGTATGCTCGGCAGATAGCGGCAGCAACCACTGCGTGCAGGGGATTGTGCGGGCAAGTCCTCAATGGCAAAACCTAAAGACTCATCCTGTTGCCCCAAAGGAGCCTCGATGTCAGATGTCCATCCGCCCGGGTCCCCAGCGCGAATCTGCCTGCAGGTCAACGGCCAGCCCCTAGAGCTTGCGGCCGGAGCGACGGTCAGCACGCTCATCGCGCAGCTTGGCTACCCCCACGGCGCGGTCGCCGTCGAGCGCAACCGCGCCGTAGTGCCGCGCGCCGCGCACGCGGCTACTGAACTTTTGAGTGGTGATGAAGTGGAGATCGTGACGTTCGTCGGCGGCGGGTAGAGCGGGCAGGGGCCTTCGGACGGCTACTGGCCCTTGGTCGTTGATTCCATCCAGATGATGACATCCTGCAGCTTGCTCTTGGCGGTCTCCCAGTCTCTCAGGGCCGCCGCATCGCGGGCTTCATAGACCTTGATCACCGCCCAGGTCGGCATCGGGATGGTCGGCACGCGGATCGCGGT
>CALFML010000919.1 GCA_937879845.1 uncultured Myxococcales bacterium
CAATGGAAGATTTGCATTTCTCGACGGAGATTTTAGCAAGCACTGTCCATCGGGAACAGTTCGCGCCGTCGAGGGCGCAGGTTCTGGATTTCCAGGGCAACGACTTAGCCGTAGAATTTCCCTGGAATGATTCCCGGGCGCAAGCGCGGTTATGCTGGGTCAGAAGCTATCAGACAGGCGCCGATCGCGCCAGAATCGGAAATCCCATAGACCAGCGCACTGGTGAGAGCCCTGTGGCGCGACCACTTGGGTGGGTGCATGCTCGTAATGGCGCGCAGAAGAGCTGCAGCTCCCGCTGCTGCGCCTGCATCGCCAATGTCCGCTCCCACGGTCTCCATACGCAGCGGCTCTGGCATGAGCGCAACATTGCGCAGGTAAGCGTAAGAAAACTCTCGCCCCCAGAACCCTTCGCCTGGCTGAGCAGAGAATACCCCATCGGCTCGCAACGGGAATGTCCGGCGAAGTTGACGGAAAATCCGGGTCAGGCCCTGCGCGCTATTGATCGCATCGCCAGCCTGTACCCCGCAAAAGGACGCCGAGTCTTGCTCCTCTTCCACAACCACGACCTGGGCCAGGGATTCAGAGCTGCTGCGGCGCTGGGGCGCTTCCACTAGGAAGAACCCCGCCGCCTCGCTTGGAATTCTGCCGTCCAGGTTCGCTCGTCCTTGCAACCAGCCTCGGGCAGCCAGCTCGAATAGTGTTTGTGGATCGACCAGAGAGTCGACCGCTCCTACAAGGGCAGCTGGAACGTCCTCCTGTTGCAAGAAACGGGCAGCGCTTTTTAACGCAGTGAACAAGCCAGCTCGGCCGCGGCGGGTTACACCTGTAGACGGAAGCAGCAGCAGCAGCCCCATGTGCGAGAACAGCTCGTGCGTAAGTGCGGCAATCAGCGTCTGTTCGTCGAATGCTGCGCCGCTGCCAGCTTCGGGCAGGGCTAAAAATAGCGGCAAGCAAGGGAGTCGGAATTCTCTCATGCCTTGACATGTCTCAGAAATGGCATACCGAATGAGCGCACTCATACGCTCGCCGCGGCTGGCAGCTGGTTCCAGCGCGGCCAGTCTGCTGATGGTGACATTTAGCTCGTCGAATCGCTCAAAGCGGCTGATTCCTGCCCGCATCGCCGCGACCGCAGCCTGGCTGTAAAGACCAAGCGGGCAGGCCAAGCTCGTGCGTGCAATGTTGAGGATGGACCTATTCATCGGCCGGACTTTGCTCCCAGGGTTCCAGTACGCGAACGACGCTCTGGCTCAGCTGCAGCATATTGGGTCGCACAGCAACGCTGAGGCGCCAGATCAAGGTCACCATGAGCTCGTCCGGCTCCAGCAGGACGGTCTCCAAGCGCAGGCGGTATCGCTCGACGCGGCGAGCGAATCGGAGCTTGGCAACCAGCGGCCAGCAGGGCAGGCGAAATTGTATGGTGCCGCCTGGATGCAGGCCTGTCAGCCTGACTTCTTCGCCTCCTTGCAGGTGCGGGCTGGCAAACAGCCCCGGCGCTGCTGCGGATAGAAAACGCGGATCCACATCGGCAGGCCAAAGGGGGGCTCGCTCCGTAGCCCAGGTCTCATCATAGGTGCCGGCAAAGGCTCGGCGCGGCATCCAGCCGCGGGCCACCGGGCCGAATCCCTGCGGGAGGGGTCGATCCTGGGGAACCCGAATCAGCGCCGCTGGGTCTTCCAAATTAGGCAGAGGCTGGCCGAGCGCATCAGCGTCACTCCCATAGAGCCCTTGTCCGAGCGGATTGCGATCTGCCGCCGCTGCGTCTTGAGCTGTCGCTTGCGCAAGCTGGCCGCCGAAGCATTTCTCATAGAGCAAGGGCATCCGCGCAAACGGCACGGGTTCCGAAGGCCGGAGCCCCAAGAACCCCCGCTGCCAATATCTGTCGCCAAAAATCATAGCGTGACGCTCATAAACGCCAACTCGGACCCTGGCAGAGAGCTGACGAACGGTCTGTCCCTGCGGTGCACATGCATGTCCGTGCAGATAGATATCGGTGCCCGCGCGGGTACAGCCCGCTTGCCCCTCCCAGCGCAGGCTCGACAGACCTGGCTGTCCGACGTAGCTATCGCCGATTGGCACAGGCGGCTGCTGCGCGGTAGGCGTAAGCGGCTCTAAGGACGCCTGCTGTTCCGGCGCGAGCATGTGGAATCGACCCGACACGATGATCAACGCGATGTCCGCATTGGTCAGATCCATGAAGGGCATGCACACCGCTGCAAAAGGAGTCAGGTTTTCGATGGCCAACCTCCATGGCTATGCTCGCATACGGCGGAGCGGCGGGCGCGCTACTCGCCGATGATTCGACCTCGCTCGGCAAGGCTCTGATCCTCAAGCACTTCACTGGCTTGAATCACGGAGAGACGATCCTCACCGCGCAGGTCCACAGAGACCATGTCATCATCGGGGTCGATTTGGATCAGCGCGAAAGTCTCCTGGTCGCGCTTCCCGAACCAAGTATGCGGGGTGGCGGGCATACAGCGTTCAAAGCCGAGCTTCATTGTCGCGGCGACGAGCTCGTGTTGGCGCCCGAGAGCAGCCGCACCAGCCGGCTCCGCGTCGCACCATGAGATAAGCCGCGCCCGCGCCGGCTTGCGGTCCATTGCATAGCGCCAGGCGAGCCTGAAGATCGTCCAGTCTGCGATCCCGTGCTCGATATTCATCTCGGTCGCGGCGGGGCCTGGTTGAAAGCCGACCAGAGGCGCATCTATCCCGTCGCTCCGCAGCAGGTCGAAGAAGAGTTCGTGCGGATCTTCTCGTACGACCCGCGGATCCTGAAATCCAACCAAAAAGAACCGATGAGAGTCCCAGGCTCCCATGGCTGGCGTATGGTCGAGCAAGTCCTGCACCAGATAGGAGTGCTCGGGGAAAATCCGAAACCCGCCATCCGCACTTCCCACCCAGCGAAGAAATTCAATATAGTTTTTGGGCAGCGGTATGAGAGTCTGACGCTGAAGCGCTTCTATCTGAACCGGCGTCGCGCCGACAGCTCGCTCCCCCGCACCTGGCTCGCGCTTGTCGACAAAGGCTGCTATCTCCGACCAGTCCACCGCAGTACCGCCGCCTAGCATGATCGGTCCTTATCGCACAACATCATCGGCAGCAATTCCTGGCAAGTATAGCAGGATGCCACACCCTTTGGTTCATCGAGGATTCCGGCGGCCTCGTTGAAAAATAGCGTGGTGGAGCTATCGCCATGGACGGTAGTTCGCAGGCGGTACGATTTCCGCCATCGCGTCATTGCCGAGGGGCTGTACATCATCTCGCTCATCGCTACCAGCACATGGCCCTGGGCGGCAATTTTCTGCGCGGCGCAGTTCCCCGGTTTCGTGTAGCCCCCACCCTGGCAGGACTTCTTCTTGAGCACCTTCCAGGTATCGGCAAACGTCTTCTGCGCTGTCTCAGCGGCCAGCTTAGGGATCCGACTTATTGCTTGTTCAGGCGTCTTGATCGCCGAATCAAGAACGATCTTGGTGGCCCCAGATGAACTGGCGATGTCGCCGAATTTTTCCGGCGTATTTCCCGAGGTCGCAACGATGATCTGATTACACTTGCAGGCGGCGACGCCGACCATGAACCCATCGGGATAATCCAGCCGCTGGAGCTCCCTTATGATCCTGGTGCATACGCTGGCAATGCTCTTGGTTTCAAGGATGCGATGGGTGTCCGGGTTCTTGCCGCAGATCGGACACTCTCCTTCACTGCTGTCATCCCCGTAGGCCAGACCGGTACCGCCCATTTCCTGAAAGACTGTGTTGAACGTATTGCCGTTGTGCTGAGTTACCTCCATGAATCGGACAACGCCCTGGCCTTCGAACTTGACATCGCTGCTCTTGGTTCCCCAGGTCAGCTTCCCTTTTGTCTTGGATGACATCAGGCCGCCGCCGGCAGTTCCCGGCTCGTCCCCGGAGCTGGTCGCAATGTTGGAGTCGGCCTTGCCGGCCGGGTGGCCTTGGATCTTAATCGTCTTTGTGCCATCAGCCAGGTCGCTGGTCATGGCAATATTGACGTAAGGGACCGGAACGGGTCCGCCCGGAGTGGGGGTCTTGCACGCATCGGGCGGAGCCGATGTGTTCGTCTGCCCATCGCCTTTATGCACGATTGAACGCCCGTTCGCAAATACCGTGGCCACGTAGTATCCCTTTATGTGCCTTTATCCACCATCTCTTGCGGCGGTTCCAGCGATTTTCCAGAGACAATGGAAGATTTGCATTTCTCGACGGAGATTTTAGCAAGCACTGTCCATCGGGACCTCAAACCCGAGAATATTTTTTTGACGGAGGAAGAAGGACGGCCGGACTTTGTGAAGATCGTGGACTTCGGAATCGCTGAGGTCTGCTGGGAAAGGGCGACGGCGAAGCGGCGGCTCTGGCATTCTGCGGCATGGTTGCGTAACGATTGCGGCGCCGGTCGCCGCGGCGCAGGCGCAGTTATTTGGCCCTAGGTTGGGAGTGCAGGAGGATGCCATCGCTGCCGGCCAGCCACGTATCGCCGGGCGTCCTGGCCCAGATGCCGCCGAGGATGGCCGTGCTGCCGGTGGGAATCGCCGTCCATTTCTTGCCGTTGAAGTAAAGGACGTTGCCGCTGGACTCGGTTACGTAGACGTCATCAGGACCGCTGCCGTGGACCGCGTATAGCGTGCGCTGCGTCTTGTATTCGGCCGGGAGCCACTTGCTGCCGTCGAAGTGCAGCAGGGTGCCGCGGTCGCCGACGAGCCATATGTCGCGCGGACCGCTGCCCCAGATGTCTTTCAGGACGACGCCCGCACCGGCGCCCGCGTCTTGCGCGGACCAGATGCTGCCATCGAAGTGCAGCAGGGTGCCGCGGTCGCCGGCCGCGTACACATCGCTCGGGCCGCTGCCCCACATGGCATTGAGCTGGACGGTGGTGCCGCTGGGGATTTTTTCCCAGGCCTTGCCGTCATAGCGCATGAGCGTCCCGCTCTCGCCGGCGAGCCAGACGTGCGCGGCGTCGCTCGCCCAACCGGCGATGAGAGTCGCGGGACTGCCGGCGTTGACGCTCTGCCAGGTGGTGCCGTCGAAGTGGCGCAGATGGCCGTACCCGGTCGCCCACAGCTCGCGCGGGCCGCTTGGGAACACTCGATACAGCGCGCTGTCGCTGCGCGTGAACGCGGCCGACCAAGACTTGCCGTCGAAGTGCAGCAGGGTGCCGCTATCGCCGGCGGCCCAGACGTCGCGCGGGCCGCTGCCCCAGATCGAGTTCAGAGACTCGGTGGTCTGCCGCGGCACGCTGCTCCATGCGCTGCCGTCGAAGTGCATGAGCAGACCTTTTTCGCCGGCGGCCCAGATGTCGCGCGGGCCGGTTCCCCAGATGCAGAGCAGGCGGCTGTTGACCGCGGGCACGGCGGGCGTGAACCCGGACCCGGTGGAGCGTAGGATGAAGCCCTCACTAGGAAACTCCGGCCCGCCGACGACCCAGGTTGTCCCGCCGCTGCTCCACACGCCGAACAGGTCGTTGCTGGGCGTGAGCGTGCCGCCGTTTTTGAGCTCACGCGGGGGCTGCGCTGCCGCGATGCCGGCGGCAACGCTGGTCCACTTCTTGCCGTCGTAGTGCAGGATGGTGACAGGGGATGCTTTACCAGCGACGGAATAGAACTTAATTCAAGCCGCCTGCGGCTGCGCGTGGACGCCCTGTTCGGTGTGAGATTGTGTATGGAGTACACGGACGCTGGCGGAAATAGTGGAGGGCGAACATACTCGGGGCGGTAAGAGTAGCTTTCCGCGGCACGGAACAGGCCCGACGCCGCTTCAGATAGAAGCAAGACATGCGCTGCTCAAGCGGAGGATAGGTATCTCTGAACCTGCCGTCATCGCCCGAGCAGCAGCAACAACAACACAAAAAGAGAAGCCGGAGCCAGCAGAATCAGAGGCAGCGGGACATTCTGCAGCGACGCAGGAAGTCGTTCTCTGATTCGGCGTGAAAAGCTGCTCTCACGGGCCGCAGGGACAGTCATCGGCAGGACCGCGGTCTTTTGCTCCAGACTGACAGCGGGCTTGAACGCGCCGATGGTCGGCGACGCCATGGCGGGGCGGGTGACCTCCTCCGCGGGCGGCTTGCGGGCTATCTTCTCAGAGAGGATCTGAGACTCATTCACCGCCAGCCTGATCGAAGCGGCTGGCGGTTCCTGGGCGGCAATCAGATCCACGGATGCCAGAGTCTGAACCTCGCCGGCGGAGTCCTTAATTCCCAGAACAGGCTTCTCAGATTGGTCAGACTGATCCGGTTGCGACTGCGGCGCGAGGAACGAGCTGGACGGCTCGGACAGCGGGATGCCTTCCTGTTTGGCGACCGCGAAAAGGGCCGCGATCACCTCCGTGGCGCTGGCATAGCGCTTTTCAGGCTCCTTCTCCGTGAGACGCATCACGACGGCTTCGAGCGACGCCGGAACCGTTATTCCCGGTACGATGGTGGCAATCGGCGGAGTCTTGGTGCTGATCTGGTGGCGGATTATCTTGAGTGCGTTGCCGGTACCGAAGGGCCCGACCCCGGCCAGCATTTCATACAGAATGAGTCCGAGCGTATACAGATCGGTGCGCGCATCGACCGCGCTGCCGACGCAGTGCTCCGGGGACATATATCCGGGCGTGCCGTAAAGCGTACCCTTTCGCGACAGCGCGTCCGCGGGTCCGCCGCGACCGGGCTCCGGCATTCCTCCCATCACTTTGGCGAAGCCGAAGTCGAGCACCTTGACGAAGTCATTGTCATCTTGCCGCGTGACCAGCATGATGTTTTCGGGCTTGAGATCGCGGTGGATGACGCCGTGCTCGTGCGACTTCGAAAGCGCGCTGGCGACCTGGCGGGCGATGTGCACGGCGCGATGCACCGGCAGCGGTCCTTTGGCCAGCGTGTCGCGCAGCCGCTCCCCCTCCAGGTACTCCAGTACCAAGAAGAAGGAGCCATCTTCGGCGCGGCCGAAATCGACGGAGGCGGTGATGTTGGGGTGCTCGATGTGCGCCGTCGCCATCGCCTCGCGCTCAAAGCGCGCCACCATCTCCGACCGCTGCGCCGCATCCGCGTTCAGAATCTTGAGCGCGAAGCGCTTGCGCATGTGGGTGTGCTGTACCCGGTACACAGACCCCATTCCGCCCGAGCCGAGCAAAGCTTCGACCTTATAGCGGCCCGCGATCAGGCTGCCGGCCTCTAGAACTCCGGTCTTGGCGGTGGATGTGGGAGGGGACGGCTCGGCCATATCGCTTCCTCAGCCTATTACCTAGGCAACGCGAAGGGAGTTATGCCCACAGACCCGGGACGCCTACACCTGGCTTACACTTAGCCTACAATTGGCCTACAATTGGATTGCCCACGCACCTTATGACCATGACTACGTTGACCGTCGGAGCTCTCTCCTAGTAGCATCTTACCATGAAGACCAGAGTAGCTTCGCTGATCTTCTTTGCCCTATCCACGGTAGCCTTCGCCGATCGGGTGGATGAGCTGGAGCAGGCGCTGCGCAGCGACCCGAGTTACAAAGTGCGCGCCCAAGCCGCGATCGTGCTCGGCAACCTCAAGGATCCGCGCGGCGTGCCGCTGCTTCTAAGAGCGCTGCACGACAGCGAGGCCTCGGTGCGCATCGTCGCTGCGGCATCGCTTGGCAGGCTCGGCGATCCGGCGGCGCTCGCCGCGCTGCGCGCGAGTATGAGCGACACGGAACTTCCGGTGCGCACCGCCGCCGGCAAAGCGATCGCCGCCATCGAAGCGGAGCGCGATCCGAGCCGGAGCGCCGCCGGTCCGTCCGCCGGCGCCCGCCGCTTCGTTCTCGAAGTGAGTCCGACGATGGGAAGCAAGAGTGATCCCAGGCTCGCGAAGTATGCGCACGATCAGATCATCGCGCAGCTCCGCCTTTTGAAAAACGTCACCCTGACTCCGGAGCCGGGGGCGCCGCGCTACTTCGTCGACACCACCATCGCCAAGGTGGTCACCGGACCCGCCGGCAAGGGCAACCGCGTCACGGTGGAGTGCGACATCGGCGTCATCATCGCCGCCTACCCCGCGCACTCGATGCAGGTGATGGCCCAGGTTGGCGGCTGTCTGGACGAACCAAACGATCCCAAAGGCATCGCCGACGCTAAGAACTTCTGCCTCAGCGACGCCGCCAAGCAGGTCGCGGAGAAAGTACAGACCTACCTCAAAGGTGTTCAATGACGGAACGGCCACGCTCGGCAAGGTCTCGGCGCAAGATTCGCAACTACCTCATCTTCGGGGAATATCAGCTGCACTACGCCGGCCAGATGGTGCTGGTCAGCGCCGCCCTTACCGCGGGGCTGGGATGGCTGGTCTACCACGAAACGCGGATCGCCTCGCGCGTCGTCGACCTGCGGGCTCTGGATCCTTCCGATGTGGAAGCGCAGGTGCTGTCCGCGGCGTTTCATCGCAGCGATCACCGCCTGCTCATCGGGCTCGTTATCTTCGGCGTGGTGCTGGCGCTGGTCCTTGGGGCCTGGCAGGTCGTGACGACGCACCGGGTCGCCGGGCCGCTGTACTACATCGCCTACCAGACCCGGCACATCCGCGATGGGTTCCTTGGGCCGCTGCATCCGCTGCGCAAAGGCGACATGCTGCGTGGCTTCTTCGAGACGTTCCGTGAGATGCAGGAAGCGATGCGCGCCCGCGCCCGCAAGGAGGCGGAGCAGTTCGCCGGACTTGCCGCGCAGGCCGAAGACGCGGGCCTGGACAAGATAGCGGCCGAGCTGCGGGCCCTGTCCAAGCAGCGCCAGGATTCCCTCCGCGCATCATCCAATACAAGCCGCACAAGTGAGAAATGATTCTGTTTAGGAACGATGCGGCCAGGACCCAGTTAGGATGGGGCGCGGAGGGTGAGCGACAGCTTGGTGCGGGCGGCGGTGAGCTGCTGGCGGACGGAGTCGGCCTGGCGGGCGATCTCTTCGAAATCTTCGCCGCGGGCGGTCTCGGTGAGCACCTGGGCGATCTGGGCCACGGCGGACAGCTTGTCCACGAGCCCCTTTATCTCATCGGCCAGCGCGGCGGGTGAGCCGCTGCCGAGCTCTTTTTTCTTCCGCAGGATCTCCGCCGCGTCGCGGTTCAAGGTGAGCGCGGCCTCGCCGAGCGCCTTATAGCCGGCCATGAGCTGATCGAACTGCGCGGTGCGCACCGAAATCGCCTGCGCCCGCTCGGTCACCTTTTGGGTGATTGCCAGCTGCTGCTGGTGGGCTTGGTGAATCGCTTCGCTGAGCGCCTTGGAAGCAAGGCCCAGCCGCTGCTCGCACTGCACCACCTGATCGAGCGAGCTCGCGGCGCGCTCCAGGTGCTTGGCCGAATACAGCGGGCCGTGCAGCGTCGCCTCTGCGGCGGCGTGGAAGTTGGCCAGCGCGCTGTCGAAGGCCTGGGCGGCTTGCATGAACGCGGTAGGGGCGGATCGAGGTCGGGAGTGTCGCTCGCTGCTCATTGCCGGCATCTTAGGCCGCTTTGGCGCGGTGCACGAAGAATCTGCTGCCGCATCGCCAGCGCGAGGCTTTCCTGCGCGCCGGAGCGATGAGCGCGCAACGCGCCAGCCCGGCGCGGTTTGACCTTACGCGGCCCGAGGTCGCGGCCGACGCTCAGGTAGGACTTGGGCGCCGCCCGCCTGACTTCTTCCTCCGTGCGCCCGGGTAGGTACGGATGGGAGAGTCATAATTCTCGTTCAGGATGGTCGCCTGTTCGCCGACGGCCCAGACATCGCTCGGGCTGTTGCTGAAGACCGCCAGGAGCCCGCGGGTGGTGCCGCTCACCTTACTCACCAGCGCCTTGCCCTCCCAGTGCTGGATCACTCCGCCCGCGCCTACCGCCCAGACGTCGCCCTGCGGCGTGGCATGCACGTCGGTGATGCGCACCGTCTCCGTGCTGTCATGCGGCAGCTCGAGCCAGGAGGTGCCATCGAAGCGGAGCAGCGTCCCGGCGGTATCCAGCGCCCAGGCATCGCCCGGCGTGTCGCCGCGCCCCGGGCGGAGCCACAGCCCGCGCAGGAGCTCCCTCGTGCTGCTCGGCACGCGGAACCAGGCGCTGCCGTCATAGTGCAGAATCACTCCGTGCTCGCCGACCGCCCAGACATCCTTGGCGCCGGTCCCGTACAGCCGCTTCAGGCTGCCGCCCCAGTAGCTGCTGGCATCGGACCAGCGCTGGCCGTCGAAATGAATGAGTGTTCCAGCGGTTCCGACCGCCCAGATGTCCTGCGGGCCGGTGCCGGTTATGCTGGAGAAGCCCGGCTTGTTCGCCGCCTGCGGCTTGAGGCGGTCGATATCGAGGTTGACGACGGCGAAGCTCGGCTTGAGCTGGGTCTCAGGGCTCTTTTGCGCGGCCTTGCCGCGGCCGTGCTTGCCGACTTTGCCGCTCGCGCCGACTTTGCCGCCCGCGCCTTCTGGGCTCGCTTTGGCGGTGGGGGCGGCGGCAACGTTCAGCATCGCGTGCACCTGGCTCAGCGCTTCATCGAGCTTCTTTTTGACCTCGGGATCGGGGTTCGGCTCGATGCGCAGGTAGGCTTCGTAGGCGCTGAGCGCGGCCTTGGCCTCGCCGAGCTTGCGATGCGTGGTGCCGATGTTGATGAGCAGCCGCGGCAGCTGGCGGACCGCGTACGCGGCCTCGAACTCCTTGAGCGCCTCCGGGTAGCGCTCGGAAAGGAAGAGCTGCACCGCGGCCTCATAGTGCTGCTGGAAGCTGCCGCTGGCGGCGGAGGGAGCCGCGGCCTCGGGCGGCGCCGCCGTCGCCACGGCAGCGATGGCGAGCAGCGCGGCGGTCGCCAGCGCGCGGCGCAGCGAGCCGGAAGACAGACTCAACGCCATGCCGCCCGCGCCGAGCTTCTGCACGATACGGGAGCTTCCGCTCCGCGGACCTAGATCGAGCATGAGCGTATTATCCGTTCTCCGTAGGCTATTTGCTAGCTCCGGCGGCCCGGACGCTTTTCGCGCGCCCGCGCGCTCGCACCACGCCGCGCCCACTCAGCGCGGCCGCAGCACCGCGGCCAGCACGGCTTGGAGCTTTTCTTCCAGATGCGCTGGCCGCCCTTGGGTCGATATTGCGGCGCTGGCGCGCCTGCGCTTCTCGGCGGCCGGCAGCTGGGCGGCTTCCAGCGCGTCAAAGTGCTGGGCGCTCGCCGTCGTACGCTGCTGCACCCGGCGCCGCCGCTCCGCACCGTCGCACTCCACGCAGAGCGTGGCATCGCAAAACGCATCCAGACCCGACTCAAACAGCAGCGCGGCGTCGAGCGCCCCAGGCCCGCGCAAGCTCTCCGCCCACGCGCGGATGCGCCGTACGATGAAGGGCCGGAGCCGTTGCTCCAGCTCCTTACGCAAGCCCGCGTCCTGCAGCATCGCCGCGAACAGCGGCGCCTTATTCGGCGTTCCCAAGCTCGATACCGCCGCCGGCACGAGCTGCGCGAGCTCGGGCAGCAGCTCGCCGAGCGCCTCCGCGGCGACATCATCCACATCGAGTACGGCAAAGCCGTGCTGCAAAAGCGCCCGGCAGACCGTGGACTTGCCGGCCCCCACCGCCCCGGTCACACCGAGCACGAAGCGGCGCATCGGCTCCTGCATCGGCTCCTCCTAAGGCGCCTGCATGCGGCGCAGCACCGGCATCGGCACATAGCGCGCGACGACTTCTTCCCAGCCCTCGAATCCGACCATCCCGCGTACGGTGGAGGAGCTGACCTCCGCCAGCTCGCGCGGGGTGACCAGGAAGACCGTCTCCACGGTCGGCTCCAGATCGCGGTTTACGTTGTGAATGGTCTGCTCGTACGCAAAGTCGGCGGCGTTGCGCAGGCCGCGCAAAAGGTACCGCGCCCCAAGCTCCGCCGCCACCCGCACGAGATATCGGCCGTCGAAGTGCCGCACTTCCACATTGTCCAGGTGCGCGCAGCACTCCTTCAGGATGGCGACCCGCTCCTCCAGCGACCACGCGCCTTTTTTGTGCGGGTTCTGACCGACGACGACGACTAGCTCGTCAAAGAGCCGCGCCCCTTCTTCGACGACCCACATGTGGCCGTTGGTGGTGGGGTCGAACGACCCCGCGTACAGCGCGCGCCTCATGGCGAGGTTTTCCGGTTCATCCTTCCAGCATGCCGGAACAGCGTCTTTATGCAATTGCCGCGGCGGCGCGGGCGCTAGCGCGCCTCACGGAGGTAGAGGAAGCGCTCGATGTCCTCGCCCTCCGCCGCATCGAAGGTGCCGAGGAATCCTTCGCGCGGGACGGGGCGCGGGGCGGACAGGCTGGCCGGGAGCCGCTTGCCTTCTAGGACATGATCAACGAACGCGAGAATTTCGCCCCACAGGCTCGCTTCGAAGCGGGCGCGGAAGGCGCCGAAGTGGCCCACTTCCCGCTCCCCGAGCTCAGGCGGGGTGAGCCGCCGATGGATGATTCCAGCGCCCGGTCCGGTGGACAGCAGGGAGAGCAGCCTTTGCACCGCCGGCTCCGGGGCGAAGTCGTCATCGGTGAAGCTGTAAAACAGAGTCGGCTGCCGGAAGCGGGCCAGGCGCTCGCGGGCCTGCGGATGCTCGCTGAGGTAGTAAGCGGGATGCAGCGCCCAGCGGCGCCACTGCTGCGCCACCCCGGCGGGCAGGTCTTCGCCCAGACCGGCGCGGCCCGGGTAATAGCCGAGCGCCGCGGTAAGCGCCGGCACGAGCAGATGCCAGAACAGCCGGATGCGCGGCTGCAGACGCGCCGGCCAGTGACCGGCGTAGCCGAGCTGCGCGCCGATGAGGACCGCGGCGGCGGCGCTGCGCGCTTGCTCGGCCAACCCCAGGAGCTGTCCGCCGAAGCTGTGGCCGATCCACAAGACGGGAACCCTGCCCTCCTTCGCCAAGGCCATTGCTGCGTCGGCGTCCGTGGCCCAGTCCTGCATGCGGGCGGAAAAACCGCGCAGCGAGCGGGGCCGCGACGCGCCGACCCCGCGGTAGTCATAGGTGATGACGCGGATTCCGGCCCCGGCCAGATAGGCGGCCAAGCGGCGATAGAACGACTGCGGGATCGCCGTCCCGCCATGGATGACGGCCACCGCACGTGGCGGCACCGCCGGTTCGTAGATGCGGGCGCCAAGGACATACCCGTCAGCGGTTGTGAGCTTTTTTTCGGCGGCGATCACCGGGCGGTTCATGTCGAGCTACCTCCTTGCTGTGTTTGTAATCGCCGCAGCGCGCGTTGGCTCGCTGCAAATCTGCATGGCCGGCCGGCGGGGATGCAGGGAGCGTTGTGATATATGTCGGAAATGCTCCAATGGAACGACCTGCGGGTTCTGCTGGCGCTCGCGCGGGCCGGAACTCTGGCGGGTGCGGCGGCGGCGCTGCAGGTCAACGCCACGACGGTCGGGCGGCGGCTCGGGGCGCTGGAGAAGGCGCTGGCGGTGCGCCTGTTCGACCGCACTCCCGACGGCTACGGGCTGACGCAGGCGGGCCGCGATCTCCTTTCGCACGCCGAGCGCATGGAGCATGAGGTGCACGCCGCCCAGCGCGAGGTGACCGGCGCCGATAAGCGGCCGGCGGGTCTGGTCCGCCTGTGGGCGACCGAGATGCTGACCACGCGCTTCCTGGTGCCGCACCTGCCGCGGTTTCTCGCCCTCCATCCGCAGATCCAGCTGGAGGTCTCGACGACCACCCGGCCCATCGTGCTGGCGCGCGGGGAGGCTGACATCGCGGTGCGGCTGACCCGTCCGCGGGAGCCGGACGTGGTCGCGCAGCGGCTCGGCGCCATCCGCTTGGCGCTGTATGCGGCCCGCAGCTACCTGGACGCGCACGGCACTCCCGAGCATCCGCAGCAGAGCCTGCGCGGGCACCGGGTCGTGCTCTTTGCTCCGTCGCGCGCCTTTGACGTGGAGAACGACTGGTTTGCCTCGCGGCTGGCCGATGCCCAGGTGGTCTTGCGCTCGGACTCCGTGAGCGCGATCTATGCGGCGACCCTGGCCGGACTTGGCATTGCCCTTTTGCCGGTGCTGGTGGCCGGACAGGAGCCGGAGCTGGTGCGGCTGCCGACCGGACTGGAAGCGGAGCCGCGCATCATCTGGCAAGGCGTGCACCGCGATCTGATGAAGAGCGCGCGCGTGCAGGCCGTGACGCGCTTCCTGGCCGAAGTGGTGGCAACCGAAGTCTGAGTCCGGCCGGCGGCAATCCTTCCGCGGCAAAGCGGCTGCGCCAGGCGGACTTGGACGCGCAGCGGAATGGCGCTGCCGCCTTGCCCGGGGGCAGTTTCATTTGAATCGCCAAGGCCGCGATTCCGGAGTCCGGGAAGGCGGCCGAGCCGGCCGAAGCAAGTGAGCCGGCGGGTCCGGCCGCGCCGCTGGCCGGGCTGGAGGATGTCCCGCATCGCCTGACTCTGCCCGGCTGCGTACTGGGAACTCCGGACTACATCTCTCCTGAGCAGGCGCGCGGCGGCGCGGTGGACTTCCGCGCCGATCAGTACGCGCTCGGCGGAATCATCTACGAGATGCTGTGCGGCAGCGTGCCGTTTAGCGCCTCCACGCTCATCGGACTTCTGCGCAAGCACATGAGCGAGCCGCCGGTTCCGCTTTTGCAGCGGGCGCCGGAGCGCAAGATTCCGCCCTCCCTGGATGCGCTGGTGCTGCGGCTGCTCAGCAAAAATCCCGACCAGCGCTTCGAGTCGATGCAGGCGGTCGCGCAGGCGCTGGAGCAGGAGGGAGAGCGCCTGCGCCGCGATGTGCCGCGGCGCTCCTCAAAGGTAGTCCTGGCGGCGATCCTGGGCGGCGGCGTACTTTTTGGTCTGCCGCTGGTTCTGCACTACCGTCCCTCCCCGTCGAGCGAGCAGCTCGCCGAGCCCGAGCCCACGGCCGCTGAGCTTATCGCCGCCAAGAATGCGGCGATAAGTACACTGCGCGAGCAGCTGGCCGCGGCCCCGCGGGAGCTGCGCTATGCGGCCCTCGGGGCGCTGTCGCAGTGCCGCGACGCGACCTTATGGGAGCCGGTAACGGCCCTCCTGGGCGACCCGGACGCCGACTTGGCGGAGCAGGCGGCGGCGACGCTCGGACAGCTTGGCGACCGACGGCCGCTGCCAGCGCTGCGGATGCATCTTTTGAGCGCGCCGCCGCGGGTGCGTCTGAGCATCGCTCGCGCCCTCATTGACCTTGGGGATGAGTCCGGGCGGCAGGTCCTGTCGGCGGCGCTGGGCAGCGAAGGAACGGCCGCGGCGACGGCGGAGACGCGATTGCAGGCGGCTTATCTGCTCTGCGATACGGACGACGCCGCGGCGCAGCGGCTGCTCAGCGCGATCGCGGAGCTGCCCGCGACCCAGGCTTCGACCGTGCTCGACATCCTGACCTGCCTTGGCCGCTCCTCCCAACCGACGCCGGCGCGGCAGAAGCTGCTCACGCGCTTTCACGCCCACAGCGGCGCCGACCGGATTCCGCTGGCGGCGCGCCTGTCGCAGCTCGGGGAGAAGGAAGGGCGCGATTTCCTGCGAGAGCTGGCGGCGCGCCCCGGGCCGGAGCAGCTGGCGGCGGCGTGCGCTCTGGCGGCGCCGGCGGAGGAAGATCTGGCGCCGCTGTTCCGGCGCACCCTGCGCGCCCGCACCGATGCGGCGACGCGCGCCTTAGCGACCTCGGGCCTGGGCCTTACGGGCGCGGCGCGCGATGTGAAAGGACTCATGCAGCAGCTGGCGCGGGAATCGGCGCCGGCGCTCCGGCGCACCACGGCGGTCGCCATTTTGTCCATCTGCAGCCGCGAGCCGGCATCGCTGAGCGAAAACAGCCTGGGCTGGGTGCATCAGGCGCTGGAAGATCCCAGCTGGGCGGTGCGTGCCGACGCCGTGGCGGTCCTGGCGCACAGTCCGGACAGTCAGGCGGTGCTCCTGCTCGGCCGCATGCTCGGCGACAGCGTTCCTGCCGTCCGCGCCGGCGCGGTGCGGGCGCTGGGTCTGCGGCGCGAGCGCAGCGCCCTTTTCGCTCTGCGCGCCGGACTCACCGACCGCGATGCGACCGTGCGCATCGAGGTCATAAAGGCCCTGGCGCGGATTGGCCGCTATCTGCGCAGTCACGGCATGGAGGAAGTCTGGCAAGAGATTGCCGCGTGGCTTCCGCGCCGCGATGATGCGATGGCGCTGCCCGAGTGGCAGCAGGCGGCGCTGCAGCTGGCAATAAAGAGTGAGGATCCGCAGAGAGCCGCGGCATCAAGTCCGCCGCCGATGGCGGAACGCCCGCTGCCGCAAGATCAGCGCCTCCTTTTGGACATGGGGGTCAGCGATCGGACGTTCCTTATCGACTGCCTGAAATCGCCCGAGTTCGCGACCCGGCTCTTGGCTGCGGCGCGGCTTGTCGAGCAACGAGACGCCGCCGGGCGCCCGGTGCTCGATGCGGCGGTGCAGCGCGGCGGTGTCGAGGCGATACAGGCGTATGGCCTCCTGGCCAAGCTCGGCGAGCCGGTGCCTGATGCGCCGCTTCTGGCCGGGCTGGATGTCGCGGCGCCGGTTTCTAGCCGGCTGGCGGTCGTTGCGGCGGCCGCGGCACTGCCGGCCGCGCGGGCGCAGGCGCTGTGGCAGCAGGCCGCCCACGATCCCGACCGGGAGGTGCGGCGCGCAGTGGTGGACGCCATCGCCGACAGCTCCGGCGAGGGTCCGCCGCGCTGGGCCGCACCGGTGCTGCGGACGCTTTTGCGCGATGCCGACCCGCGCCTCCGGGCGCAAGCGGCGGCGCTCCTTTCGCGGCTGCTGGCCCCAAGCGGTACCGGCCGCGAGGTCCCGCCGGCCCCGCCGCCGCCGGAGAAATCGCTGGACGACCCCCGCCCGGGCGCTCCGCCCGCCGATCTCTCGGCTCCCAGCGATGCGATTCCCAGTGCCGGCGATTCCCAGATTCCGCCGCTCGATCTCGGCCCGGGACCCGGCAAGAGTCCGGATGCCGGCGCGGCGGCCGCAAGTGATCCTGCGGCTCCCTTTGAGCAAGCGCTGCGCGATGGACTCACCGCCGCGAAGCGCCAAGATTCCGCCCGCGCCCAGAAGCTGCTCCTGCGCGCGCGCTCCTTGTGCAGTGCGCTCCATCCGGCGCCGGAACGCTGCCGCACGCTGATCCCGGAAGCGACGTGGCAGCTCGCCCAGCTGCATGAGCAGCAGCGCCACCAGCCCGAGGCCATGGCCGAGTACCAGCGATTGACCAAGGAACGGCAGTTCGCAAGCCTTGGCGTCGAGCGGCAGCTCGCCACCCAGAAGGCCATCGTGCGTCTGTCGCTGCAGCTCGGACAGGTTGTATTGAGCTCGCACTCCGGCGGCCACTGCCGCCAAGAGATTCAGTGGCTGACCCCCGGCCCCAAGACCGTGATCGTCGGCGGCAAGCCGATGGCGGTCGTCGTCCATGCCGGCGAGCGGCAAGAGGTGGGAGACTGCCGCTAGGCGGCGCGCGGCGACGATTGGTCCAGGCACGGAGATAGGTGAACGCGATGCGCAAGCACATTCTCTATTCATTCCTTTTCAGCATTCCGATTGGGTCTCTGACCGGCTGCACCTCGACCTGGGACGGCTTCACTACGGCCAATCGCGAGCACTGCTCCCTGCGTCCTGCCAAGTGCAGCTATTCCGAGCAGTGCGATGCCCAGAGCGGCAACTGCATTCCCCTGCCGCAAGTGGGAGTCCCCACCTCGACCGCCGAGCTCGTGGCGCAGCTGCAGGAGCACGCCGCGGACCCAAGCTACACGCTCGTACTCCAGCGCGGCAAGACTTACGTATTCAAGAGCCCTGCGGACTACGTCTACGGACCAAGCGCGCTGCCTGCCATCACCACCGCGATCACTATCGAAGGCAACGGCGCGACCCTGGCGCGCGACGCCAACTCTCCGCCGTTTCGTCTCGCCGCCGTCCTCGGCGCTCCATTCCCCAGCGGCAAAGGGCAGCTCATCCTCCACAACCTGTCGATCGAAAGCTTCGCCGCCCGCGGTGGTGACGGCGGCAACGCGATTCAGAGTCCCATGGCGTCTTGCGGCGGCGGCGGCGGCGCCGGACTCGGCGGCGCGTTCTTTGTCCAGGGCGACCTGCAGCTGCTAAACGTCACGCTCAAGCAAAACCGCGCCACCGGCGGCGACGGCGCGGGCGGCAGGGGCAACGTCGGCATGGGTCCGACTTACTCATCCGGCTGCGGCGCCGGCGGCGGTATGACCGGCGGCGGCGGCGAAGGAATGCCGCCCGACAACAACGCGGGCGGCGTATTCGGCGGCGGCGGCGGCGGCGGCTTCTTCGAAAGCGGTACCGCCGGCACCGGCGGCGGCTATCCCGGCCCGGTCTTCAGCCCCGGAGGAACCTACGGCGACTACACCACCGCCGGCAGCCGCGGCGGAGCGGGTCTCCCCAACGCCCCCTTCAGTCTGTTTGGCGTCACCGCCTCGACCATCCAAGGCGGCGATGGCGGCGGCATTCTGGGACTAGGCGGCAACGGCGGCCGCGGCGGCGGCACGGCCAGCCGCGGCGGCGACGGCGGCGGCGGCGGCGGCAGCGCGCTGGGAGGAGGCGGCGGAGGAGGAGGCGGCGGCGGATTCGGCGGCGGCGGCGGCCATGGCTTGCGCCCAGGAGGAGGCGGCGGCGGATTCGGAGGAGGAGGAGGCGGCGGCCGCGTCTATGAAGAGATCGGAAGAGCGTCGTGTAGGGAAAGAGTGTCTTCGCCTGTGTAGAT
>CALFML010000920.1 GCA_937879845.1 uncultured Myxococcales bacterium
CAGCGTCTATCTGTGGGCGCAGGCCGTCGAGACGGCCGGCCGCGTCGACGTGAACGCGATTCGCGCCGCGCTGCGCAACCAGTCCTACGACGGACCGGGCGGCGTGGTGCGCATCGATCCCTCGAACCAGCACACCTGGCGCGCCTTCCGCCTCGGCCGCTTCGAGCCCGACGGCATCAAGATCGTCGGCGGCTCCGAGACGCTGATTCCGCCCGAGCCCTTCCCCGCCTCGCGCACGCGCGCCGAGTGGGAAGCCTTCGCCAACAACCTCTACCAGCGCTGGCACCAGAACTGGGTCAACCCCGAGAAGCCGAACCCGTTGAATAAGTAGGGTGGGCGTCCCCGCCCGCCATGAATCCGGCGATTAAAGAGCGTAGTTTCTGACGAGGGCGCGCTTGCGGGCGGCGCGCGTCACGGCGAGGTCGATGAGGCGGCTGAGCAGCTCGCCGTAGGGAATGCCCGAGGCCTCCCACAGCTTGGGGTACATGCTCACCGACGTGAAACCGGGGATGGTGTTCACTTCGTTGAAGTAGAAGGCGCCGCTGTGCCGATCGAGGAAGAAGTCGACGCGCGCCATGCCTTCGCAGCACAGCGTCGTAAACGCCGCGGCGGCCAGACGCTGCGCCTCTTGGACCTTGGCCGCGTCGAGCTTGGCCGGAATCAATAGCTCGGCGCCGTTCTCGTCGAGATACTTCGCCGCGTACGAGTAAAACTCGTGCTGGCTGTTGGCGTTGATCTCGCCAGCGATGCTGGTCAAGGGCGCGCCGGCCGGGTCGGGGTTCTCCAGCACCGCGATCTCGATCTCGCGCGCGCTGACCGCTTTTTCGACCAGCACCTTGCCGTCGTAGCGCAGCGCGTCGTCGATGGCCGGGCCGAGCTGCGCCTCGTTCTTCACCTTGTGCACGCCGACGCTCGAGCCCGAGGCGGCCGGCTTGACGAAGCAGGGATAGCCGAGGTCGTCGCCGATCTTTTTGACGAACGGCGCCGGACCGCTGCGCCACGCGCCGTCGGTGATGGTGATCCACGGCACGACCGGCAGGTCCGCGGCCTTGGCCAGCCGCTTCGCCACGTCCTTGTCCATGCCCACCGCCGACGCCAGCACGCCGCAGCCGACGTACGGCACCTCGGCCAGCTCGAGCAGGCCCTGAATCGTCCCGTCTTCGCAGAACGTCCCGTGCATCACCGGAAAGAAAACGTCTATCTGGGGGGCACCTTCCTGTCGGAGCTATGCTCCGCCCCCCTCAATTGGCAAAGCCCGATGAGCCTCCCCTCCGCCGCGCGTTTCTCGCGCGGGGATCAAAATCCGGACAAATCTTTCTGCCTCATGAATTAGACAGGCCGCCGCGCCGGTCCACGCGACAAGCGCGCGGCGGCGCTTCATCGGCTACGGAAAAATCAAGAAGGCCGGCGGGACCTCATCGGTCAGCCATACGCCGTTCGGGCTGCGGAAAAATACAAACCCTTTTTCCGCCATCGCCGCGGCTTGGACCTCCAGCACGATCGGTGTGCCGCGCCGGGCCCCGACCGCTTCCGCCTCCTGCCGGCTCGGCGACAGGTGGACGTGATGGCGGGCGCGCTTGCACAGCCCCTGGCTGCGAATATCGGCGAGAAAACGCTGCACGGTTCCGTGGTACAGCACCGCCGGCGGCGCGCAGGGCTCGTGGTCGAGCTGCACGGGCACGGAGTGGCCTTGGTTGGCGCGGATCCGCAAGCCGTCCGCGCTCAAGGCGAAACGCTGCTTGTTGTTTTGTTGTACGACCTGCAAAAGCTCCGCGTGCGTCAGCTTGCGCCCATGGGCGGCGCAGGCGGCCAAGAGCTCCGCAACCGCGACCCAGCCGCTGGGATCCAGGGTGATGCCGATGAGCCCGGGCTTGTGGCGCAAGACCAGGCTGAGAAACTTGCTAGCGGAGACCAGGGGGGATTCCATCTGCTACCGTCCCGCATCATAACGCGGCCGGTCGTCGGTTGTCGAACGCCCGCCGCCCGCGGGTCAACGGGGTCAACGGGAGGGTCAGGCCGCCGCAGGTGTGAGCAGATCGTAACGGATGCCGGTCATGGCTTCGCTGGTCGTCCACAGCCGAGCGGCGGTCTCTTGATCCTGGGCGCGGCGGCTCAGGCGCGCGCGCACGGGCGGGCCGCTCATCTCCATAAGGTAGCGCGGGCCGAAGTATTCGCCCGCCATGGCGTCCGGATCGGTGGCCGCCCGCAGGGTGGGCAGCGCCCCATCGACCGGCTTCATCGCCAGGTACGGATTGAGCATGCGCACAATCCACCAGGATCGCTGAAGATCCGTCGCCGTCCAGCCCGGGTGCGCCGCCGTGACCAGCGTCCTGGCCCCCGCCGCGCTCAGCCGCCGCTGCAGCTCCAGCACAAACAGGAGGTTGGCGAGCTTGCTCTGACAATAGGCCGGCCACGCCTTGTAGCCGCGCCGCTCGAAGTTCAGATCCTCAAGGTCGATGCGCCCGTCGCGATGGGCATTGCTGGCGACGACGACGACGCGCGAACCGGCGGTGCGGCGCAAAAGCGGCAAGAGCTGCGCCGTCAGGGCAAAGTGGCCAAGGTGGTTGGTGCCAAACTGCAGCTCGAAGCCTTGCCGGGTCCGGCCTTCCGGCGGGACCATGACGCCGGCATTATTGATCAGCAGATCGAGCCGCGTCTGGGACGAGGTGAAGCTTTGGGCGAAGCGCTGGATCGACTCCATGTCGGATAGGTCGAGCGGCTGCGCCTCCACGCTGCCGGCGGGCTTTTCCGCGGCGATGGCCGTGGCGGCCGCCTGGGCTTTGGCCATATCGCGGCACGCCAGGATGACCCGCGCTCCTTTGCGCGCCAGCGCCCGCGCCGTCTCATAGCCGATGCCGGTGTTGGCTCCGGTGACGATGGCGACGCGGCCCGCCTGGTCCGGAATCGAATCAAAGGTCCATGCGCTCATAAATCGCTCCTCCGTTTTCCTCGGCGACTCTTCGTCGCTTGCCTTGACTAGATTGACAATGAAGGCACATGTTGTCAAGTCAGTCCATTTAGTCTAGCCGCGGCCGCGTCTCTTTCGATAAACCAACCATACCTACAAATAGTCCTGTAACTAGACCTGTAACCAGACCTATACCTAAACAGTTAGCTAAGAGCTATCGCGACTTATTAATGTCGGCTAAAAGACTTTTTTCTGTTTGAAAAAATGAGCTAAGATGATCTATGTGCCCTCTCGGGTTTTAAAGTTTTGCCAAGGAGTACCTATGGAACCAAAAGATATCAATTTGGAAAATGAGATTGAAGAAGCCGCGGGCGGCGAGGAAGAGATCAAGAGCGGTCTGAAGATTCGCACCAACCTCAAAGCCGGCGCGATCACCCTCGCCAGCCGCGTGAATCCGTCCGCTCCCGGCAACACGGTGGGCGGCGCACTGATCGGGAACCAGCTGGAGCTTAACGGCATCGCCCAGATCGGCGCCATCGCCAACGTCGTCGGCAAGTAGCGGCCAGCCGCGCTAAAGCCGCAGACTACGGACGGTCGCGGCACATGACGCGCGGCGTATCGCCTCCGCTTGAGCCACGCCAGCCCTTTTCCTCTTCATGCCAGCCCCCTGCGAAGTCTTTCCGCGCGCCATGGTGCGCACGGCTATCCGCTCGTACAGGCGATTTATGGAGCTCAGCGCGGCGGGCGACTGGAAAGAGGCGCTGCTTGCGGCCTACCGCGAGCCGGTGCTGCGCCGCGCCCTGCGGGTGAAGAGCGGTTCCTTGTACGCCGCCCTCATGCGGCATGAACGCGGCGCGGCGCGGCTTTCGGAGGAGTCGCTGTTTTCGCTCTATCGCTACTTTGCCCGCGTTACGACGCGCTGCACCCCGCTCATGATGTTCGCCGGGGTCGGTGAGGTGCAGCTCGGCGAGTTCACGCAGGCGCGCATGGCCGGCGAAGCGGACTGGCGGCTGGGCGTCTTTCCCTCATGGAGCAGCATCCTGCGGCTGACCCGCGCGATGCTGGACAGCGAGGAGATCCGCCACGCCGCGCGCTACCGCATAAACGAGACCATCGTGCCGCGCGGCGGCGTCCTGTGCTACTACACCGAACAAGAGCCCGAAGGCTCCAAGATCCTCACGCCGCGCTACAAAGTCGTCTCCCTGCGCCGGGACCCGCAGCTGCAGCCGCTGCTCCGCGAGCCCGCCCGCTTGTGGATGTGGGAGGAGCTCGTGGGCGTGATCTTGGCCGCGCAGCCCGGCGCGACCCGGGAGCTGGCGGAGCAGTACTTGTTCTCCATGCTGGACGGCGGGGTGCTGCTGAGCAGTCTGCAGCCGCCGAGCATCGGTGCACGGCCGGAGCGCTACCTGCATGACACGGCGATGCGCGACTTCGCGCTGTCCGAGTATGCGGCGCAGAGCCGCGACTTGTTGGAGCTCACCGACCAACCGCTGCCCGTTGCGGACGCGCGCTTTGACGCGGCCTGGGAGGCGCTGGTGCGCCATCCCTGGGCGGGCGACCAGAACCCGGACGGCGAGGCGAGCAGCGCTGCGCTGCGCCGCGGCACGACCTGCCAGACCGTCTTGCGCATCGATGCCGCGTCCGGGGGCATCTCACAGGCGCTGGTCGGCCAGCTGGGCGAGCTCATAGGGCGCACCCGCGGGCTGTGGAGCCATAACTTCGCGATCTACCGCCATGCCATCGCCCTGCACTTCGCCGCGGGGACGGTCGGCCAGCGCATTGCTCTTTTGGAGCTTACCTACCGCATCGCCAAAGGTCCGGGGATCGAAGAGATGCTTGCGGCGGCGGCGCCCGGACGGCTTGCGCAGGCGGTCGCGGCCCCGCCGCTTGCGCGCTACCTCGCCGGCAAGTTGCTCGACGCTGATCTGGCGCAGGAAGAGCAGATCGAGCTCGATGTGGATGAGCTCAATCAGGCGATAAAGCCGGCGGCCGAGTCGTGTCTGCCGAATCCGCCGCCGTTTGCCGAAGCGATGGTTCGCTGCATCCACCTGCACGGCCGGGCGGCGCTTGTGCACTACGGCACAAGCTCTCATGTCGGCGCGCTGCTCAACCGCTTCCTGCACTGGAATGCGGCCGACCCCTTGTTGCGGCAGCTGCAAACGATCTGGCAAACGGAAGAGCAGCTGGCCCAGCCCGCCATCGTCGCCGAGATCACCTGCGGCGGCGGCGGCCGGCTGCGCGAGCTGAGCCAGCGCCCGCTCACCTATGCGCACCAGATCGTAGTCAACGGACAGCCGAGCGTCAGCCCGCAATATCAGATTCCGCTGCACGAGCTGAGCGTCGTCATGAGCCAGCAGGGCCCCATCCTGTGGTGGGAGCGCAAGTCCGTTTCAGTACGGGCGCGTCAGCTCTCCGCGCTCCACTTCCAAGCGTTCTCCCCGGTGGTGCAAGTCCTGCTGGCGCTGTCGCCGCAGCCCGCGGACTGGGGGCTGTACCTTGAGCACGCCGACCTGCCGGTGCGAACCGCGCGCCTGTGTTATCGCGACATCGTGCTGCGGCCGCAGAGTTTTCTGCTCTTGCCCAGCCTGCAGAAGCTGCTGCGGCAGCCGGAAAAAGAGCGCCGGGAGGCGGAGCTTTGGGAGCTGCTGCGTATGTGGCGAGCGCGCTATCAGGTGCCGCGGCTCGTGCGGCTCGGCGATGCCGAGCGCAACGCCGTGGACCTCGACAACCCGCTGTGCATCGGCGAGCTCGCAGACCTGGTCAAGGCGGACAAGCAGCGGGTGTTTGAGGAGTACTGCGACGCCGGCTCGCCGGTCGTGGGCGAGGATGGACCGCTTGTGGCGGAGGCGGTCGTGCACTTGCGGCTGCATGCGCCGCCGGCGATCGAGCCGCCATCGGCCGCGGGGCTCGCCGCGCCCTCGCCCGTAACGGCGGCGCTGCTCGAGACCATCGAGTCGCGGCAAGCGCAGGTCTTTTATCCCGGCTCGTCCTGGCTTTTTCTCAAGCTCTATTACGGCGGCGGCCTGGGCAGCCATGCTGAGACGCGCCAGTTCATCGATGACGACCTGCTCGGGCGGTTCGTCGCGCCGCTCATTACGGAGCTGGAAAAAGCCGGACGGCTCGCCGGCTTTCATTTTGTACGCTATGCCGATCCGGAGGCGCACCTGCGGCTCCGGCTGCAGCCAAAGGAAGGCACCGCGCTGGCACTGCTGGAACAGATCCGAGAGCGGCTGGATGCGCAAGCGCGCGCCGGCGCCTTCGCCCGCTGGGAGGTCGCCACTTATGAGCGGGAAACCGACCGCTACGGCGGCCCAGAGCTCATCACCAACGCCGAGCGTTTTTTTACCAGCGACAGCCGGCTGTGTCTGCGCATGCTCGCCGCCTATCACAAAGACTCCATCGAGCAGGAGACCGACCTGCAGATGCTGCTGCCGATTCGCACGTTGAATACGCTCTACCGCGCCTTCGATTTCGACCTGGCGGCGCGGCTCGACTGCCTATCAAAGCTGCGCCGCGCTTACGAGCAGTCGCATCCGCCGAGCGCCGAAGAAAAGAGCGCCCGCGATGCCAAGTACCGCCGGCATAGCCGGGCGATTCAGCGCCTGCTTTTTGCCATGGAAGGCAGCGATGCCGGCGGCGAGGCGCCGTATTCGCGGCGGAAAGACATTCCCGCCTGGTTCCGCGTCTATGAGCAATCGGTGCGGGAGATCGCCGCCATGTATCATGCGGCGCAGCGCAGCGGCACCATAAGTCGGCCGATCACGGAGATCCTACCGTCACTTTTTCACATGCACTGCAATCGCTTGCTCGGCGGGATCGAGCTCGAACATGAAGTGATCTATCTCTGCCAGCGCGGCGTGCAAGCGATAAGCGCCCGGCTGAAAAAAACCGCCGCGCCAGGGACGAAGACGGGACCCGCGGCAGGATCGGAAGGAAGCTCCTGATGCAGCGACCGCAAAACAGAGCGCGTCTGCCCCGAGCGACCGACCGCTATCCGCTGGGCCGCGGCGGACTCACGGTCAGCCCGCTGTGCCTGGGCATGACGCGGCGGGAGACGGTGCGGGCGGCGTTTGCCGCCGGCATCAACTTTTTTTTCATCAGCAACGATCTGCACTTTTCGCTGTACATGCCGCTCATGAGCGGCATCAGCGACCTTTTGGCCAGCGGCGTCCGGCGCGATGAGCTGGTCATCGCCGGCGTCTCCTATCTGAGCGAGCCGCTGTTTCAGGAGCTGCAGTTCAATGAGCTGCTCTTGGCCGTGCCCGGGCTTGCCCGTATCGATCTCCTGATTGCCGGCGCCGCCGATGATGGAAATTTCCTCAGCCGCTATAAGAGCCTGAGCCGCGCCCGCGCGCAGAGCCTGTGGGGCTGCACCGCCATCGGCGCCTCCTTTCACGATCGCGAGACGGCGCGGATGGCCATCGGTGCCGACCTTTTGGATCTCGCCTACGTTCGCTATAACCCCGCGCACCCGGGCGGCGAAGAAGATCTGTTCCCCCACCTGCGGCCGGAGCGCGCCTGCCTGACCTACAACTTCAAGAGCACGCTGGGCTATGTACCGGAGGCCGACTTCCGCCGGCTCGAGCTGGGCGAGGAATACCCGCTGCCGACTATTCAGGACGGCTACCGCTTCGCGCTGTCGCGGCCGGAGCTCGATGGCCTGCTGGTTTCCCCGAATAACCCGGAGGAGCTGGAGGCGCTGACCAAAGCGCTGGATCGCGGACCGCTGCCCGCATCCAAGATTCAGTACATGAAGGATCTGTACCTGCTCGCCTCCGGCCAAGCGACGCTCCAGAACGAATAGCGCCCGGCGGGCGAATCACCCACCGGCGGCCAGCTCTTTGGCCTTCTTGATAAGGAGCGTGCTGTCATGCGTCAGCATCGGATCGCTGCGCAGCGCGCGCTCCAGCGCCTTGAGCGCGGCCTGGGCGGCGCTTGTGCGCGCTTGGTCATCGCGCTCCGATTCGGCGCGGAGCAGCTGCAGCGCACCTTCGGTCGCGCGCCCGGCGGCGAGCTCCGGGTTCATGCCCAGCGCCGTATCAAGAGCGGTTTGTGCTTCGGCGATATTTTTGCCCTGCGGTTTGGAGCGCGGCTTGGCGGTCTGCGCCAGCCGTAGGTAGGTCTCTGCCAGCACCTGCCAGACCTGCGGGTTCTTCACCGTATCTTTGACCGCGAGCTGGGCATTTGAAAGACCGCCCTTGAGCGCGGCGGCCGCCTGCTTGGGGCTGTCGGCGTGCGATTCGCTCTCCGCCCAGGACGCCTGCGCCGCCAGCATCAGGCAAAGATAGTTCTTGGGCGCCATCGCGAGACAGCGCTTTATCGCCTCCTCCAGCGCTTCGAGCGCCGGGCCGGCGTCCTGCTGGCCGCGCAGCCGCGCCTGTACGGCGACAAGACGCGCCCGGACCACGCCCTGCTCGATGTCGACAATGTCCACCTTCTGCTTGCGCAGCGCCGCCGTGCTCTCCTCCGCCCGCTTCAGATAGGGCTGCGGATCATCGCCGGACACATACGCGCGCTCCGCCGCCAGGGAGTGGGCGACGATGCGATTGCCTTCGCAGGAGAAGTGATCGCCTATAAGCTTGTGGCACTGCTCAACGGCTTCGTCGGACTTGGCGACCAGCATCTGCAGCTCCTGCTTGGAGCGCGCCATGGCGATCAGCTTGCTCCAGCTGTCCAGCGCATAGCCCACCGACACCGCATCGGAGTCATCGAGCGCCAGGGCGCGGCCGAAGTACCCCAGCGACTTTTCCAGCATCGCCCGTGTGTTCGGATCGCCGCTGCGCTGAAGCCAGGCCGCGAGCTCCTGATACCTGATTCCCAAGCTGCGCAGGCCGAGCAGAAAGTGCGGGTACTTCTCCATCACCGGATCTAGGACGCTGATCGCCCGCTGATGGATCGGCCCCGGATCGCCGTGCTGATTATAGGTGCGTCCGGCGTCTTCCGACAGGCAGCTCGACAGGAGCTCGGTGGCGTAGGGATTGCCCGGCTGCTTCTGCAGCGCCAGCTCGACGTTGCTAAGACAGGTCTTTATATACATCGGACGGGTCGTCATGGCGTCCTCCAGACCCATGACGATCCACGCGGCGAAGGCCTTTTTGAGCGGAGCAGCGAAGTTATCGGGATCGGCGATCGCGATCTTGTCGCTTACGGCCAGCACCGTATCGTAGATCTTCTTATCGCACTTCTGCTTCATGAGCGACAGCTCGGTCAGCTTGGCCAGGGCCTCCGCCAGGGCTTCGTAGGCCTCCGCATCGCTCTGTCCGATGCGCGTCGCCTCTTCATACCCAGCGACCGCCGCGTTCAGCTCCTTCTCCGCCGCATCGAACTTCGCCGAGTCCATCGCCGAAAGGCCGCGCTGCAGGTGGACATCGCCGATAAGCTGCGACGCCTCATAGAGCCACGGCGCGTCCACGAGCGCCGCCGCCGCATGCTTGAGCGCCGCATCATACTCGCCCTTGTAGTAGGCGATGAGCCCTTCGAGATACTCCGGCGCGTCGAGCTTGAGCGCCCGTGCCCGCGACAGCGAGGCGATGGCCGGGGTGAGATACTTGGGCTCCAGCTCCTTGAGCTGCTTTTTCGCCCAGTCGCCGCCGCCGGCGAGCCGCGCATCGCCCATCGCCCGCTCATAGTGCTTGCCGAGCACGAAGCCGAGCGCGTAGTGGACCTCGGCGCGCTCATTGCCAAGGGCGATGGCGCTC
This sequence comes from uncultured Myxococcales bacterium, assembly GCA_937879845.1. Lineage (GTDB taxonomy): Bacteria > Myxococcota_A > Polyangia > Palsa-1104 > JAEUJZ01 > CALFML01. Next base: position 9,607 of record CALFML010000920.1, read on the forward strand.
TGGAGCTGCTGCAGCGCCTGCGGATACTCGTGCAGCGCCATGTGGCCGCGGCCTAGGGCGTAGTGGCCAAGACCCCGGCTCACCTCGCCGTATTCCGCCAGCTCCGCCTGGAGCTGCGTCATGCGCTTGCGCATGATCGTCTTTTCGCGCCCGAGATCATGCAGCGGAATCTGCCGCGCGCTGCGCAGCAGCCAGTCCATGTTGGTGATCTCCTGCCCGAGCCGCTGCGCCAGCTCCGCCTGCTTTTGCGCCTGCCGCTCTTTCTGGATCGCCGTGATGCGGGTGCGGATCCCGTAGCCGATGAGCACCAGCAGACAGCCGAGCAGCGCCGTCCCCACGGCCACGAGCGCCTTATTCCGGGCGGCGCGGTAGCGAATCCGATACCACAGGCTCAGCCGCTTGCCGGCGATGTTGCGATTGCCGAGGAAGCGAGTCAGATCCTCCGCCAGATCGCGGGCCGTGGCGTAGCGCTGATCCGCCTCTTTGTTGAGCGTCTTGCCGACGATGATGTCCAGGGCTTCCGGCGCCTCCGGAACCTGCTCGCGCAGGGCCGGCGGATCTTCGAACATCACCTTGAGCAGGGTGTCGGCCAGGCTGTCGCTTATAAACGGCGGCCGCCCGGCCAGGATGTCGAACAGGGTCGCGCCCAGGCTGTAGACATCGGTGCGCCGATCGAGCTTCTTGACCTGACCGCGCGCCTGCTCCGGCGACATGAAGGCGGCGGTGCCCATCACCGCGCCCGACTCGGTCATGCCCGTGCTCTCGTTGGTATCGCGGGCCAGGCCGAAGTCCATGACCACCGCGTGGAGGTTTCCATCGACCCGCCGCTCCAGCATGATGTTGGCGGGTTGACTGTCGCGGAGCGCGCGTCCCGTCGCTGATTCGGTCGGCAATCAGCCCCTGGAAACGGCTGCGGAATGATATAGGCGTGGTTTGGCGCCCTACCGCATCGCACATTTCAGACGCCACATCGCCAGCGGTCGGAGCGGCGCTGCCGCGGGTCGAAGAGAATCGCTAGGGCATCCGCAGCAGCAACACCAGGATCAGCCCCACCAGCGAGACCGCAGCCAGCGCCAGCACAGGCAGGGGGATGGGCCGCAGCGATGCGGGCAGGCGTTCCTTGATTCGGCGCGAGAGGCCGCCCGCTTGCGCACCGCGCAGGTTCACGGCCAGCACCGCGGTCTTCTGATCCTGAATTACCGCCGGCTTGCGCGCGCCTGCCGTCGGCGATAGCTGGACGCGCTGGGTGGCCTCTTGCGACAGCGGATTCTGGGCGTTTTTCTCCGACAGAATCTGCGACTCATTCACCGCCAACCGGAGCGAGGCGGGCGGCGCGTTTGCGGCGACCACGTCCATCGATGCCAGGGTCGGCACGGTGCCGCCGGACTCCTTGCTGCCGGGGCGCGACGGCGAAGCGGGGAGCTGGGCCGAAGGCTCGGGCGGCGCGATCCCCTCGCGCTCCATCACCTCGGCCAGCGCGGCCTGCAGCTCGGTGGCGCTGGCATAGCGCTTGTCCGGCAGCTTCTCGGTCAGGCGCATCACCAGCGCCTCCAAAGAGGGCGGGATGGGCACGCCGGGCGCCATGACCGCCATCCGCGGGGTCGGCGTGCTTATCTGATGCCTTATCGTCTTGAGCGAGTCCGCATCGGGGAACGGGCTCGTCCCGGTCAGCATCTCATACAGGATGAGGCCAAGCGCATACAGGTCGGTGCGGACATCCACCGTGCCGCCGACGCACTGCTCGGGAGCCATGTACCGCGGCGTTCCCAAGACCATGCCCTGGCGGGACAGCGCATCCGCCGGCCGGCCGCGGCCGGGTTCGGGCATTCCGTGCGCAACCTTGGCGAAGCCGAAGTCGAGCACCTTGACGAAGTTGCGATCCCCTTGCCGCGTGACCAGCATGATGTTTTCGGGCTAAATGTCCGGCGCCCTAGCTGCCGCCGCTGCGTGCAGTTGCGCGGCGCTGCGGGAACCGTTGCGGAATGATTTCTGCGCTAGGGCGTCGTTCGGCGCGGGCTCGGGGCGCGGCGCTCTATTGCGTCAGCCCGTCCCCGGCTGGGGCAGCTGCGTCCCAAGCTCCGCCAGGAGCGCCCGGCCGGCCGGCGACAGCTCCTGACCGCGGCGCAGGATGGCGCCGATCGGCCGGATGAATGCGCCGTCGCGGATCGGCAGCGCGATAAGGCTCCCGCTGCGCACCTCGTTCGCCACCGCGGCGTCGGGTAGGATCGACACCCCGAGCCCGGCCTCCACCGAGCGCTTGATCGTCTCGATGTTGTCAAACTCCATCGCCCGCGCCACCTGCACCCGATGCTCGCGCAGGATGCGATCGATGGCCTTACGGGTCGGAATGTCGCGATCGAAGGCGATAAACGGTTCGCCGCCGAGCTCCGCCAGCCGCACCGTGCGCCGCCACGCCAGCCGATGCTCCGGGCTGCAGACGAAGAGCAGCCGATCGTGCCACAGCGGCACGACCTCAATCTGGGCGCGCCGCAGCGGAAACGCGACGATGCCGAACTGCAGGACGCCGCTTGCGCACGCGGCGTAGACTTCATTTGTGCGCTTGTACTCCAGCCGCACGTTGACCTGCGGGTTCGCTTTGAGGAACCGCTTGAGGTGCGGCGGCAGCACATGCAGTCCGACGCTGTATACGGTGGCGACATGCACCGTGCCGGCCATCACGCTCGGTCGCTCACGCAGCCGTTCCTCAAGCTGGCGGAAGCGCTCCAGCAGCTCCTTGCTTTCGGAGTAAAGAAGCTTTCCCGGCGCGGTCGGAATCGCCCCCTCAGGAAGGCCGCGCTCAAGGAGCTTCTGCCCGTAGCGCTGTTCGAGCGCGCGCACCTGCTGGCTGACCGCGGACTGCGAGATGAGGTTCTGCTTCGCCGCCTTGGAGAAACTGCCGGTATCCACCAGATCGCAAAAAGTCTTGAGCGTTTCGATGTGCATGACGGCCCTATCTCTCGACGGAAAATTTGATCTCATAAGACAAACTTATAAAGCATGTTAAGCGATTGAATTAGTCTTATCAAGAGCCGGCTGCTATTCCTTGATTCGTAGAACCGATCCTTTGAATCAGGGGATGAAGAGATGAACACCTTGCGTGTGCTGTGGCGCTCGACCGTCGGCAAAAAGGCGGTGATGGCGCTGACCGGAGTCGTCCTGTTTGTCTGGCTGCTGCTGCATGTCGGCGGCAACCTGCTGGTCTTTGCTGGGCCGCACGTGGTGGATGGCTACGGCGCGGCGCTGCATGCCCGGCCGTGGCTCTTGTGGCCGATGCGCATCGGCCTGCTCCTTGCGGCGGGGCTGCACATCGCCGCCGCGGTGCCGCTCGCCCGGCGCGCCCGCCAGGCCCGCGGCCCGCGTGAGGTGCGGCCCGGGCTCGAAGCCGCGACGTTGGCTGCGCACAGCATGCGCATCGGCGGAGTCCTGCTTGCCGGCTTCATCGTGTTCCATGTGCTGCACCTCACCGCAGGCATCCTGCACCCGGCGTTCATCGCTGGCGGCGTTCACCACAACGTCGTGGCGGGTCTGCGCGTGCCGGCCGTGGCGGCGATCTATCTGGGCGCGGTGACGGTCTTGGCACTGCACGCCGCGCACGGGCTGTTCAGCGCGCGGCGCAGCCTGGGGCTCACCAATCCATCCAAGCAAGCGCCGCGGCGGCTGCTTTCGGTGGCGGCGGCGGTCGCGCTCTGGGCCGGCTTCAGTGTGATTCCGCTGGCTGTTCTGTATGGAGCTCTGCGCTGAAAAAGGAGGTACTTCGATGCGTGAAGCATTCGCAGCTCAAAGCGCCGGGGTTCCCGCCGGACCGCTGGCAGAGAAATGGCGGCGCCGCTGCCGGGAGCTCGGTCTTATAAGCCCGGCGCGCCGGTCCAAGTTCGAGGTGCTGGTCATCGGCTCCGGACTTGCCGGCGCCGCCGCCGCCGCATCGCTGGGGGAGCTTGGCTACCGCGTGCGCTGCTTCTGTTTTCAGGACTCGCCGCGCCGCGCGCACAGCGTCGCCGCACAGGGCGGTATAAACGCCGCCAAGGACTACTGCAACGACGGCGACAGCATCGACCGGCTGTTTCACGACACGATCCGCGGCGGCGATTTTCGGTCGCGCGAAGCCAACGTCTACCGCCTGGCGGAGCTGTCCACCCGCATCATCGATCACTGCGTGGCGCAAGGCGTGCCGCTGGCGCGCGAGTACGGCGGATTGCTCGCCAACCGCTCGTTCGGCGGCGCCCAGGTGTCGCGGACGTTTTATGCCCGCGGACAGACCGGGCAGCAGCTCTTGCTCGGCGCATATCAGGCGCTGTCCAAGGAGATCGCGCGCGGCACGGTGACCATGATGCCGCGGCGCGAGCTGCTCGATCTCCTTGTGATCGATGGGCGGGCGCGCGGCATCGTGACGCGCGATCTGATAAGCGGCGCCCTGGATGTCCACTTGGGGCACGCCGTGGTGCTGGCGACCGGCGGCTACGCCAATGCCTTCTTCCTATCGACCAATGCCAAGGGGAGTAACGCGACCGCGATCTACCGCGCGTATCGGCGCGGCGCGGCGCTGGCCAACCCCTGCTTCGTCCAGTTTCATCCGACGTGCATTCCCCCATCGGGTGAGCACCAGGCCAAGCTCACGCTGATGTCGGAGTCGCTGCGCAACGACGGCCGCGTCTGGGTGCCCAAAGCGCCCGGCGATCCGCGCCCGCCGCAGGCGATTCCCCAAGCCGAGCGCGATTATTATCTGGAGCGCGAGTATCCAAGTTACGGCAATCTCACGCCGCGCGACATCGCTTCGCGCGCCGCCAAGCGTATCTGTGATCGCGGGCTCGGTGTCGGGCCGGGCGGGCTTGGTGTGTACCTCGATCTCGCGGACGCGGTCCGCAAGGAAGGCGCCGCCCGCATTGCGGAGCGCTACGGCAATCTGCTGGAGATGTATCAGCACCTGACCGGCGAAGATCCCTATGCGGTCCCCCTGCGCATCTACCCGGCGGCGCATTACACGATGGGCGGCTTGTGGGTCGATTACGATCTGATGAGCAACCTGCCGGGGCTGTTCGTCATCGGCGAGGCGAACTTCTCCGATCACGGGGCGAACCGGCTCGGGGCGAGCGCGCTTATGCAAGGGCTCAGCGATGGGTATTTCATCGTGCCGCGGACCGTTGGCGGCTACCTTGCAAAGGGCGGCTTGGGCGAAGTCTCTGCGGAACGGCCGGAGGTGCGCGCGGCGCTTTTGGAGGTGCGGGCGCGCATCGCGCAGCTCGTGGCGGCGCGCGGCACGCGGACGGTCACCTCGTTTCATCGCGAGCTCGGGCAGCTCCTGTGGCAGCAGTGCGGCATGGTGCGCAGCCGTGAGGGTCTTGCCGCGGCGCTCAAGGAGCTGCCCGAGCTGCGGCGGCGCTTCTATGAAGATGTGAGGATTCCCGGAACCGGTGAGGAGCTCAATCAGGAGCTCGAGCACGCCGGCCGCACCGCGGACTTCCTTGAGCTCGCGGAGCTCATGTGCCGCGACGCGCTGCACCGCGAGGAGTCGTGCGGCTCGCACTTTCGAAAGGAGCACCAGATGCAGGATGGGGAGGCGGCGCGCAACGATCGCGACTTCGCGCACGTCGCGTTGTGGCAGTACGCTGGCGAGGCGCAGGAGCCGGTGCTCATGCGCGAGCCGCTGGCGTTTGAAAACGTAACCCTTGCGCAAAGGAGCTATCGCTAATGCGGCTGACCCTTCGTATCTGGCGTCAGGACGGACCGAGCGCTGCGGGCCGCTTCGTCCGCTATGAAATCCCGCAGGCCGCCGCGGCGATGTCGTTCCTCGATCTGCTCGATCTGCTAAACGAGCAGCTGGCCGCCAAGGGCGAGCGGACGATCGCCTTCGACAGCGACTGCCGCGAAGGCATCTGCGGCGCCTGCGGCGTGACGATCAACGGTCGGCCGCACGGGCCGCAGCCCAAGACGACGACCTGCCAGCTGCCGCTCTCCGCGTTTAGTGACGGCGAGGTGATCACCGTCGAGCCGCTGCGGGCGCGCGCCTTTCCTGTGGTCCGCGATCTATGCGTCGATCGCAGCGCGCTCGATCGCATCGTCCAAGCCGGCGGCTTCGTCTCGGTCAAGACCGGCAGCGCTCCTGAGGCCAACGGACTCCCGGTCGCCAAAACGATCGCTGATGCGGCGCTCGATGCGGCGGCGTGCATCGGCTGCGGCGCTTGCGTGGCCGCCTGTCCGAACGGCTCGGCTTCGCTGTTCACGGCGGCCAAGCTGCACCATCTGGCGCTCCTGCCGCAAGGCCAGCCAGAGCGGGCGCGGCGGGCGCAGACGATGGTCGCGGCAATGGACGACGAAGGGTTTGGCGGCTGCACGAACTTCGCCGCTTGCCAGCGCGCCTGTCCCAAAGACATCCGCGTCGATCACATCGCGGCGATGAACCGTGAACACCTGCTCTCCGTGCTGCGCGGTCCTCTGCCGCCAGCCGACGATGCGCAGGAAGAATCGGGGAGCGCCGCCAGGGCGACGCCATAGGCGCCTGCCGGTCAAGCCGGCTTCCGGCGTCCTCCCAAGACCAGACCCACGAGCGCGAGCGGCAGACCCACGGCCAATAGCGCCCCGCCGAGCTGCAGCGGCCGCATGGCTTCCTTATTACCGACCTCGCGGAGCAGGGCTTGGTACTCCGGATTCGCCGCGGCGACGGCGGCATCGACGTAGCGGCGATTGTACATCATGCCAAAAGCACCGACCAGACCCGAGCCGAGCAGGAGCAGCAGCGCCACCCGCGCCACCACTTTCTCATGCACAAACAGCGCGGCGATCGAACAGACGACCCCCATCCCTCCGAGCATCAACACCGGGTACATGACCCAGCCCCCCTCTATCCAGAACCGCATCGGAGAAAGTGACATTTGACGCTCCTTGTTCGGCTGTCGTCCGCTATCGATCCGCTGCCCGTGCCCTAGTTTGCCAGGCCTTCGCCCCGCCGCGGAACGATTTTTCCGGTTTCTCTCTCATGCGGAACTTTATCGGGCTTGAGGTCGCGGTGGATAATCCCATGCTGATGCGAGCACTCCAGCGCGCTGGCGACTTGGCGGGCGATATGCACGGCGCGGTTGACCGGTAACAGTCCTTCGGCCAGCGCATCGCGCAGCCGCTGTCCTTCCAGGTACTCGAGCACCAGAAAGAATGAGCCGTCCTCGGCGCGGCCGAAGTCGGTGGCGGCGGTGATGTTGGGGTGTTCGATGTGGGCGGTCGCCATCGCCTCGCGCTCGAAGCGGGCGACCATCTCCGCGCTCTGGGCGGCATCCTCGTTGAGGATCTTGAGCGCGAAGCGCTTGCGCATATGGGTGTGCTGCACCAGATACACAGACCCCATGCCGCCGGAGCCGAGCAAGGACTCGACCTTGTAGCGGCCGGCAATCGTACTGCCGATGATCTGTATGCCGGTGCCGGCGTCTGAGCCGCCGGCTGAAGGGGAAGCTGCCATGAGGCGACCCTAATATATCACATCAACGTCGCCTTAGGCCGGGGTTTAGTCAAGACGGAACACCAGCTTGCGCACTTGGCCGAACGGCTCCAGCGACCAGAGTCCGTCGGTCGGGCGCTCTGGGACTTTCAGCGTCGTACTCCCCATGAAGTCGTGCCAGATGAAATCCAGGTCGTATACCTCGATATACAGCTCCGTACCCGGAGACAGCTCGACCGAGGGCCCGTCTTCGGCCCAGACCGGATCGAAACTCTCCTCGGCCGGGGTCTTGAGCACGACCTTCCCGCCGACTTTGAGCCGCACCATGACATCGGGGGGATTCGGGGCGTCGCCGCCAGCCACCAGACGCTCGAGCTGCTCGCGCACACTCAGGGCAAAGAAGCCGGCCAGCTCCTCCTTGGGAACGCGCACCCAGAAGCCGTCCCAGGGTCTGCCGCTTGTCTTGAGCGTCTGTACCTCTGCCGAATGAACACGTAGCCGCATTTCTCCACCTTTACGACGGGCTGGGCGTGGGCCAGCGTGACCTTGTTGACCGTCGCTTCCGGCAGCATTTTACCACGAAGACCCTAGGGATCTTGCAGATCCTTCAGATTCTTCGGTAATCGCAGGAATGGTTTTGCTGCTTGTCGCGCTGCGGCCTGACGCGCAGGGTTCAGGCGGGCAAAGGCTCAAAACGGACGGTTAGCGCCGCCAGCCGTGGCCCCGTTTCCAACCATGTTTCCAACCGCGGCCCGGTCCGTATACCGGCTCGCGCACCACCACGACGCGCTGCGGCCGCGGCCGGGGGGCGACCACGACGACGCGCGCCGGTCGCGGCGGCGGAACGTAGACCGGCCGCGGCGGCGGGGCGACCACGACGGGCGGCTGCTGCACCACGACCACCGGAGGCGGCGGCGCCACGACCCGCACGGCCGGCGCCGTAACGACGACCCGGGCGGACTGCGCCTGCGCCAAGCCGGGCAGGGCGCATAAGACGACCATGATCCCGGCGCGGACGCTGGTACGCAGGGCGCGTAGCCACCCCAAGTCAGCCGCAGGAGCGGCGTACGACGGCTGCTGATGATGCATCTTGTGGGACATGCGCTCACCTTTCTGTGGAGGGTAAGACCCCGGTCGATAAGACCAGCATCGCTGCCTGTTCAGCATAGCATCATCGCGCCCGGACCTCCGCGCGGACCGGCCAGCTGCGTGGAACCAGGCGGATTTTGAGCGGCGATGCCAATCGTTTCGCACCGGAGTCCGCAGCTTGCGGGCGTGTTGCCCGGCTGCGGAATGACGGTTCTGGTTTTGTCTCGCGCGCCCTATCAGCGGGTTTGAGGTCCGAAAAAATAGACTTCGTCGGTGAAGCGGCTGTTTCGTTGCTCTGCGAAGGGGTGCGGGGCGATTCCTGCGCACCCGATTGGCTGGTGGCCGGACTGGCCTCCGGCGGCCCGCTCACTCATACATACGGCACTGAGATTTGTCCGCTGCGTTTATCCGCGCGGGAAGCGCGCGGCGGGGGG